>PLAI01000034.1 GCA_003134075.1 Methylocystaceae bacterium | reverse complement strand
CAAGGCCTCGCGCATCGTGTTCTCGGCGAGTGAATCTTCCTCCTCGATCCCGTCCACCTTTACGATGCAGGGAACCGGCGCATTTTTCGCCAGGCGCTTTTGCTTTACCAGAAGTTTGAGCGCCGCGAGCCGGCGACCACCCGCCGTCACCGTGAAGCGGCTTGTCTCCGCGCCCTCGCCATCAAGCTCCGGTCGCACGTTCAGCGACTGCAACAAGCCGCGCCGGGCGATATCCTCCGCCATATCCTCAATGCTTACCCCCGCCTTGATCCGCCGGACGTTCAGATCGGACGCAACCAATTTATCCAACGCGATATCCCGCGCGCTCGTCATAACGATCTTCGCCATTTCCCAAGTCTCCGCGACAGGCGGTCGAGAGCCTCTCTCTCGACTTCTCACCCGACACGAAAACCCTCGCCGTCCTCTGACTCTGATCAACCCGGGAGAACCACGATATGCGGCGCATTACGAGCCACGCCGGAATGCTCAGCCGCCCAAAGCGGCTTTCGTCATGAGGCTCCAGCCCAGTCAGTTACCCGACCAAACCGATCGTCAGTTACCGGATCAATCGAGAACTTTCCGGGCCCCTTCCTCCACTGGTGATTCGCGCCGTCGTGGCGCACTGCAATTGGCGTGCAGATCAGTTCCGTCGAAAGCCCCAGAAAACAGCGACAACAGCGAGCTGAGGGGAATCGCATAGGGGTTTGTGATATTGATTTGCCGCACAAGGAAGATCAGCGATGAAATTGGACATTAAATTGGATCGCTCATGGCGGCTGCAGACCAAGTGCCTTACCACCGCTCCATATCGGCGAACGCGCTATACATGTCGATTTCATTCTGCATGAGTGAAGGCGTTACCTTCTCGATCGCACGAATGAGGGTCGTCTCGTCAATTTCCGGCCTGTCATGGGTGACGGCATCGCGCGCGGCCTCTGTCACGATTAGCTCCAGGTCGGAACCAACATAATTTTCAGTCATCGCCGCTAGTTTCTTGAAGTCGATCGCGGTGCTATACGGGCGACCATTGAGGCAAAGACAAAACATTTCCTCTCGTGCCTCGAAGTCCGGCGGAGGCACGAATATGCGCTTGTCCATTCTTCCCGACCGCAAGATCGCCGTATCAATCATGTGCGGCCGGTTTGTTGCGCCAATGACAAGAATCTTATCGGCGCCAGCGTTATTGAGCTGAAGGAGGAACTCGTTGATCTCTTCCTTCTTTATGTCGGCGTGCGCCCCCAACTCCTCACGTTTTGGGATCAAGCCCTCGATTTCGTCGATGAGGATAATGGCAGGACTTTCCCTGCGCGCCATGTCGAAGACTTTGGCGATGTTACCGACGGCACCATGAACGTAGGGCGTGCCGACCGAAGATGGGTTCATCTCAAACAAGTGATAGCGAAGTTCCTCCGCCAGCTTTTTGACGATGAAGGTCTTGCCGCACCCCGGCGGGCCATAAAGAAGCAGCCCGTTTGGGATCGACAGTTTGAACTTTTGGTACTTCTCCGGATTGAGGAGAGGATTGATGACATCCCTGATGAGAAGATTCTTCAAGTCCCTCATGCCGGCGACGCTATCCAGACCCCGGAGTGTGGTGAGGTCTTCGGTGATAGTCGCTAATTGTTCGCGGCTATGGGTCGGAACAATGACTGCTGGATAGTTTTCTCCAGCTAACGAGACGGTGATCAGATTGTGCCGGCCGCTTCGATGGGCAACGCTTTCCGGCTTCAGCTTAGAAAAGAGATAGAGGAAGCTTCCATCCGAGAGGGCGTACACCTCTGCAAAGAATACGCGCTCTACGCGCTGCTTTACCGTTACGTTGTCTACAATCTTGTGACCATTGCGCAAAAGCGGCTTTGTCGTAACGGGCATACTCACCTTCCACTTCTGCAATGTTCCAACAGGTAGTTGTTGTGTACAACAACCTGTGCATTAAATCGATCTACTCTAGCTTGATAGGCCACCACATCGGACTTGAAGGACGTAAGTTGCGCGTTGTACTGCTCAACTAGCGCGTTATAGATGTCGATAGCCGCTTTGCCGGAATATTGGTTGACATTGCTCAGATTTATTTGTGTTGTTAGACTGTCAAGCGCATTTCTGCGGCGCGCTACTTCTTGCTGCTGCAGTGTTAGTTCACTTTCGTTACCGGGCGAAAGCTGGTCAGCCTGGTCGGAATCATATCGTGAACACCTGAACCGACCGTTCTGCACCGTTCCACCGGTATTCGTCGCGGGCGGTTGATATACGGGTGCAGACGCGACTGGAGCGGGCGACGATTTTCGCGACGTGGACGACTTGTCGTCCAAATTGGCCCAAATGAAAACGGCAACCATTAGCCCGCCGATAATGGCGATGTTCCGCCAGTTAACTTTATAGCCGGATTTGGCAAGGGTCTCCGCCTCGCGAGGCTGGGCCTCATCGAGGAACCCGAGATCAACGTTGAGGTGTTCCTTATCGTTTTGCATTGGACAGCGCATTCACGCAGGCTTTGATCAATTCAGGCAGCACGACTGCGTTCGGGGTGGACATCGGAATTATAGCAAACGAAACACCCTTGCCGTCCTTATTTTTCCAGACGGTCACATTTCCCGAGCCGAATTTCGGGACATAGATAGTATCGGTCCAGGGAACGTGTTCCCGCCGACCGAACAGCTTGGATCGCGAATAGCCTTCGCGCGTAAACTCCAAATCGCCGATATGGACCGTTCCGCCATCTACAAAGATACGGCGGACCATTTTCTCGACGATCTGCGGCTCAATCACATGTGATGCGATGCCGGCAAGTCTTTGCCATACGTCCTGTTTCTTTTCGTTGCCGATGTAAAGCGTCGTGCCCCAGGATACGCTGATGGTCTGGTCCGCCGATCCCACCATGAAACTGTAGGTCTGGGAAATGGGGACCAGATTCACCGAACGCCGCATCGCGTGATAGGACACGGTAGTCGCGTCCTTGTAGTAGATTTTGCGGCCACCATATGTCACGTGGTCCGGCTTAAAGGTGATCGTACCGCCCCCGAACGTGCCTGGTATTTCTATCGCAAGAGTATTGTCCTGTTCGTAAGAGATGTTTTTTTGAATCTGCTCCAGGTCCGTCTTGAGCAGCGCCTTTAGACTCTCTGTGCCCGCAATCTTAATCGCAAGCTGAAGCAGCTTGGCGGAGGTATCGAGGTCGTTATGATGATTGTGAATGTCGAGAACGACCCTGCGCAGCGCCGTCGCCGCCCGATCACGCAACAGCTTCGTCGTGCTGTCTTCGTAGAAACCCGCGTCAATAAGCTTGTTTAGCTGCGCCTGGATTGCGGCGGCGGGGGCCTTCAGCTGACTCGCTTTCGCGCTGTCGTAGTTGTCCGTTTCCCCAAGCTTGACTTGTTCAAGCTGCTCGATCGCTGTTTGGATCGCATGAAAGACAGGATTGAGGATGTTTTCCTCGATCTTCTTGCCGCGCGCATTGAAGAGCTGCTGAAACCGGTAGACAAAGTTTTCTCCGCCCCAAACTTCCTGAATTTCAGCGTATATGTCTGAAAGGTCGCTGGCAGCATTGCGTTGGAATTCCGATATGGCCTCCTCGCTGAGGAGTTCCGAATCCTGCTTGTATTCGTCCACGAACGCCTTCCAGAACTTCGGCGAATCCAGAAACGACGCCCATGTTGTAAGAGACGATTCGATGCGGCCGATGGGGTCGGCCTCATGCAACAGGGATATGGTCATGGCTAAAGCAAGGTTTCGCCTGTGGGCAAATCCACCGCTACTTTGTTCGTCGGAAGCCGCCTTCCAGACCGCAATAGCCTGGTCGAAGTTCTTTTGCGTGAGAAGAGCAGCAGCCCTCTTGTCGATGTCGTCAGCAATCCGGAACCAGAAGAAATATTCTCGGAAGCGCGCTCTGGGTACCTGAAGACGCCGTAAAGCATTCTTAACCGTGTCTTCGGTGCGGTAGTTCTTGAAAACAGCTATATCAAGCTCATATTCCGGCACGTCATCTATCTTGAGCCGCTGAACGATCTCGTTTGATCGCTGGAGTATCTGCTTGGCGGTGGCAACGCCAGTCAGCCCCAGCACATGATACGCATTATCCTTGAGCGATGTAGTCATGGCATCACCGCGTTATTCCGGAGGTGTTCACCTTGGCCGTCTGCGGCCTCTCCATCGGCCGCAAGGCGTTCAAACCGCGGCAACTGCGTTTCACTCCTTCAATGTCGTTCTTTTCAATGGCCTGCTGTCCCTGCTCGATGAAATAGGCCGCTTCTTTTGGGCTGCTGAAGTTGCCCTCGTTGAGGAGGGTGCGGAAGTGGTGAACCCATGTGGCCGGATGCGAGTATAAGGCGCGGCCCGCAAGGTCGCGTAGCCGGTCATTGACCCCCATCAGAAGGGTCTTGTCGTTATCCCGGATTGCTTTTTCGCCTTCCATTTTGATTTCGGCCAACTGGAGCGATTGCTTGTTGCGATCGTCCGCGTCTGGGCTCTCGGCAACGATCTCCGTGACGCTGCTTATCCCCTCATTAAATTCCTTGGCGAGCTGCGGCATCTCGGTCGCCTGCTGTGCTTCATCCAGAATCTGTTTGAGGTCGCGGACTTGTTTGACGGCCTTCCGCTTCTCGTCTTCGTCGATGTGGGCGTTCTGTAAGCTTGTGGAGGCTGAGTTGAGCGCGTTTACGACTTTCTCCATTTGCCCGCCTGTGTAATTAGACGACATCAAGCGTGCGCGGTCGATTTGAGCGTCCAATTCCTTTTCAACCTCATCGACCTTGATCAGCTCGTCGATGAAGGTGGAACGTGCGTTCAGCGTCAAATCGATTAGTGGGACGTACGCGGTGACGGAAAGCTCCCGAATCTCGTTGATCTCTATGGTCAGCTCTACGTCTGTCCCTTCGGGCAGGTCGCGGGGAAGGTCGCCCCCCTTGATCCCCAACTCGCATACGAAAGCGTTGCGGTCAGGAATATCGGATTCACCTTCCCCAACACGTATCCAAAGAGGGTTATCGTTTTGGGTTTTCTTCAGCGCCCGAACGGTCTTGTATTTCTCTGTTTTCTTGGCGGGAAGTACGGAGCTTTTTTCGATCAGCCGCTCGAAGACATCCGTGCTTCCTCCTAGTCCACCTTGAAGCCCTTTTCTCGATACGGCGACGCCAATGGAATGCGGGAGCGGCGCGCCTGCAATCGACAGGCCGTGGGTGATCGTGAAGGAATCAGGGTCTACAGCAACCGGATTGTTGCTCCCATCGAATACGTAAATCCAAAACAGATTCGACTTGTTGGGTTCGAGCGCGACCGAAGTGAAGAATTTGCCGTTCTTGAGATTGATCTTCGGACCGGAAAATGTGCCGCTGTCGGACTGGATTTGGAGATAGTGCTGGCCTTCGCCCAATCCTTCGACAATGCCAGTGACCGTCTGCCCCGTATCTGCTGTCAGCGCCTCGTAATTCAGCGTCAATGCGCGCGTGCCGTCCGGCAGGGCACGCTTCCTTTCTGTCTCATCGTCCGGAATTTTTTGGCCCATAGCAAAGATGCAGGCACCGCGCGCGACGACAGTAAGAGGGTCAACGGAAGAGTCCGTCTGGATGTTGAGGTCAGCCTCAAGCCGCTGCCGGATGTAGGGAATTTGCGTCGGCCCACCGACCAGAATGATCTTGGATATTGAGGAGTTGGTAAGCCCGCTCTCCTTCAGCGTTTGCTTGCACAAGTCGATGGTTCGGTTCATCAGCGGGCCCATCAGTTTTTCAAATTCCTGCCTCGATATCTCAACTGAAAGGACAATGGGATTTCCGGCGTCATCGTCGCCTATGCCGTCCACTTCGAGCGCGGTGGTCTCATAGTTGGAGAGATCCATCTTTGCCCGTTCAGCCAGGAACTTGAGGCGGGAAAATTTGCTTTGGTGGGCCTTATTGTCGCGTCGGAAGTTGTCGAAACTGAAGGCTTCGGCGATCTTGGGCGTCAGGATTTTATCGACGATTTCCCAATCCAGATTTTTCCCACCGAGAAAGTTGTCGCCGTTATGACCGAGGACAGAAAGGATGCCGTCCTTCGAGGATATGAGCGCCACATCGAAGGTGCCGCCGCCCAAGTCGTAAACCAGCCAGTTTTCATTCGCGGTATTGGCGAAGCCATAGGAAATGGCGGCGGCTATAGGCTCCTGCAACAACACAACATGCTTGAAGCCCGCGAGATTGCCGGCGCGTTTGGTTGCTTCACATTGCAGAACAGAGAACGCCGCGGGGATGGTGATAACTGCCGCGGTCGTATTGAACTTCGGGTATTTCCGCAGGACGTCTAGTATGAGGCTCTTTAGGATTTCGGAGGAGATTTCCTCTGCGGTCATTTCAACGCCAGCGCGCTCGAAGTAGAATTTTTCCGGCGTGCCGATGATGCGCTTCACTTCGGGCTTAAAATTTTTGATGCCCGCGTCGGAGGTATCGGAGTACAGCGATTCATATGCCCGCTGGCCGACGACTTTGTTTTTGGCTTTATCAAACCCGAATACCGAAGGGGTGCACTCTAAGCCCCCCGGCTTCTTAACAATCTCAATCACGTTGTTGTTGTTGACGGCCACCGATGAATTGGTAGTGCCGAGGTCAATTCCGATCGAAATAGTTTGCTGTGCCACCGCCCACTCCAGACTTCCAAAAGCTCCGAATCCGGATGGGGCTGCTTAGTGATATCCACCGCCGCGACATGAGCTTTCCGATAACGAACTCAACTTTTAGCTCCTGCCGCGCGACGATCAAGACAATAATCCGACCGAAGTTACGTCCTCATCGCGTACGGGGAGCATGTCAAAGTGTGGGGCGCCATTGGAATGGCCATGATATCCTCGGCGACGCCGGCGGCCGCGGCAGGGGCGATGTTTTGCGGCGCCCCACACTTTGACATGCTCCCACAGCGATCGGCTGGCGTCGGGAATCATCTGTTTTCCGCCATCTCACCGACCTGTCGGCATAGGCCTCTACGCCAACCGCGCCGCCCTGCCGCGCGCGATTTCGCCCTCGTTGTAATAGCGCGCCGCTTGCTGGACGGAGCGATGCCGCGACTGCTGCATGGCCTCGGGGAGCGGCACGCCGGCGCGCGCGGCTTCGGTGAGATAGCCGGAGCGCAGCCCATGCGCCGAGAATTGTCCCGGATCGAGTCCGGCGACGGCGCAGCGGCTCTTGATCATGGCGTTGACGCTTTGTGGATCGAGCGCTGCGGCGCCGATGTTTCCCCATTTGTCGATGCGCCGAAACACAGGACCAGCGTCGATTTTCGAAAAAGCGCGCCAGGCGCGCAAAGCTTCGACGGGCCGGCCGACGACGAGCACGCTCTCGCCCGCGTCGGCCGACGACGTTTTCGTGCGCCGCAGCCGGATCGCCATGACGGGAAGCTTCTCGCCGTCCGGTGCTTTAGGGTCGGCGGCGACCGGTTCGCGTTCTTCGAGATCGTCGACTTTGAGTCGCGCGATTTCCGAGCGGCGGCATCCGCCCGAACCGAAGGCGAGCAACAGAAGCGCGCGGTCGCGCAGATCGACCGCCCTGCCCCGCCAGCAAGTCGCGAGAAGCTGGTCGAGAATGTCGCGGGTGATCGCCGCCGCGCTTTTGCGCGCGCGCGGCCGATCGGCGGCACGGATGGCGAGCCGCAACGCGTTGCGAATCGACGGATTGCCGAACGGCCCCTCGAGCCCACGCCAGCGATGCAGGCTCGACCACAGCGCGAGGCGCCGGCGCACCGTCGCCGGCGCATGCGGACCGCTGGACTTCAGGCGGCCTTCGGCGCGCAAGGCCTCCGCCATCGCCTCTGGCATCCCGTGTTCGGGATTTTTCTCGCGCTCTTCCTCATCCCACAGATGATGGGCGATGAAGCGCAGCACCGTCGTTTCCGACGCCGGCCAGACGAGCGGCGCATCGGTCGCAACGCGCGCCCAAGCCTCGAGATAGGCGAGATCGCTTGCCAGCGCCCGCAGCGAGTTCGGGCCGGTGCCGGTCTTGGCAAGATGCGTCAGCGTGTCGATTTCGGCCGGTGTCAGCGTCTCGGCCAAGCGGTCGCGCGCGGCGAGGGGCAAGAATCCGGCGAGCGCGTCTATTTGAAAATCGTCGCCCGTTGTCACGACGCAGCTCCCACGCCCCGCACCTCGACGCCTTGCGCGCGTGCAGCGCCCGCGAGCCTTTTGTCGAGCGTCGCCAGCGGCAAACTTTGTGACACCGCCAACGCCAGATAGCTCGCGTCGTAACCAGAGAGTCCGTGACGTTCGGCGAGCGCCAGGACGAGCCGATCGTTTCCCGTCCCCTCGTCGAGGATCGGAAAGCCGCGCAGCTGCGCCATCGTCATCGCCGCCTCGCCGGGCTGCAGCCGGCCGCGGCGCTCCGCCACCAGAAAAAGATTTCGGGTCTCGAACCAGAACAGCGACGGCGCCCGGCCGGGATTCTTTGCGAGCTCCGCCATGACCTGGTCGGCCGCGTCATTCTGCTCGTCGGGCATAAACCAGGCGGCGGCGAGCGAGGCGTCGACGACGAGCGCCATTTAAAAGCGGCGCCCTTCGTCGCGCCAGGCGAGCAATTCCTCTGGCGTGGTTTTGGCGCGGTTGGCCCGGGCGGCTTTCACCTCGGCGACGAGCGACGCAAAATCCTCCGGCTTGGGGACGCGGATGAGCCGCGCGATCGGCTCATGGCCGCGGGCGATGACGACTTCCTCGCCGGCTTCGACCTTGGCGAGCAGTTCGGAGAGCCGGGTCTTGGCTTCACCAATTTTGACGGTGAGCGACATGGGAGTCCTTGAGGCGTTTTCCTCGAAGCGAAATCCAACCGGCCGCGGCGCCTATATAGAGGGAACACCGACGCCGTTCTGGGCATTCGCCCGCCCGCTGCGACCATTTCAGGGAGAATCGGCTATTCTTTCCGCTTGGTCAAGCATTGGTTTTATCATCATCGATAAGAGGTACTTATCGATGGTGATAGCCCGAGTTTGAGCCATGCCAGCAGAGGGAAGCAAAGCGCGAAATTGCCTGCGTTGAGAGACGATAGAAAGCCAATGCATGAATCGCTCTCGTAGCGAACGTTATGGAAACCGCAACGGCAAGCGGCAGGAAAACGCCCATGTCGTCCGGCATCGCCGTCACTTCACTCTCCCCTTTTCGTCTTCTCAAGGTGGGGCCGCCCCCAGCGAGACTGTGGACAATGCTAGGGTGGCTGCCGCAGCCAATGCCGTGCTGTAAGAATCCGATGAAGCATTTCACGCTTGCAGAGGTGCGGTGTGGGCCGCAATGGTGTCGGTTATCGGGCCCACGCCGCTGCGAAATGCCGTAATCGCGGCACTGAACGTCGTCTGCGTGCGGACGAGAGCGCCGTCGAAGCTTTATGTGCGGAGAGGCTGGTGCGCAGGCCGCCGATCAAGTCGGCTTCGTCGTGCTGCCGCGTAGGTGGGTGGTCAAGAGATTCTTTGCTTGGATCAATCGAACTCGGCTTTCGCCCGACCCAGAGTAGTTCGGCCAGCTGTGGTTGCGATTTGAGGGGATTGGATTCGCCGCCGGTAATCCGCCCTCAGAGCTGCGTTACTTCGAGTCCTGGCTTGATCATCGCGGCCGCTGACTGCCACGGCCAAGCGAGGCCGCGAGTTGCGTGCTCTCTATTGGAAACGCCCTTTCTCCGAAAGCCGAGCGAGGGCCCTGTCGTTCTCGGTCGCGGCTGTCGTGGTTGCGGCGGATGTCGCGGCTGCAGAGGTGGGGGCGGACGTGGTTGCGGCTGGGACGGATGCTAGAGCGCCGCTAAATGCGCCGAACCGCAAGCCTCCATGCCGATGAGGCAGGGTTCGATTTGCGCGAAGAATTCAAACATCTTCGAGCGCTTCAACTTGCGCGTCATGGCGGAGCCGCCTTCATTCATCAGAGCATGAAGCTGAAAATAGTTCTTGGTTAGATCGACGCCGATTCTGATAATTGACGGTCTCCTCTATGTGGCGCTCCGGCGACCACGCCTTGGCACTATGATGCCGTTGAGGAGAGGCCGTCCACATCATCAAGTGGGCCGCGCAGGCCGAGGCGGACGTCCGAATAACCGTCGACACCGCAAGCCTCAAAGGCGCAAATCCCTTCCAGACGATCCTCGAAACCCTGGCGTGACACGCTCAAAATCTCCACCCTAAAAATAGGGCTGGGTAATTACCCGCGAGCTGCCCGCTCTCGGATGAATAGGCTCTTGCTGCTTGCCTTTAATCAAAGGTAGTGTTGCAAATTTATCACACAACGAAACAATATATCATAATATGATATTTAAGCCAGCACTCTCATCCATGTGCCCCTATGGTGGTCATGGACGTTCAATTATTCGCTCACCATGATCGGGTGAGCCCCACGATGGCAGCCAAGGGGAGTTCTCTGATGAAAAGGTCTCTATTCACCGTCAGCGCGATTGCGTTGGCGCTCGCCGCCGGGTCGGCCTTCGCCGCCGATCTTCCGTCGCGCAAGGAAGCGCCGGTTTATATTCCGCCGCCGCCCCCCCGCCGCTGTGGACCGGCTTCTACGCTGGTCTGAATATCGGTGGCGGCTGGAGCGCCAACAGCAACAACAACAGCTATCTGCCCTACTCCGACACGACCTTTGGTATCGGCAGCGTTCCGTATCCCGGCGCCAGCCCGAACCTTTTCTTCCTGCCAGGCGGCGGCCAGACCAACAGTAACACTGGCGGCGTCGTCGGTGGCGGTCAGATTGGCTATAATTACCAGTTCGGCAATTCCTTCTTGATCGGCGCCGAAACGGACTTCCAGGGCACCAGCCTCACCGGCGGCAACCAGGGCAACTATGCCGGCGCGTATTCCAGCCCCTATGTGGGCTCGACCACCGGTGTCCTCTCGCCTCTTGTGACCGGCAACGGCGGCAATCTCAGCCTGCCTTGGTTCGGCACGGTGCGCGGCCGCGTCGGCTATCTCATCACCCCCACCCTGCTGCTCTATGGCACCGGCGGCTTCGCTTACGGCGGCGTCGATGCGTTCCAGCAGAGCAGCACCTTCACTGGCTGGACGGCTGGCGGCGGCGTCGAGTGGCTGTTCGCTCCGCATTGGTCGGCGAAGGCCGAATATCTCTATGTCAATCTCACCAGCAGCGGAAATAATGGCGGCGGCAGCCTTTGGCAGGTGAGCAACAACATCCATCCGCAGATCAACGTCGTGCGCGTCGGCGTGAACTATCACTTCAACTTCGCGCAGCCGGCTCCGGTCGTCGCCAAATATTGATCGCGCCTGCGGTAATGTTGCTGCGTCGGCCGTAGAACAGATCGATAAGAGCCCGGCCCATG
Source organism: Methylocystaceae bacterium (assembly GCA_003134075.1). GTDB lineage: Bacteria > Pseudomonadota > Alphaproteobacteria > Rhizobiales > Beijerinckiaceae > Methylocystis. The sequence continues at coordinate 488 of PLAI01000034.1, read as the reverse complement.
TGGCCGGGCTTTTTCTTTGCGAGATCGCTGCCCGTTCCCCGACCTTGTTGCATAGAGACTTTTGGAAACGTATTTGACCGTTGGATCAGCTTCGATCATGCCATTCGAACGAATTTCGCGCGCCCGAGTTCGTTCATCCGGTTGAGGGATTTGACGGCGATCGCCACTTCAGTCGCACGGCGGGCGTCGTGGCGTGATTTCAGAGCATCGCCGATGACGCGTTTATAACGGCTTATCGCCGCCTCGACTTTTGACCGCGTGTTGTAGCCGGAGGTCTTCTGCCAATTCATCCGCCCATGTTCGTCAACCGCAAGGACATGCAAATCACGCTGGGTTGGCGAGATGGTTGCTGTCGGTCCGGGCACAGCCCCCTTGCAGGGCGGGACGATGAACCGAGCGGACGGATTTCGGGCGAGGATAGCATCATATGTCGCAGCCCTGTCGTAGGCGCCATCGGCCATGAAGGAAGCGGGAGCCTGCGTCAGTTG
>PLAI01000211.1 GCA_003134075.1 Methylocystaceae bacterium | reverse complement strand
CGCGCCGCCGCCGTCCGCCGCGCCGTCGCGGCCCAGTTCGCTGCGTCCGTCGGCGCCGCGCGTCGAAGCGGAGTCCGGCTGGCTCAGCAATCTGCTGGAGCGCGCCTCGGACGAAGGGCCGGCGCCAGCCGCGCCGTCGCGCCCGGCCGCGCCCGGCGGGCTGGACAATCTGACGCTCGACATCGCCCGCATGGTCGACACCTCGGCCGTCGCGGAACTGTGGGGCCGCTACCAGCGCGGCGAGCGCGAGGGCCTGTTCTCGCGCCGGCTCTATACCGCGCAAGGGCGCCAGACGCTGGACGAAATCCGCCGCCGTTACAAGTCCGACCCGGACTTCCGCGGCACGATCGAGCATTATCTGCGCAACTTCGAGGATCTGCTCGGCGAAACCAATCGCAATGACCGCGACGGCCAGCAATCGCTCGACCTGCTGACCGGCGACGCCGGCAAGGTCTACACCATGCTCGGCCACGCGGCGGGGCGGTTCGAGTAGGGGCGGGGGGCGCGCCCTTCTCCGACCAGTGGGAGAAGGGAAGGGAGGAGGCATGGAACGAGCGACAGCCGCCGCGCGTTTCATGAGTAATGTCCCCCGGATAGGAACGCGGCCATGTACATTCGGATTCTAATCGCGGCGATGGTCTATTTGATGGTCCAGGCGATCATGTTCGGCGCGGGCATAATTATCGTGCTGGCGACCCCGTTGAACGCGATGGCGATGCAACTGATTCCATGGGTTGTCGGAGTTGCGGCCATATTGTCGCTACCAATATCCTGGCTGATCGCGCCGCGGCTTCGCGCGCGCTACTGGCGGGAGAAAGGAATCAAGTCGGATTTTATATCCGGCCCGATTTGAAATCCCGCGCGGGAAAGCGCCGCTTCACTTCCCCTTGCGCTTCTTTTCCTTCTTCTTGTCCGCGAAAAAGCTCTCCGAGAAGGGAAGGGGTCCATTTCAAATTTGTGCGTTTCGGCGGCTAAGCGTGTTATAACCTCCGTAATAACACGAAGGGAGCCGCGCCATGACACAACTCAAAATCCGTCCGGTCGGAAACTCGCTTGGCGTGGTTCTGCCCAAGGAAACGTTGGCGCGTCTCAATCTGAAGAACGGCGACAGCCTCCATCTCACGGAAGCGCCCGACGGTTCGATGCGGATCACGCCGTACGATCCGGCGTTCGAGGAGCAAATGCGCTTCGCCCGCGAAGGCATGGGGAGATACCGCAACACACTGCGCGAACTCGCCAAATAGGCATTATAAGTGAAAGAGCCGAGCTGGGTCTTGCGGGCGGTGGTCGAAGCCGTCCATGACGCTCAACTTGCCGAGCACGGCGGAGCGTCTGGCGTTCGCGACGCGGGACTTCTCGAATCCGCTCTCGCGCGGCCGGCGAATCTCCATGCCTATGGCGAGCGCGCGCTTTGCGTCCTCGCGGCGGCTTATGCCTTCGGCATCGTCCGCAACCATCCTTTCGTGGACGGCAATAAGCGCGCGGCCTTTCTGGCGGCCTATGTTTTCTTGCGCCTGAACGGCCGCGATCTTGTCGCGGATGAAATTAGCGCGACGACCGCCGTGCTCGCCTTGGCGTCTGGAGAAATGACGGAGGCGGATTTCGCCGCGTGGCTGAGCGACAACTCGGCGCCGCTTTAAGCGCCCGCCCTCACCCCGCCTTGCGCTTCTTCTTCTTCTTCTCGCCCGCGCAAAAGCTCTCGTAAAGCGCCTGCATCATGCGCGAGACCTTGGGATTGTCGATGCGGTAAAAAATCGTCTGCGAGACGCGGCGGGTTTCGACGAGGCCGTCGGCGCGCAGCCGCGCAAGATGCTGCGAGAGCGACGACTGGCCGAGCCCCAGCGCCTCCTGCAACGCCGAGACCGACAGTTCGCCCTGGTGCAATTCGCACAGGATCATCAGCCGATGCCGGCTGGCCATCGCCTTCAGAAAGCTTTCCGCCTCCGCCGCCTTCGGCGCGAGTTGTTCGATGTCCATTCCGCTACACCCATGCCACCCGCGTATCATATTATAGATATCTAATTTAGCCGCAAGAAGGATTGTCATGGATCAGGGCGCGTCCTTCTCCCACAAGTGGGAGAAGGGAATCTCTCCGCGATTATTTCAACCCGGACGCGCGATGCGTTATGATGCTGTCATGATCGCGCAGCCGCCCCGTCCCGACGCCAGCCATCTCGCGCAACTCGGCGAGCGGTCGCGCGAGATTTTCCGGCACATCGTCGATTCCTATCTCGCCTCGGGCGAGCCGGTCGGCTCGCGCCAGCTTTCGCGGCTGCTGCCGATGACGTTATCGCCGGCCTCGGTGCGCAATGTGATGCAGGATCTCGAGGAACTCGGCCTCGTCTACGCGCCGCATATCAGCGCCGGGCGGCTGCCGACCGAGCTCGGCCTGCGCTTCTTCGTCGATTCGCTGCTGCGAATCGGCGATGTCGAGCAGGACGAGCGCGCATGTATCGAGGCTCGGGTCGCCGCCGCCTCGCGCGACCACGATCTCGAAGGCGTGCTGGCCGAGGCGACGAGCCTGCTGTCCGGCCTCACCCGCGTCGCCGGCGTCGTGGCGGTGGGCAAATCCGACGCGCGGCTCAAGCAGATCGACTTCGTGCGGCTGGAGCCGGAGCGCGTGCTGGCGATCCTCGTCGCCGAGGACGGCTCGGTAGAAAACCGCGTGCTGCCGGTATCGCGCGATCTGCCGCCCTCGGCGCTGGTCGAGGCGGCCAATTATCTCAACGACCGCATAAGGGGCCGCACGTTGCAGGAGGCGCGCGCCGAGATCGACGCCTCGCGCCGCGCCGCGCAGGCGGAACTCGACACGCTGACGCGGCGCCTCGTCGAGGCGGGGCTTGCAAGCTGGGGCGGCGGCGCCGGCCGCCAGCTGATCGTGCGCGGACAGGCGCGGCTGCTTGAAGACCTGACCGCGCTCGACGATCTGGAGCGCGTGCGGCTGCTGTTCGCCGATCTCGAGACCAAGACCGAGGTCATCGACCTGCTGGAGCGCGCCGAGGAAGGCGAGGGCGTGCGGATTTTCATCGGCTCGGAGAGCAAGCTGTTTTCGCTGTCGGGCTCATCGCTGATCGCGGCGCCGCTGCGCGACGCCAACAAGCGCATCGTCGGCGCGCTCGGCGTGATCGGCCCGACGCGCCTGAACTACGCGCGCATCGTGCCGATGGTGGAATATACGGCGAGGGTGGTGACGCGGGTCGTGGGCGGCGGGTGAGGGTCTTCGAGCCAGGCGCTATTTCAATCGCGTCAAGCCAATGCTGCCATCGCCCGGCATGATGACCTGTCCATATCCGCTCCATGGCGCGGACAACCCCACGCTGGTCATGTTGGGCGACTCGCACGCCGCGGGAAACTCCCGTATTTGCGGGCCGCTATTGCCGGCCGCCGCGAAAAACGAAATGTCCTTCAGGTCCGCGATCGTTTTGCAAAGCTCGGCGTTGTCCGCCTCGTCATCCTGGAACCCGAGGCTGAGATTGACAACCTTCGCCTTGTTCTCTGCGGCCCATTTGATGGCCGCGATGACCGCGGAGCGCATTGGCGCTGTTTTGCCGTCCTTGGTGCGCGTGACCTTGGCGATCAGGAATTCGAAGTCCGACTCTTTCTTTTCGGGCTCGACGAGCGCTTGCGCCATCGTGGCGATGATCGCGTCGACAGTGCCGTGGCCGTCGCGGTCGGAGATTCCCTCGCCGCTGAAATCCCGCGTCGCGACGATCAGCCCCCTCAACTGCGGATGGTCAAGCAAGACGCCCGAATCGATCACGGCGAATCGAATGGCGTTCTTCCCCCGAGGCAATGCGACGTTCGGCACGCCCGTCACGCCAATCCAAACGTCCCGCGAGGGATGGAGATTGACATGACCGCTGCCCGGTCCGTTGAGCAGCTCGCCGAAGTCCCCGGCGAGCGCGGCGGACGAGGCCAACGCGCCCGCCGCCAAAATCGCCGCCCGGCGCCAGAATGGGTTCAGCCGCATGATCGCCTCCACAATTATTTCGGCAGTTGCATCGCTGTTTTGAAATCATCGAGCGTGCCCTTGTAAATGCTCGCGTCGACGCCGCTCAGATTGGATTCGTCCGGCGGCTGGGCGCGATCGCTGAACTGCCACACCGGCGCCTGCGCGTGTGGCGGCGCGCTCGGACTGACGGTCAAAAGCGTGCGCTTGCCCGTTTTGTCGTGCTTCAGATACTGGGCGAGCCAGAGTTTGGCGTTGAGCCTGGCGAACTGGCCGTCTCGTAGCCGTCCCTTGACCCATTCGTTGGACGTATAGACGAGCGGCTCCCGGCCGGTCAGTTCCTTCACGCGCTTTAGCCACGCGCCGACCCTCGCGACGATTTCGTCTGGCGAGACCGTCGCCCAGCAGTCGGCATGCACCTGGCCGTCCGAGCACGGGATCGGCTTGCCGCGCCTGTTCACGCGATGATCCCATTCGAGATCGAGGACCGGCGGCAAATCGTCGGGCTGGCGCTTGGCGCCGACCGACGCCAGTTTCCTGTCGAGTTTGGCGACAAAGAACTCGGCTTGATCTTCGCCCGAGCCATCCGCCGACATGAAGTGATAGACGCCTTTGTAGAGTTTTTTCGCCGGCGGAAGCGCGTTTAGGCCCTTCATATAGGTCTGCAAACGCGGGTCGGCGCCCGCGCCCTGCGAGGCCTTGGCGTAGACAAATCGAACTCCCGAGTCGAACATGACGGCCCAGTCGACTTCGCAATTGCAGCCGTCGGTATTGTGATGCGAAACATCCACGCCGATGACCGATGGACGCCCGC
>PLAI01000040.1 GCA_003134075.1 Methylocystaceae bacterium | reverse complement strand
GATAAAACCCCACGTTCAACCCCGCGTCGAGCGCCGCCTGCACCTCCACGCCACAATGCAGGCTCGGCATCCAAATCCATGTCCCCGGATCGGGTCGCAATCCGCAGCAGGCCCAGTATATCCCCGCGCGCCCCAAATCGTGCAGCCCAGTGAAGGCATCGAGTTGGGCGGCGAATGGTCCAGGCCCCTTCAGCGGCATTCCAAACGACGGAGCGGGTGATGCCGACACCTCGAAATAGTCTTTCATCGTTGGTTCCCTTCATGCCGTGCCTGGCGCCGGTCCAGTGGCCAGACCGCGATGGCGTTCGCGCGAGCTATGCATCATCGCGAAACCCCCGCACACGATCAAACAACGGCGCGCATTTCGAAGCGCAGATCGACATTTCGAAATTCTTCGCGATCCGTGCCGGCCGCGTTCGACCACCCGCCGGCGCAAATCGAGATCGGTCTTCAGCGACCAGATCGCTCCGCAAGACTCCTCGCGTCGCCAGGAGAGGCCATGAGCGCGCCCTCGCTGTCTCCCACCAGTTCGATCAAGCCGTCCACGCGGGTCAGCACGACGGGCACGCCGAGCAACATGGCTTCCGCCGCGGCGATGCCGAAGGGTTCGCGCAAGGAAGGTATGACAACGTCGTCGGCAGACTGGATGAGTGGAAAAAGCTGATCGTATCGCAGGAGGAGTGACGCGTTCAATCTCGCAATCTGTCGAAGAAGGAAACCCAATTCGAAGCGCAGACGGAGATATCGAAGTTATCGAAAATATGGCGTCTCGCGCGCTCGCCAAGCTCTCGCCGCAAGGCGGTGTCTTCTTTCAGCGTCCAAAGTGCACTGGCAAGTGCGACGGGATCGTTTGGCGGCACTAACAACGACGCCTCGCTGTCGCCAACCAGTTCAAGAAACCCGTCGATTTTTGTGAATACGGTCGGCGCGCCGACTGACATGGCCTCCGCAGCTGCGACCGGCAAGCCCTCGTGCAACGAGGGCATGCAAACCACATCGGCGGCTTGGAAAATTCGAAGAAGATCCGTTTGCGGCACGGGTAGGGAGAGACGCACCCAATCTGAGATGCCCAACTCTTCGGCATTAACCCGAAGCTGCTCGAGGAGAGGCCCAAAGCCGAAAGCAATCGTACGCGGGCGCCAGTCTTTACTGCTCTTCAACCAAGCGAGGGCATCTAGCAAGACGTAATGCCCCTTCTTCGCAACGAACCGCGAAGGGACGACAATGAGAAACTCTTCGTCCGAGACGCCCAACGAAACGCGTATCCTTCGGCGATCCTCCACGTTTAATGGCTGTGGATTCGCGCTGGTTGTAACGCCGTTGTAAATGACATCTAAGTTCCGCCAATTAAAGAAAGCTTTGTATTCGCAAGCAGTGGCTTCGGATACAGCAACCTTAGCGTTCGAGCCCATCAGCACTAAGCGTTCCAGCCATGCATATACTCGCGCCTTGAATTGCCGCGGCGGCGGTTGGAGATGACTTGAGGAATGCAGGGTCGTGACGGATTTACCCGAAGGCGTCGTTAGCGCTAGTAAACAGGCGTAAAGGTTCCCAAAAAAAAGATGCCCCCAGAAAATCTGGAATCCGCCTGAGCGGGCGACCTCACGCAGCTCACGTGTGTTGTGGACCAGTCGCCAGCGATGCTGAAAATTGAGAAAATGCGTCCTGATACCCCGCGCCTCAAGATCACCTATCAAATAATTGGGGCCGTCAAACAGTATAGCAACCTCCACCGCATAGCCGCGCTTTCTGATCTCAGGGAGAAGATTGACCATTAATTGCTCCGCTCCCCCGCCCCGGCAGAGGTCCTCGAAAACGCAGAGCACGCGCTTCGCTCCTGAGCCACGTTTAAGTCCCTTGTCTTGCAGCGTGTCAAAATTCAAGTCCGTAGCCTCCTTTTATGGCCCAATTTCGCGCTCAGCGCCCGAGAACAACTTTAACGTACAATAAGCGCACGAACTCCGAGCTGCTTCGTCTTAAAAATGCCCAAGCAGCCTTGGTGTCAAAGAGCTTATTTGCAACTAATTCGAAAACCGCCTTGAGGGCGAACGGCTTAGAGCCCGACCTGAAATTGGTTCGCCGGCCTCGCAGCACTTGATTCCCTAGGTTTGCAACAACTTGGGGAGATTCGCGATGCCATGGGACGAGGCCGATCGAGCGAAGTATGAGGTCATTCGGGATCGTTATTCCGTGCCTATCCGGTTAAGGCACACACCCACTAGATGTAGGGTGCCGCCACTGTCCTGAATAAAGCGCGTCGAATGTCGGGGCGTCGACTTCGCCAGCGGTCCCGAGCAACGAGCGGAAGGCGTTGAAGGGGTAAAAGCGCCGATTGAAGCGGAAGGTGAACTCGTTGAGGTAGGCTTGCAGATGCTTCGCGCTGACGCCGTGATGAGTGCCGCTGAGCCAGGTCTTCAAGTTCGAAAAGACGAGATGGATGATGGGCAGAAAATCTTCGACGACCTCGGGATCGCCGCATTCGGCGATGGCGTGATGGTCGTAGCCGCGCTTCCGCAGGCTCGCGTAGCCGCTCCAATCGTCCGTAACCGTGAGCGTTCCCGGCTCAACGGCGCTCTCGACAAATCCGCAAAGCTGCTCGGCGCTCCGGTCGGACGCGACAGCGAGCCGGACACGCCCGGCGTAGCGCCCGTCCTTTCGCGTGTCCTGCGCGGTCCCCGGTTTACGATGCCGCACTTCGACGGCGCAGGCGACCAGGACTTTGTGATGGACGCCTCGACCCTCGCCACGCGTCCGTCCGCCGACCCATGTCTCGTCCACTTCGACATGTTGGCCGGACCGACCACCGATCCTGTCCTGGTTGGGCCGCACCATGGCCGCGCGGAGCTTGTGGAGAATGCCAAAGGCGGCCTCGTAGCGCGAGAGCCCGAGCTGGCGTTGGAACTGCACGGCGGACATGCCGGTCGTCTGGCTGGCGACGAGGTAAGCGGCCCAGAACCATATGCTCAGCGGCGTATGCTGCGTTCCATGACGGTCCCTGCCGTCAACCCCGTCTGGCGGCGGCATTTGCGGTATGTCATGACGCCCGGCCGCGTGGCGATGCGGAACGGTTCGCCGACTTCCCGGCAATGAGGGCAGGTGAAACCCACGGCCCTGCGGGCCTTTTCAAGATAGCTGGCGCATGCTGCGTCGTTCGGGAAAAGTTGCTGGAATTCGGGGAGGGATTTCGGAAATGCAAGCCCGGCGTGGTCGAGAACGTCCATCGTTACAACGCCTCATCCGATCGACGACAGACGACTATCGACATCTAGCGGCTGTATGCGTCAACCGGATAGGAACGCGTTATTCAACCGATATGTCGGATGCGGGGTTCGAATAGATTTTGCTGTTGCTTCCGCCGCCGAAGAAGCTGGGACGCAAGCCTACCAACTTTCGCGTCGTCCTGAACGCGGTGTTCTACATGATCCGGGTTGGCTGTCCGTGGCGGCTATTGCCGAAGGATTTTCCGCCGTTCACGACCGTTCAAAACAGATTTTACGCTTGGCGGGACTGCGGACTATGGCATCACTGCGAAATAACCGCTTCATATTGAGATCGGGATCGGACGCGGTGCGATGGTGTAATTCCATTCTGGATGGAAGGAGTCGCCGGTGATGTTGAGGGCGGCTATTTCGGCGTCGCTGACCTTGACGCCTTTGGCGTAGGTGTTTTCGTCGAGTTCGCAGCGAACGGTGAGACCGGTTTTTGTCGTCGTCGCCGCGATCAATTCGACGATGGCGGTTCGGCTGGTCAGAGGACGCC
>PLAI01000049.1 GCA_003134075.1 Methylocystaceae bacterium | reverse complement strand
CACGAAGGAGCGAACATGCGCGACGAGCCGCAAACGCAAACCCATCGAGGTTCGGGTTGGCCCCGACCGGCAGTTGCTCGTCAAGGTGACGTTGCGGGCGCGCATCGCGCGGCCTTGACGCGCCGCCGGGTCGAGGCCCGGTCCCCTGCAAATTCTCTCGGGAGGTTTGCAATGTGCCGGGTCGCAACATGTCTGATCCTCGCGACGCTCGGGACCGCGCCGACGGCCGCTCAATCAGCGGCGCATCGCGTACTCGCGGAAAAACTTGACCTCACCCAATCGCCGATGGGCAACGTGCAGCTTCAGATTTGGAGCGACAAGCTCGACGCAATCATCGCGAACCGGCGTCAGCTTCTCAGCACGGTCCCGAACCTCAATCTGAAACTCACCACGACGGCCTTTACAACTTCCTTCAAGGACGGCGACCGAACCATCGTCGTTTCCGCCGTGCATTATCAATGTGCCTCGTCACACGACACGCCGTTCAAGCTCGAATGCCCCGCGCGCGTCGTAGAACTGCGCGGCAGGAAGATCCGGCTCCTTGCGGAAGTTACCGATTTTCCGATCTCGGCGAAGCGCGGTGAAGCTGGCTTCGACGCTTCGACGAACAGCAACACGCAATACATGACCGTCCTGACCTTCGATCCGGCCGATCAGCAAATCGCTGCGAAGGTCACCTACGACGGCGAGACCAGCAGCGAAACACCCATCAAATTGCGATAGGCGAGCATTCCAATGCGACACCCCGTTTCCGCGCGTTCGGCTTGCATTGCGGGCCTCATCATTGCCGCTCCCCCAATCGCCCTTGCTTGCGCCACTTACAACGCTGCGCAGGTCAGCCAAGCCATTCAGAATTCTCCCTATGCCAGCGACGCGCTGAAAAGCAGTTCTTGTTCGTGGGGTGGCGCCTCGCAGGCTGAGTCGGGTGGAAACACCTGCAGCTCGAATGGCAATAATTTCGGCGTGTTACAGGTTACGAACAACAATCTGCCCGATGGCGTCACTTCGAGCCAATATTTGAACATGTCCCTTCAACAGCAGGTCGACATTTGGATTCAACAAGCCGGACCAACCACGCGGGGCCGGGCTTTCAACACGGTCAATGGCGATGTTGGCTCGTCAGTCAACGGCTATCCGATAACCTCCGGCACCGCCGCGGCTTGCGCCCAATTTGGCGCGCTCATCTGTTCAAAGGACCTCGCGGCCCTCAACGCGTCCGGACAATGCCCGAGCCAGGGTAACGGAGGCGTTCGCGCTACAGGAGCGACGCTTCGGAACGGGACCGCAAATCTGGACGGCAACTGGCAGAGCATCTGTTCCTGGGGGCAGGTTATTCAAAAGAAGATCGACGCCTCGGGATGCAGCAACGGTAATCAGGCGTCTCCGACTCAGCCGATAAATTGCCCGTCGCCAGCCCCCGCCACCGGCGGCTTGATCGCCGGGGCTCCAAGCTCCGGGACATCGGCGGCATCCGCCGCCTCGCCGCTCTCAAGCACGGCGAGCCAACCAGCCGTCGCCAGCACCGATGTTGTTGTTTCAGGCGCCCAAATATAGCGCTGAGGGCGTTGGCGCATGAGCGCATGAATGGAAAAAGTCTTTTCGCGACGACGCAGGTCCGCAGTCGAAAGAAGATCAGACCGAGGGCATGCCAGACGGTTCGTTGGGTGTGTCGTTCAATCCAACAACATCGCGATTGCAAACAAGACGCACTTCTCCCCGCGGATTCTGACGAACCGATTTAGATCGACATGATGTCGTCAGCTCGCTGTGGCACGGGACCACGCAGCATAGGCAAGTTGATCGTTCGATCGGATGTCTCGGTAGTCATCACGGCGCTTTCATTCGTATGGCAACTCGCCGAACAGGCCGATCATGAGGTCACCTTCGTAAAGCGAGAACGGGATCTCGACATAGTGGTCGTGATGGCGAGGCAGGGCGCCTCCGTCATTCGGCCCGTTCTTGGTATGGCCACGCACATGCTCGCCACTTTCCTTGATGTAGGGAAGCACCACCAAACGACCGTGGTTGGTGGACAGGATCGTGCCTTCCTTCCAGATTGTCGCGCCATCGGACTCGCGCGTTGCCGACGTTTCCTTGATTTGCCAGCCGATCCCGTCGCCCTCGTACCAAAAGACGATGCCGTTCGAGACCAGCACGCGTTCGCCCCGCGCCAGGGCGTCGGCGAGTAAACGCTGGACGCTGGCAAGTTGGAGCAGTTGGTTGGCGCGAGGCAGAAGGATCTGGCGAATCCTGGCCTTCGTCTTGCCCCAATGCGCTGTGGCGCTGAGATCGAACCCGTTCGCGATCTTGGCGCGCTCGGCTGTTAAAGCAGCCTTTTCCCCAGCGTGATAGGGTTTCGACCAGACGGCATCGATGCCTTGGAAAAGGAGGGTATGGGTCCAGCGATTATTTGATCGACCCACCTTGGCGACCTTCAGATAAGGCATTGCCGCAAGCTGTTCGGCGAGATCTTGGCGATAGCGCTCGGCCTCGGGTGCGAGCTTGAGCGATACGGCGTCTGGCCGATCGTCACCCGCGTGACGGCGCAAGGCTTCGGCGAGCATAAACGCCTCCTCCTCCTGCAAACGTTGCTTGGCCTGCAGAGCCTTGTCGACCTTCAGTTCGAGAGACCGCCTGGCGACGGGGTCTGGCGCTTGGGCGGTGATTGCCTGCTTCAGCGTCGGATTAAGCGCGTTCGCGGCGGCGATCGCCGTGTCCCTGTCCGGATAATGCTCGGAGCGCACCGTATCACCATCGCTGGGCACCATGCGCTCGCGCCAGGCCGGCATGAGGTCGTCCTCGTAGACCAGCTCCTGCATGAACCAGCACTCGAACAACGGCCGATAATGGGGCCAGACCGCCAGAACCACGTCGGATGTGCGCTTCAGCTCAGACCATTTCAGCATAGCGCAAACCTCTCCAGCAAAGCGGCGCTGTGTGGTAAAGGATCGTCATGCTGCCTTCTCTTGCCGGACGCGAATGTCGGCGATCCACGTCGCCAACGCGTCGATCTCGGACTCGATCACCGACGGCACGGGCAAGCGGGGATTGATCTCTCCGGGTTGGCTGTGAAGCAACGCCGAACAGCGGCCGAAGGCTGCGCGCATCACCGTGCAGTCGGCGTCGGTGAGGATGGTGAGCTTGATCAGACCCGCCGTATCGACCTTGCGGGACAGTCGGCGGATAACCGGCCCTACCACCTCTTCCACCGCGCGCTCCCAGGTGGTGCGAAGCTGGTCCTGGAAGGATGTTACCTCCCACTGCCATTTCGCCTGGTCGCCGCGTTCGTGATGGATCTTCACATTGGCGAGGTGCGCCTTCATGCCGTCGATCACCTTGTCGAGGGGCATGACGTTTGCGGGCGGATCCTGATGGCAGAAGCCGGCATGGTCCGCGCCGCGGCTGATCAGCCGGTAGGACACGGGCGTTGCCGCCCGATCCTTTGTCGCCCGGCAGGCTTCGTCGAGCAGCAGCAGGAAGGCCATGTCATGGGTGAACACGATGACCTGGCGGCTCTCGCCGGCTTCGGCCAGACGCGCGGCGACCCGATCGCGGTGCAGGTGGTCGAGCGAGGACACCGGGTCGTCGAAGACGATCGCGGACTGCGCGTCGATGGTAGACAGCTCGGCGAGGAAGGCGGCGAGCGCGACGCAGCGATGCTCGCCTTCGCTCAGAACCTTGCCGACGGGTTCGGTCGGGTTGTTGATTAGACGCACTTGGAAGAAGGGGACGCCGGCGGTGGTCTTGGCCTGCTGAAGCTCGATCGCGAGGCCTGCAACGCCGAGCTTGTTGACCTCGATTGCGAAGCGGCCGCGCAGGCGGTTGGTAACCAGGGCCTGGGCGATCCGCGCGCTCTGCGTCGTGATCTTGTTCGTGGCAGTGTCTTGCCGGCCTTCTCAAGCGCCTCGACGGCTTTCGCGCGCTCGATCTGGGCAAGCAGGTCGGCCTTCACGACGCCGAGCCATTTGCGGTCGGCCAAGCCGTCGCGCTCGGCGACAAGGGCGGCGCGTTGTGGGGAGTTCACCTCCGATTGCAGGCCCTCGATCCGGGTGGCAATCCCGTCCAGTATGCCGCGCAACCCGTGTAGCGAGACGACGGCCGCCGGCGGCAGCGTCGGCAGGACCTCGCGGGAATGGGTTCGAAGCACCGCCCGCAGGCGCCAGGACAATTGGACGATCTGACGGCGAAGGGCCTGCGCCAGCTCGGCTTCGCCGATATCGTCGCGGATCAGGGCCGCGAACACCGGGAGACCTTTCATCAGGAAGACCTGAGACGATAGCTGCTCGATCAGCTCGTCATAGGTGTCAGCGGCGTCCTGTTCCCGACGCTTGCTTTCATCTTGGACGAATGCTTCGAAGCTGGTGAGCCTCCTGGCGGCTTCTTCGCCGAGCGGCTGCTGGCAAAGCACGCAATGGGCACCAGAGCCTGTTACCGGAAATGGCTGTTCAGGATAGGCCGCTTCGCGCGAATAGGCGCGGGCCGCTTCCCACAAAGCCTTCCAGATGTCCGAGCCGATGTCCGGCAGCGGCTCTTCGGCGAAGAGACTGGCAGAGGCGGCCGCAGCTGCGGTGCGCGCCGTGGCGAGACGGCCGTGGACTTCGCGCAGCGTGGTCCGGTTCTCGTCATTGGCGGCGGCGGTCAACCGCTCGATCCGCTCTATCACGGTCGTGATGCGCGTTTCCTGTGCCTGGAGCTGACGGACGGTCCGGGCGGGATCGCCAGCGAGATCGGTAATGAGGGTCTGAAGCCGAGCCTCTTGCTGCGCGTTCAGGCCTGCCAATTTCTCAATGGCGTCAGGCTTGGTCTTACCGGATAAACCGGCGATGACCTTGCCAACCGCCGTGTCCGGCTTGCACTCGGGTTTCGACAGGACAGCCGGCGTCTGCTGTTCCAGCGTCTTTATCTCGACCGACAGTTTGGCTTTCACATCCTGACACGCTTGAGCGAGGCCGGCGAGAATGCGCAAGGGAAGTGGCGTATAGGCGAGATCGTTGGTGTTCTCGACATGGACGTTGGCCGTCCGCGAGTCGAAGACGCTGACGGCCGACAGCATCGGGTCGGCCGATCCGCCCTGGTTCCACGTCGCACTGCGCTTCTGCCCGCCGATGAAGAAGTCGATGCTGGCGGTTGGTGCGCCGCCAGACCCCGCATAGATATCCGGGAGGATGGCGTCGCCTTTCGGAGAGCGCGCGCGGCAGAGCTGTTTGAGGACGCGGGCGTATCCCGATTTGCCGGCGCCGTTGTCGCNNATGGCTGGCGTCCAGCGGAGCAGTCGGGTTTTCGCCCTTGCAAACGGCGACGAGTGCTGTGATGTCAACGAGCTCGAGCTTGGTCTGGCCGCAGAGCCGGCGCAAGGCGTCACGCTGCCAGCCGGGCAGGTCGGCCGACCACTTCAGAATATCGGAAAGCGCTGCGGCGTCATTCGAGAGATCACTACTCTGTTCGTCCATCGTCATGGGCTCCCCCCATTTTGCCCTACTTCGAAGTAGCCAGCTATTCTTGACTTTTTCACCCGGCCGTGTCCCGTCAGGTGCCTCCAACCATGCGTCGTTCCGTGCCGAGCGGGATGATCCAGCCGCCAGCGCGATCCGGTCGCGCGAACTCGTCGGAACTCACCATTTCAGCCAGGCGTCCGCGAATGGTCTCCGCTTCGCCGTCGATTGCCGCGCGGATAAGATCCCGGTCTATTCCGACGAAAACCGGACGAAGGTTGAGCCGGGCCAGAGCCTCTTGATCGACGGTGCTGGCAATCGCATCGTTGATCGGGCCCGCCCGCGTGACGATGCCGCCCACCAGGCCGCCAATGTCGTAGGTCTTCTCCACTTGCCCTATCGGCGCATTGTCGAGGACGGCGCGGGCGCGAGCGGCGGCGTCCCGGAGCGGTCGCTGAAAGGTTTGGCGTGTCAGAGCGCGCAGCGCCTGGGCCAGTTCGGCATGGCCGAGGTGTTCGATCATGCTGGCGACATGCAGGCGAAGCAGGCCGACGAAGGGGGCGTCCTTGTCTTGCGGATCGATAGGCTCGCCCTTGTCAACCGGATCGCGAACCGACAGGTAGGCGTCGGCGAGGACGGAATTGGCCACGCCCCAGCGGCTGGCGACCGCGATCCGCTTCACAGTGACTTTTCGGCCTTTGACCATCACGTCGATGCGTCCGGCTTGCGACCAGGCGCGGGCGAGCGCTTTCGCCGGTCCGCCCGGGTCATGACAGCCCTTGGCCTCCGCGACCGTGAGCGAAGTCAGGTCGGATTTGCAAGCGATCCAATCAGGGAGGTCCCCTCGGGCGAGGCGCTTGATTTTGGCCCGCGTACGACGGTCGAGATCGATCACGCGGTTGCCAAGATGGGCGAAAATGGCGAGGTCGAAATATCGCTCGAGATAAGCGCGGGCGACAAACCGCCCGAACAGGCCAGACAAGGCGACCTTCACTTCGCGCGCTTGGCCGAGCGGCTGCCTGAAGATGAAGGGCGTGCCCGCGCCGGTGGGAGCCAGCAGCACGTCCAGTATCGACCATGCGCCATAGGCCGTGCCCGGCGTCTGAAGCACTTCGCGAATGCCGGCGTCTTCGATCTCGGAGACGTCCAGCGCGATAGTCGCGCCGGGGGACGGGTCGAGCGGCTGCGGGGTGAAGCTGTAAATGAATGTCCGGGTCATAACGCCAGCGCCCGTTCCAGATCATCGTGTTCGAAGGCGCTGGCCATCCGGGTCATCTCGGCGGAGCGGGCACCGACCGCCTTGGCGGTGTCGCGCCATGTCGCGGTCACGGTCGCGACCCCTTTGATGATCGCGCGGGCTTGCAGCAACGTGAGGCCGAAAAACTCCGAAGCCGCCTCAAGCAGGTCGAGCGAGCAGGTACCCTCATCAAGGTCGATATTCGTCGTCAACACACGCGCCTTGAGGTCGGTGGGCACAGGATTGAGGTCATAGGCGGGGGAAAGCGACCATCCCGCCTTGCCGCGCCAAAGGAAGCCATGGTTGCGCAGGTGGTCATCGACATTGGAGATCAGCACGTTGAAGACGACGCGCCGATAAAGGGCATGTGCATCCGTCTTCCCCTGTGCGCCATGTTGCGCCAGCGCATCGACGATTTCCGGGTAGCTGCCGCGCTCGCCGTCCTTGGCGCCCATCATCGCCATCGCCGACAGGAAGGGAATGCGGATCGCGCCGGTGCGATCGAAGCGCCGCGACAGCATTACCGCCTTGCCTGCGACCTCGATCAGTTGATGGTGCGGGGTCGTGATGCCGGCCTGGTCGGCCAGTCGCAGCGCAATCTCCTCCCAGGTCTCCATGCTGTGATCGTCGGTCTCCTTCGGGAACTTGGCGATGGAGAGGTGTCCGTGCTGGTCGATGACCGATGCTTTCGGCCGCGCGCCGCCGAGCGAGGAACCGGGTGCGAAGATGAGTTGAAGGTCCTCGTCCGTTTCCTCGTCCCGGAGAATACGCTCGGTGATCTGGAGCAGCCGTCCGAGTTCGATCAGGGCGGGAACGCCGGCGCGGATTGGCGCCTGGAACGCCTCTTCGCCTGCCCAGCGGAATCGGAGGGCGCCCAGGCGGGTCTCGTCGGCGACGCCGAGCAGGTAATCGCTTTCCGCAAGGGTGCAAACGGCGCGACCTTCGCGTTCGGCAAGACGGCGCTCGGCCCGCTGCATAAGACGGCGGCCCCATGCGTCAGGCGCGGAGTCTCCGATGGAGCCGAAAGTGAACAGTCCAGCAGGGGGGGCGAAGGCGCCGCGGGTCAGGGCAAGGGCAGGCTCCAACGAGAACCGGTCCGGATCGGCGAGCCACGCGCCATCGTATTCGAAAAGGATGGTCTCCGTGCCGCGGACGCGATTGCGCCTCGCCAGTCCGATGGGGCGCGTGCGGCCGTCCAGGTCGATATGCACCTCGAAGTCAGCCATCGCGAGATGATCCGGCTGTCCGCTTGAGGTGGACGTGTTTGGGCAGCTCGGCACTGGCCAGCGCTTGGCCAACAGGGTCGTTGCCGATATCGGCGATCTGGCTCAGACCGTCGAGCAGGCCGAGCGCCTGAAGGACGCCAGCATAAATGCCGATACTGACATTGGTGTCCCCTGCCTCGACCTTTTGCAGCGTCGAGCGGGACGTGAAGGCGCGCTCCGCCACGACAGCCATTGGCAGCCGCCGACGCCGACGGGCATCGTGGATATCGGCGCCGAGCTTGCGCAAGACGCGCCGCACGGCGGAGGGAGGATTGTGTGGTGTGGGCATGTGAAACCTTCGCGCTACAGATTGGTTGAATATGTAGCACGAAGCTTACAATGAGCATACCCCTTCGGGCGAAGACCCTCCATAAAGAGGAGGGATGGCGGGGCGAGTTCATGACGCTATAATTTAAGGGCCTGAATCGCGGCTGGGTTAGACCAGCGCAGAAACGACGGGCTGCGCGTGACTGACGACCGGACATTTAAGTGCGCTGGCATCAGGCAGTTTACATAAAGCCGCAGATTTGATAGAAAGGTTCATTAACTGTTTGATATAATTGGCTTTTAAGTTCCATAAGAACGATTATGCGAATCGCAACTGTAGCCGCAATATAGAAAAGACACCCCTCCACAAAGTTGAGATGACGCTCGCCCGGGCGAGTCCCTCAACTGGAGACGGCGGGCATGGTGGTGTCGATGAGCGAGAAAGAGTTTTCGCGGCTCAGTGTTTTGATGGACGCGCAAGCCGGTCGGCTACGGATCGACGACGCGGCGCAATTGCTCAAATTGAAGCGCCGACAGGTTTTCCGCCTGTTGAAGGGCCTTCGAGTTGATGGCGCAGCTAGCTTGGCGTCCAATCGCCGCGGCAAGCCCAGCAACAATAAGCTTCCCCAAGCCGTCCGCGAGCTGACGATGGCATTGGTCAAAGAGCGCTACGCGGATTTCGGTCCGACCCTGGCTGCGGAAAAGCTCCAAGAGAACCATGCCTGCTTGGTGTCGCGGGAGACGCTGCGCAAATGGATGATCGAGGACGGGCTGTGGAAGGACCGCAAGCATCGCCTGCCCCCGGTTCACCAGCCTCGCCACCGGCGCGAGCGCATCGGCGAGCTCGTCCAGATCGATGGCTCGCGGCATTACTGGTTCGAGAACCGAGGACCGGAATGCACGTTGATCGCCTATATCGACGACGCCACGAGCCGCATCCAGCACGCGGCCTTTGTGCCGTCTGAATCGACGCTCGACTACATGCGCGAGACGCAGGCGTATATCGAGCGCCACGGCCGCCCGATCGCCTTCTATTCGGACAAGCACGCGATTTTTCGGGTCAACAATCGAGAGGCCGCCGGCGGCGACGGGATGACGCAATTCGGGCGGGCGCTGAACGAGCTGAACATCGACATCATCTGCGCCAACAGCCCGCAAGCGAAGGGCCGGGTCGAGCGTTCGTTCGGAACCCTTCAGGATCGGCTTGTGAAAGAACTGCGGCTTGCCGGGATTTCGGATGCGGCGGGCGCCAACGTTTTCCTGCCGGGGTTCCTTTCGCAGCACAACGCCCGCTTCGGCAAGCCGCCGCGCTCCGACGAAGACGCCCACCGCACGATCTCCGCCACGTCGCCGCTGGAGGACGTGTTCGTCTGGAAGGAGGAGCGCACGCTGACGAACAATCTGACGGTGCAATATGACAAGGTGCTGCTCATGCTCGAGCCCAACGAGATCACGCGCCCCCTCGCCCGCCAGCGCGTGACGATCGTCGANNGTCAATCAGGCGGCGATCGTCGAGAACAAGCGGCTCGGCGAGGTGCTGGCCTACATCGCCGCGCGGCAGCAGGAGCAGACCGAGGGACGCTCAAAGAAAGCGCCGCGGCGACAAGGACAGGCGGAGCGGCACATGTTCAAGGTCAGTTGAGCGCTTTTGAAGGTAGGCTAAAGCCCGAGGGGAAGTCGGGGGTGTGCGTTCGAGCAGCGCGGCTGCGCNNGCGCAGCCGCGCTGCTCGAACGAACCCACGGTCTCGCCTCACGCTTTAGCCTACCTTGAATATTCCCTTGTCCTGGCCTCCGCGGCGCGGCGCCTTTTTACTCCGGCTTTCGCCGAGCTCTTTCTGCCGCTCCGCGACATAGGCCAGAACCGCTCCCAATCGCTTGTTCTCGACAATGGCGGCCTGGTCGACCTGCCGCACCTTGTCGAAGGTGCGGTAGGGCAGTTCGTGGCCCTTGTGTTTGATGACGAAGCGCCCGTCCGGATAGTCGAAAACCATCACGCGCTGACGGGCGAGGGGACGCGTCATCTCGTTCGGCTCGAGGATGAACAGAACCTTGTCGTATTGCAGCGTCAAGCTGTTGGAGACCGTGCGCTCTTCCTTCCAGGCGAAGGCGTCGTCGAGATCATCGCCCTCGGCGAGCGGCCGGTGAACATCCTTGTCGCTGAAGGGAGCCTTCGCAAAGAGGCGATTATAGTCCTCCATGAACGCCGGCAGGAACGCGTTGCCGGATTCCATCGTCGAGATTCCGGCAAGTCGAAGCTCCTTCACAAGTCTATCCTGCAACGTCAGATTCGCACGCTCCACTCGGCCTTTCGCCTGGCTCGAATTCGCGCAAATGATGTCGATGTTGAGCTCGTGCAGCGCCCGGCCAAATTGCGTCATGCCGTCGCCGCCGACCGCTCCCGTCTTGTTCACTCCGAACGTCGCATGCTTGTCCGAATAGAAAGCGACCGGCTTGCCGTAACGCTGCAAATATGTGCGCGCCGCGAGAAAATAATCGAACGTCGATTCCGACTCGACAAATCGCAGGTGCATCAGTCGACTTGTCGCGTCGTCGATAAAGACGAGTCGGGTGCACTGCGGGCCACGATCCTCGAACCACCAGTGCTCGGACCCGTCGATCTGAATGAGCTCGCCGACGCAATCGCGGCGATGTCTGGGCTGGTGGACTGGCTTGAGACGCCGCCGGCGGTCTTGCCAGATCCCTTCGGCCAGCATCCAGCGCCGCACGGTTTCGACGCCCAAACGCAGCCCGTGACGCTCAGCCAGCTTCTCGGCCGCCAGCGTCGGGCCAAAATCCGCGTAATTCGCCTTGATCAGCGGCAGGGTCGCCTCGGAATGAGTGACATCTCTAACGGGGAGGATGGTGACCTTTCTAATGAGGGTCTACAGCAACAACAACACGTGTGCGTGCGCAAAATTTCAGGACGTAGCGTCGCCGCGTCGTTCTCCCATGGCGGTGACGCTTGGCGGTCGCCGAGCGCGCGTAGCGCCGGTCATCCCCTTCGCTTCTCGATTTCCGAGAGTGGTTCACGGGTGATCGCGACGAACCCGGATCGCGCGCAATCCTGGCCTTTCCACGCTCTTGCCGACATTGCCGCGGATCCTTCGCACGAATCACGCCGCCCCAAGCGCATGACATCCACTACGGTTTAGCATATAATATTTAGATCGCTTCAAACTCAGGAGACAGGCCCCGAAAAAAGAAAAGCCCGGCGCGACGGCCGGACCTCTCAGATCGCTTGCTATGAGGGACGCCAATCCCTCACCGCCCCTAAAATCTCATGGCGGCTATAGTAGCGATCTCCCCACAAAAAGCAAGAGGTTTGGGCGATTCTCGCCACGGATATTCTTGGCCTGTTTTCCGGTTTTCCGGAGAACGAGAACGATGACGCATGCCCAAATTTCCCCGACTGGGCGCCGGCCGGATTTTGCCGCAAGCTACCACGCACGAGCGCAATCTCACGCTCCACTCTTTACCGTCACCAACAAGGACCTTCTCAAGGCCGCCGCGGACGCGGCCAAGGCTCTGGCGCTGAACCCGAAGGAGCGACAGGTTTTGACGGAGCTTGCTCTTTGTTTTGGCGGGCAGCAGCTCGCCGCCGGCCTCCTATGTTGGCCGTCGAACGCGCATCTTTCGGCTCGCACGAATATTCCGGAGCGCACCCTGAGTCGCGTTCTCTCCGGGCTTTGCAGGCAAGGGCTTATCGTCGCGCGGGAGAGCGCGAACGGCAAAAGGTTTCCGATAAAGAATCGCAAAGGCGCAATCGTCGACGCGCGCGGCTTCGACCTGACCCCGCTCTACACGCGCGCACCGGACTTCGCCGCGAGATGCAAAGAAATCGAGGTCGAAACCAAACTTTGTCGCCAGCTGCG
>PLAI01000145.1 GCA_003134075.1 Methylocystaceae bacterium | reverse complement strand
AATAGCGCCTTCCAGATTTTTCACACCTGTCGCCGCTCGATCCCACAATATGGGCAATTCATAAAAAGGCGGGGTCGAGGAGATATCCTCGGCCCCGCCGCCACGACGCGCCAAATAGTCACTTTGTAGAGTTTAGCAGGGAGCACCGCGCCAATACCGGGTCGCGGCGTCTCCCGTCTCCGGGGAAAGCGACGACGACATCACTGCCTCGCCAGCACGGGGGCCGGCGGGAAGACGTCGAAGTGATAATTCACGCCGGGGCGAATAGCGTTGAACTGGGTTTTGCCGAGTTTCGCGTAAGGCCAGACTCCCAGATCGTCGCTCGCGATATCGGTGCGAAGATATTCCACCTTCACCGACCAGGCCGGCGTCACGAGCCACTCGACGCCGGCGCCAGCGATCCAGCCCGGGCGGTTGGTGTTGATGCTGGCGTTGTTGTAGCGCACTTCCGCGTTCGCGGCGCCTCCGGTGGCGTAGATGAGCAGTCTAGGATCGAGAGGCGTTACGCCCACGCGTCCCCGGAACGAAACGTCATAATCGAGCGAGCGGCCCGGCTGCGCATAGCCGTGTCCACCGGTGGAAACGCCCGTTCCTTCGATGTCGGCCTCGACGCCAGCAACGATGAGCGGCGAAAACTGGTAGAGGTAGCCGACCTGTCCGCCGCCGAGGGCGCCCTTCACACCATAGGGCTCGCCCCAGCCATAGCCGAGATTGAGGCCCGCATAAATGCCGGTCCACGGGAGTTGCCGCGCTGGAGAAGGCGATTTCGTGTTCGGAAGATCCGTCCCGCCGCCCTTCGAGCCGGCGAATGTTTCGCCGTCGAGTTGCGCGCGGAAAGTGAGGCCGAAGTAACGCGGTTGCGCCTGAATGGTGTAGGAGGCCGGCGCTGTGGCGGTGCCTTGCGTCCAGCTTCCGTTCGGCGCGATATAGCGCGTGTCGAACAGGTTTTTCACCCAAAGTTCCAGCGCATAGCGCTTGTCGTCGGTGCGCAGACCGACGCCGGCGTTCACGATCGTGTAGGGCGACTGCCAATATTGGATCAGCGACCAGGGATTGGTGAACTGGACCGTGTCAAAGAAGGCGAAGTTCCACCAGCCGTAGGCGGTGTAGTTCTGCTCGCCCCAAAATCCGCCGACGGTTTCCAGCACCTTGCCAACCTTACGCTCGTAATTGGCGCCCAGGTTGAACGTCCATTTCGGCAGTCCGGTGAATCGGGTGTTCGAGAGAGAAAGGGTCAAGGGATGCGATACGACGCCGAGCGGGGTCGCGACATTCGTCGTCCAGAGCCAGTCATTTGGTGGCGGCGCGTCGGGATAGTCGATATAGCGGGCGTCGGTATAGGCGCCATTAAACGTTAGCCACAGATTTTCGAATGGACTATAGCGGCCGGCGAACTCCCAGCCGCGCAACCGAACATGCGGTACCGTGCCCAGATAGGTCGTGGCGAGAGGCGTTCCATTGGCGTTGGTGTAGCTGGCGTCGGCGATATTGGCCTGGAAGTTGAAGATATCGGTCCAATAAAAATTGGTGGTGAAGATGAGTTTCTCGTCCAGCCATTTGGTCTTGGCTCCGATTTCATAGTCCCAGCTATATTCCGCCTTGGTAATGACGGGCTGGAATCCCTGGAACTGGCTCGCGCTGTTGAAGATCGGCAGAGCGCTGACGTTCACCGCGCCGGCTTTCTCGCCGCGACCGACCAAGGTATAGAGCAGAATGTTGTCGTTATATACATATGAGGGGTTGAACAAACCCGTCAACATGTTGCGCGACTTGCTTTGGCCGCCGGTGTCGAAATCAGCGACGTTGCCGTTGGCGCCGGCGACGGCCTTCGTGACCTGCTGCGGCGTGAAGCCGGCGCTCCAGTCGCCGATCCAACCGAAATCGGAGCCTTCCTTCACCTCGTAGCTGTTGCGCAGGCCGAGCGTCAGCGCCAACTTCTCGTCAACGTGATAGGTCGCCTGACCGTAGCCGGCGACGGTGAAGTCCCTTTCCTTGCCGGACTGATTATAGTTGACGCCATTGAGCAGCATGGGATTGAGCAATGCGGCGGGCGTCCCGCTGGCGGCGTACCATTGCGTTGAGTCCGCCCCGTAGATGTATTGCTGATTAGACCCGATGTCGTCGTAAAAGAGGAAAACTCCGCCGAGCCATTCGAGCTTTTGATCCTTCGGCGACGAGAGGCGAAACTCTTGCGAATATTGCTTTACATATGTGTTGACATGACTGTCCTGGGTCGTGGTTTCTTCGCTGCCCTGCGAGTTGCGGGGATGCAATACGTAGGAAGCGAAGGCCGAGATTGACGTAAGTGTGTTCGCCCCGACCTGCCAGTTCAATTCGTTTGAAATCCCCTGCTGGCGCTCATCCAGCGTTCCAAGCGCGGTCAAGGTCTGAGTATAGGGATCGACGCTGAGCAGCGGCAGGCCGAGACGCTTTTGGAGCGTCGCCGCATAGGTCGCCGCCATCGTGCCGTTGGCGTACATCAGAAGGGAGTTGCCGAATATGCCTGACGTGCTGTTATTGGTTTCGTGCGACGTTCCATAGTTGAAGATCAGGCGATCGGTGATCTCGTCGCCGGTATAGAGCAACTGTCCGCGCGCGCCCCATCGGTTGTTGTTGAGCAGGCCCGCGCCCGTCACCGCGTCGTTGATCCAGCCATCGCCCTTGTCGAGATAAAACGCCACGCGATAGGCGAGCTTGTCGTCGATGATCGGCCCGGTGACATTCAACTTTTCGATGACGTGGCTGTAATTGGCGAATGTGGTCTCCACCGTCGCCTTGCGCTCGAACGACGGCAATTGCGTCTTGATGATGACGTCGCCGACGGTCGTGTTCTTGCCGCCAGTTACCCCCGAAGGCCCAAGAAGCAGCTCGAATGATTGGAGATCGACAAAGTCGGCCCATTGGAAGCCGATGTGCTTGTAAAACACGTTGTCGACGATAAAG
Source organism: Methylocystaceae bacterium (assembly GCA_003134075.1). Classification (GTDB taxonomy): domain Bacteria; phylum Pseudomonadota; class Alphaproteobacteria; order Rhizobiales; family Beijerinckiaceae; genus Methylocystis. The sequence goes on along the minus strand of PLAI01000145.1, from coordinate 3,397 downwards.
CCGGTGTCGGATTCCGATCCGTCGCCCGTGCCGGCGCCGGCGCCGAGGCCGCGAATGGCGGGTTTGGACGTGCGTGGATTGCCGATGTTAGGCTGGTAGTTTGGCACCAGTTGGGTGAAATCGGAGAGGCGTTCGAGATGTTCTTCCTGCGCCTTTTCGCCATTGACGACGCCGGCCGATCTTGGCGTGTTCAGTAGCACGCGCGTTTCGTCGCGGGTCAATCTGTTGGGATTGTCGGCGCCGCTGCCCGAAACGATAACGTCCTCGACCTTCGCGTCTTCCGCATGTCCAGGCGCCAGCGGGAACGCTCCGAGAGCGAATCCGCCGAGCATGGCGATCGGCGCTATTTTCACGCTTGATAGCAGCCGATTACGAAATATCTTGGTCCGCGGACGCATATTCTCGCTCCCTAGCACGTGGACGCCGCCGTAACTCTTTCCCGATCGCGGAAGTGTTTGGCCGCTCGCTCTTGTCGTCCGACGCACGCCGCGCGCATCGGTTATTAACCTCCATAAACTTGGTAGGATTTAAACGCACGGTCAAGCGTGAAAGAACCTTACAATTGGTTAATTCCAGATTTCATGAAGTTTTTCTGAACGGTGTGACATTCTCGCCACAGCTGGCGTCTCCCGGCTCGCGCGCGCGAGGAGATATAAATCTATTCAGATTATTGGATTAATGTATTGAAAGCGGCGACATCGACGCCGCCGAGNNCGTCTCCATTCCCAAGATCGGCGCGCGGTCATGGGCAAGGGCGCGGGTGCGACGGGGTTGGCGAGGAGTTCGATTTCAATGGAGCGGTTTCGATGAAAGCCGGTTCATCTGTTTCGCATTCGGCGCGGGCGACTTAGTGCGCTTTCCGCTCGGATGGAATCATCCGAGCGATAAGAAATCGCGCAAATTCAAAAAGCTAGAGCAAGTTCTGATCGCAAATGTCTATCAACTTTTGCGGAACTTGCTCTAGCCGTCGCGTCAACCGATCCTATATGCCGTCGGCCTCGAGATCGGTTTCCGCCATGGAGCGCATTTGCGCCAGCGTGCAACCGTCGAACACCTCCGAGAGCGCGCGTTGCGCGTCGAGCATGACCAGTCGGACGGCGCATTTCGTCTCGTCCAAGCAATCATCGCATCGCTGATAACGCGTCTTGCTCGCACAGGGCAAAGGCGCCAGCGGGCCGTCGATGACTCGAACGATTTCGCCAACGCTGATTTGGCTGGCCGTACGCGCCAGCATGTAACCGCCGCCCCTGCCCATTTTGGAGTTCACAAGGCCCGCGTTGCGCAATTCGGACAGGATCGCATCGAGAAATTTCTTCGGAATCTGTTGCGTTGAAGCGATTTCCAGGACGGGAACGGGACGCCCCGGCGAAAATTGCGCGAGATGCGCCATCGCCTTCAGGCCATATTTGCCTTTCTTGGTCAGCACGCTCCGCGTCTCTCTCTAAAATCCATAAGTAGAGAGGATTATCGCGTCGAACGCACACAGTCAATTAAAGCGATAGATTATATCATCGAATAGATATGAGATTGGGCGGCCGCCGGCGTTTCGCGACGCTTCAGAACGCGTTGGCGCGCGAGCTCTGCAATCTGAGCAAGGCGGCGACCATTGCGTCGACATCGGCGCAAGTGTTGTAGAAGGCGAGCGAGGGGCGGACAGTGGCCTCGAGGCCGAAGCGGCGCAGGATCGGTTGGGCGCAATGATGGCCGGCGCGCACGGCTATGCCCTCGCGGTCGAGCGCCTTGCCGACGTCCAGCGTGTCATGTCCGGCGAGCACGAAGGACAGCACGGACGCCTTCTCCGCCGCCGTGCCGATGAAGGTGAGGCCCGGCACGAGGCGCATCTTCTCCGTCGCATAGACCAGCAGATCATGTTCGTAACGCGCGATCACCTCCATGCCGATCTGCTCGACATAATCCAGCGCGGCCCCGAGCCCCACGGCGTCGGCGATATTGCCGGTACCGGCCTCGAAGCGCTCGGGCGGCCCCTGATAGATCGTCTTCTCGAAGGTCACGTCGGCGATCATATTGCCGCCCCCCTGCCAGGGCGCCATGTGTTCGAGAACTTCCTGCTTGCCGTAGACGACGCCGATGCCGGTCGGGCCGAATACTTTGTGGCCGGAAAAGACGAAGAAGTCGCAATCGATCGATTGCACGTCGACCGCCATATGCGAGACCGACTGCGCGCCGTCGACCAGCACGCGCGCGCCATGACGATGCGCCATCGCCGTCATCTCGCGCACCGGCGTCACCGTGCCGAGCGCGTTCGAGACCTGCGCGATCGAGACGATGCGGGTCTTCGGATTGAGCAGCTTTTCATATTCCTCGAGAATGATCTGGCCGCGATCGTCGACCGGCGCGACGCGCAGCCTGGCGCCGGTTTCGGCGCACAGCATCTGCCAGGGCACGATATTGGCGTGATGCTCCAGCCAGGAGATCACGATTTCATCGCCCTTTTGCACATTGCGGCGGCCCCAGGCCTGGGCGACAAGATTAATGCCCTCGGTGGTTCCGCGAACGAAGATGATGTCCTTGACCGACGGCGCCCTCAAAAAGCGGCGAACTTTTTCGCGCGCGGCTTCATAGGCGTCGGTCGCGCGCGCCGCGAGCGCGTGGGCGGCACGATGGATGTTCGAGTTCTCATATTCGTAGAAATGCGACAGACGGTCGATGACGGCTTGCGGCTTTTGCGTCGTCGCGGCGTTGTCGAGCCAGATCAGCGGCTTTCCGTGCACCTGCTGTTGCAGGATCGGGAAGTCGCGCTTGACGCGATAGGGATCGAAGGGTTCGCGAGCGACTTCCGAGTTGGCGAGGAGTTGCGGCTCGTATCCTTGCGGCTCTTCCTTCGCTTGCGCGGGCGCTGTCCCCGCGAGCCCCGGATGTCCGCCGGAGTGGCCGACGAAATAAAGCGCGTCGCTGGCCGCCGGCCCGGCCGCGCCGGGCGAGGCGTTGCTCTCGTAACCGTTCGGCATGGGCGCCGGAGCCGGCGGCGTCGCCAGCGCGGCGGCGTCGGAGAAGCGGTGCGGATCGGCCTCCGAAGGGCCAAGGATCACGAAATCCTCCGGCGCCCCCAGCCCCGGATGGACCGGATCGACGAGCTGAGCCGGAGAAGGCGCGGGAGAAGCCGGCGGCGCTCCCGGCGCGCCCAATGGCGCGCGGTCATGCAGAAAATAGAGATTGTCGATTTGCGCGGGCGCCGATCCGCCGGGAACGGCGGCGGCTCCCTCGCCAACACCCGGCGCGCCCGCGTGGGACGGCGGAACCAGAGCCATGTCGCCCGCCAGCAGGCGCGGGATCGCGCTGTAATCAATATCGGTCGGCGCGGCCGAAGGGCTCGCGCCGCCCGCCGAGGCGCCCGGCTGCGGCACGTCGGCGAGGCCGAGCGGGCGCGTCGAGGATT
>PLAI01000062.1 GCA_003134075.1 Methylocystaceae bacterium | reverse complement strand
TCAAGGGCGAGTACTACGTGCTCGGCCTGTTCGCCACGCTCGGAGGGATGGTGCTGATCTCGGCAGGGAGCCTGCTCACGCTGTACCTCGGGCTGGAATTGATGTCGCTGTGCCTTCACGCGATGGTCGCCTTCGACCGGGATTCCGGCATCGCCGCCGAGTCCGCCATCAAGTATTTCGTGCTGGGATCCATGGCGTCGGGAACGCTGCTGTACGGGATGTCGATCGTCTACGGCGTCACCGGGAGCCTCGAACTCGCGAACATCGCGATCCGCGTGCACGGCGGATTCGCCGGCAACGTCGGCCTGCTGTTCGGCATGGCGTTTCTCATCGTCGGCATCGGATTCAAGCTGGGCGCGGTGCCGTTCCACATGTGGATTCCGGATGTGGACGAGGGTTCGCCCACCTGCGTGACCGTGTTCATCGGCACGGCATCCAAGCTGGCGGCTTTCGCCCTGGCGATGCGGCTCCTGCCCGAGGCGCTCGCGGGGTCGCAGCCCGATTGGAGCCAGATGCTGGTCGTGCTCTCGATGCTGTCGATCGCCATCGGCAACGTGGTCGCGGTGGCGCAGACGAACCTCAAGCGCATGCTGGCGTACTCGACCATCTCTCATGTGGGATACATGCTGCTGGGCATTCTCTCGGGCACGTCGCAGGGCTACCAGGCCGCCATGTTCTACATGGTGAGCTACGTGGTGGTGGCCGCCGGCGCCTTCGGCATGATCGAATCGTCTCTGCGATTCTAACGACGCCCGAGTCGCCGGCGGCCGGCCCCGCCCTCGGCGTGAAATGGACGATTACGCGCCGGCCTTCGCCGGTCTGCCGCGTTTGCGCGGAGCGGCCGCGGCCGCCTTCTTCGCTGGCGCGGCGGCGCTCTTGCGCAATTGCCCCAGTCCCGAGCGCTTCGCCAATTCCGATCGCTGAGCCGCGTAATTGGGCGCGACCATCGGATAATCGGCCGCCAAACCCCATTTCGCGCGATATTCGTCCGGCGTCAGTCCAAGCGTCGCCAAATGTCGGCGCAGCGACTTGAATTTCTTGCCGTCGTCAAGGCACACGAGATAATCGGGCGTGATCGACTTGCGGATGGACACCGCCGGCTCTTTTTTCTCCACTGGCGGCGCCGCGTTCGCCGAACCGCTCGCCACTCCCGTCAAGGCGGCGTGCACGGAGTGGATAAGCGCCGGCAATTCGCTGATCGGCAGGGAGTTGTTGGCGACGAAAGCGGCTACGATCTCGGCGGCCAGTTCGATCGATTTCGAAGGTTCGGGGTCTGATGTCGTCATGGGACAATTCCTCGAGTGACTGGAAGGACACGAATACGCCTTCGTCAGCCATTCGTCGATACCTAAAATAAACTTTACGTCATGAGAGCGACAAGTCTCCGCGGCGACATATCGAGTAGCACGACAACTTTTAGGGGAATTCAGCGGCAGCATGACTTTCGCGCCGCCCGTATAAATCGGCGGCGACGAGGTGGTCGCCGCGATTTCGCGAGGCGTCGGCGTCGGGAGACGGCTCCGAATCAGTAAAATGGAGCGGCTGAAGAGATGTTCGTCCCAATTCGCCGGGGGGCTCCGCCCGGCCCGACGCGACACTTAGCCGCTCTTGTTCAAGAAGTGGATGGACACAAGCTTCTCATTCCCGGACAATATTTCGAGCGCTCGGCGTCGGGGGCGGTCCAGAACGCGAGCGAACAGGAAGAGGCGTTCCAAATGCCGATTGAAATTGCGAGCGAAGTTCGCGCGAGAGCGAGTATGTCGCGAGAGCGCGAAAGCCGGTTGTCATGCCCGAAGCGGTAATGATCCGATCCGGTTCAGCGGCGGCGCCGGTCGTCGCCCCGCGCCGCCGCTTGGGCGGCCTCGCCGCCGCGATCCTTGGCGCGGCGCTTCTCGCCGGCGCCGGGCTTTACTGGACCATGGGCCGCGAGAGCGCGACGCATTACGTGACGCGGCAAATCTCGCGCGGCCCCATCGTGCGCGCCGTCACCACCAGCGGCACGGTCAATCCCGTGATCACCGTGCAAATCGGGACTTACGTCTCCGGCGTCATCGAGGCGCGCTATTGCGATTACAACACGCAGGTCAAGAAGGGGCAGATTTGCGCCAAGGTCGACCCCCGCCCCTATCAGGTCGTCGTCGATCAGGACCGGGCCAATCTCGGCGTCGCGCGGGCGCAGCTGGTCAAGGATCAGGCCAACCTCGTCTATGCGCAGCTGGCTTACGACCGCAACAAGCGGCTCGCCGTGACGAAGGCCGTTTCGCAAGATGTGCTGGACGCGTCGAAAAACGCGCTCGACCAGGCGTCGGCGCAGATCGGCCTGGACCAGGCCACCATCGCGCTCCAGCAAGCGCAATTGCACGCCGCCGAAATCAATCTCGGCTACACCGATATTATTTCGCCGGTCGACGGCACCATCGTCACCCGCGCGGTGGAGATGGGCCAGACCGTCGCCGCGAGCTTCCAGACGCCGACGCTGTTCCTGGTCGGAACAGATCTTACCATCATGCAGGTCGACACCAATGTCTCCGAGAGCGACATCGGCGCGATCAAGCCCGGCGACAAGGCGTCCTTCACCGTCGAATCCTTCCCCAATCGCGTCTTCAATGCTCAAGTGACGGAGGTGCGGCAGTCGCCCCAGACCATCCAGAACGTCGTCACCTATGACGTGGTCGTCGCCGCGCCAAACAAGGATCTCTCTTTGAAGCCGGGCATGACGGCGACGACGCGCATCATCGTCGACGAGCGCGCCGACGCGTTGCGCCTGCCGGATCAGGGGCTGCGCTATGTTCCGGGCGGGCTCATCGGCGTTCCGAACGCGCAGACGCCTCCGGACGGGTCCGGCGGCGTCAGGGTCTGGGTGTTGCGCGACGGCGCTCCGCGCCCGGTGATCATCGTGCCGGGCCTCGACGATGACAACTACACCGAGATCGTCAAGGGCGATCTGCATCCCGGAGACGAGATCATCATCGGCGAGGAAGCGAAAAAGAGCGCGACGCCGTGACGGACCTTGTCATCGACGTGAGAAACCTCACCCGGACCTTTCTCGTTGGCGACGTGAAGGTTCACGCGCTGCGGGGCGTCGATCTTTCCGTGGAGCGCGGCGAGTTCGTGGCGATC
>PLAI01000106.1 GCA_003134075.1 Methylocystaceae bacterium | reverse complement strand
CGAAGCGAAGCAATCTCCCGCGAGAGTCCACACCGACGCGCGAACGATTGCCGCGTGGCGTTAGCCGGGCCGGGGCAATCTGGGTTTCTCGCAACTCAGTGCCGCATCCGGCAAAGCAAGCAAGAAAGCGTTTAACGCAGATGCAGGCAGATGGCCACGGATGCACGCGGATTGGACATCGACCTTCGCAGCACTACGGCTCATCAGGATCAGTCGAACGGCTATCGACGTGAACGATCAAGCCGGACCCGGACGCATCCGCGTGTTCCGCGTGCATCCACGTAAACTCTTGCCTTACCGCCAGCCGCACTGTTTGCCGCGCGGAGCCACCCAACCAACAGCATCGCAACGAAGATCCAGGCACTGCTCGCCGCACGGCGCTTTAGTGTGGTGATCCTGACGGTTCGAGCCTGCGGCCGACCCTGTCATTGCGAGTTCCCACCGGCTGACGCGGCCGACCCGCGACTTGATGAAAGTGAGGGGCGGCACGCCGCACGCCCATCCCGTCATCGCCGGGCTTGTCCTGGCCATCTACCCGAAGCTGATCGGGTGGCCGCCGCTGCGTCCGTGCGTAGATGGCCGGGACAAGCCCGGCCATGACGATGGGGAGAAATCTGCGTCCCGGCCGGTCGGCGTCATCCGAAGGTGCAAGCGTAGCGAACCTCGAAGGATGGGCAACCGCGGGATCGTCGCCCTTCGAGACGCCGCGCTTTGCGCGGCTCCCCGGATCAAGGTCCGGGGCAGGCTCTCAGGGTGACGGCAGCAATCAGTTATCCAAGAAGCTCCGCAGCTTCCGGCTCCGCGACGGGTGCTTCAGCTTCCTGAGCGCTTTCGCCTCGATCTGGCGGATGCGCTCGCGTGTCACCGAAAACTGCTGGCCGACTTCCTCCAACGTGTGATCGGTGTTCATGCCGATGCCGAACCGCATGCGCAGCACGCGTTCCTCGCGCGGCGTCAGAGACGCGAGCACCCGCGTCGTCGTCTCGCGCAGATTCGACTGTATCGCCGCCTCGATCGGCAGCACCGCGTTCTTGTCCTCGATGAAATCGCCGAGATGCGAATCCTCCTCGTCGCCGATCGGCGTCTCCAGCGAGATCGGCTCCTTGGCGATCTTGAGCACCTTGCGCACTTTTTCCAGCGGCATGGCGAGCTTTTCCGCCAGCTCCTCCGGCGTCGGCTCGCGGCCGATTTCATGCAGCATCTGGCGCGAGGTGCGCACGATCTTGTTGATCGTCTCGATCATATGCACGGGAATGCGGATCGTGCGCGCCTGATCGGCGATCGAGCGGGTGATCGCCTGCCTGATCCACCACGTCGCATAGGTCGAGAATTTATAGCCGCGGCGATATTCGAACTTATCGACCGCCTTCATCAGGCCGATATTGCCTTCCTGAATGAGGTCGAGGAACTGCAATCCGCGATTGGTGTATTTCTTGGCGATGGAGATGACGAGACGCAGATTGGCCTCGACCATTTCCTTCTTGGCCTGGCGCGCCTCGCGCTCGCCCTTTTGCACCATATGCACGATCTTGCGGAACTCGGAGATCTCCAGCCCCGTCTCGGTCGCGAGCGCGTGGATGTCCGAACGCAGTTCCTTGATGCGGTCCTTGTCCTCGGCGACAAACTCCTTCCAGCCGCGCGACCCCAATTTCGCGACGCGGGCGACCCATTTGGGATCGAGTTCGGAGCCGTGGAATTTGTCGAAGAAATCCTCGCGCGCGACGCCATGCGAATCGGCGAGGCGCAGCAATTTGGTCTCGAAGCCGATCAGCCGCTTGTTGATGTCGTAAAGCTGCTCGACCAGCGCCTCGATGCGGTTCTGGTTGAGCGACAGCGATTTGACGTCGGCGACGATCTCCTTCTTGAGCGTCTTGTATTTGCGCTCCTGGGCGGGCGTCAGCGTTTCGTTCTTTAACCGGTTCTCGACGTTCTGATCCTGCAGCCGGCGCAGCTTCTTGTATGCGTCGGCGACGCGCGCGAAGGTTTCAAGAACCTTGGGCTTGAGCTCGGCTTCCATCGCCGAGAGCGACACGGAATTGTCCATGTCGTCTTCCTCGTCGAAATTCTCCTCGGGCGGCGGCGCCTCGTCGCCAAGGCCTGCTCCAAGACCCGCGGCGAGCCCCGCCGGAGGCGTTCGCGGAGCGGTCGACGGCGCGAGCCCCACGGTATCGGCGGCGCCGGGCGCCTTGGCCGTCGCCTTGCCCTCGGGGCCGGCGTAGGTCGCCTCGAGGTCGATGATGTCGCGCAGCAGAACCTTGCCGGCTTCGAGTTCCTCGCGCCAGATGATGATGGCCTGGAAGGTCAACGGACTTTCGCACAGGCCGGCGATCATCGCCTCGCGGCCGGCTTCGATGCGCTTGGCGATGGCGATCTCGCCCTCGCGCGACAGCAGCTCGACGCTGCCCATCTCGCGCAGATACATNNATACATGCGGACGGGATCGTCCGTGCGATCGGTCGGCTCGGAGACGCGGGTCGCGACCGCGGTCGTCCGCGCGGCTTCCACCAGTTCGCCGCCCTCGGGCTCTTCTTCCTCGGGCGGGGCCGCCTCTTCCTCGGCCTCCTCGGCGTCGTCGCCCTCAGAGACGGTGATGCCCATTTCGGACAGCATCGAATAGACGTCCTCGATCTGATCCGAGGACACTTCCTCGGAAGGAAGAACGGCGTTCAACTCGCTATAAGTGACGAAGCCGCGCTTTTTGGCGAGCTTGATCATTCGCTTGNNCGGCCGCGTCATTCAGGTCGAGCAATGGGCCGTCCGAGGCCTCGGCGATGACAGCGGCCTCGCCTTCAACCTTTTCCTCGTCTTTTTTCGCCATTCACTCGCTCCGCGACTTTCCACGGAAGATCGTCGCGGGGCAAGGACCCGACGCAAACGCGCTTCCATATAATGGCCCCCGATCAAGACTTGCCAAAAAGCCTTGCGCGGGGCGCCTCGAATTTGCTTAGAGATGAGCCATTNNGAAAGCCCATCGACCCGCCTGGTTGCGACATTGTCGCCGAATCGCTCAAGCCCACACTTGCTGGCGACCGCCTAACGCTCCCTTAACCATCTGGCGACGGCGGCAAGAGTATTACAGCACACGGTTCGCCCGCCCCGACATTGCTCCAAAACCCTCCAGAGCGGCTTCGGTTCCATCGAGCGTCGACAATTGTGTCTGAATATCCGCCAGTCTCGCGGCATCCTCCTCGTTGTGATCCGCCGCCAGACGCCCCTCGATCACACGCAACTCTCTATTTAGCGCCCAAACCTTGTGATGCAAGCTCAAAGCTTGTCGCAGCGTCGCGGCGGCGTCGGCTGTCGCCGCCTCCG
>PLAI01000177.1 GCA_003134075.1 Methylocystaceae bacterium | reverse complement strand
GCGCGCCGCGGCGGGCGACGAAACGGACCAGACCGAGGCGCATGGCGTCGCGCCCGCCGTGCGAGAAGGCTTCGCGGCGGTCGAAACGTCGCGCGGGCGCCTCGGTCATTGGACGCGACTATCGCGCGACGGCAAAATCGAGGATTATGCTATCGTCGCGCCGACGGAGTGGAACTTTCATCCCGCNNGCGACGGCGGCGACGGCGGCGGCGTCGATCAGCCGGCTCGCCGGTCTATTCGACCCCTGCGTGCTGTATCGCGTCGAAGTCGTGGAGCCGGCTCATGCATGAGATGGCCCTTACCCAAAGCCTCGTCGAACTGATCGAGGATGAAGGCCGCAAGCAAGGGTTTTCGCGCGTGCGAGTCGTGCGACTGGAGATTGGCGCGCTGGGGAGCGTCGAGCCAGAGGCGATGCGCTTTTGCTTCGAGGCCATGGCGCGCGGCGCCATTGTCGAGGGCGCCCGTCTCGATATCGACGTGGTTCCCGGCGAGGGTTGGTGTCTCGATTGCGCGAAGTCCGTGCCGATGTTCGAACATTTCGGTCCATGTCCCGAGTGCGGGCGGCATCATGTGCAGGTCGCGGCGGGTGACGACATGCGCGTGAAGGAATTGGAGGTCGAGTGATGTGCACGGTCTGCGGCTGCGGAACTTCGAGCGTCGAGGGAAAGCCCCGCGTCGAAGCGAAGGATGGTCATTCGCATGAGGGTCCCCATGACCATGCGCATGAGCACGATCACGGCCACGATCACCAACACGCCCATGACCACGGGCATTCTCACGCCCACGACCACGGCCATGACGCCGCGCGCGAACACGGCTCGGCCGTGATCGATTTTGGCGCGGGCGCGGCTGGCGTTCACGTCGCCGGCCTGTCGCAGGAGCGCATCGTCAAAATCGAACGCGACATTCTCGGAAAGAACAATGGCTATGCCGCCGAGAACCGCGCGCGTCTGGCGCGAACCGGGACTTTCGCGCTGAATTTCGTTTCGAGTCCGGGCTCCGGCAAGACCTCGCTGCTGGCGCGCGCGATCGGCGAATTGAAGGAGCGCTTCCCGATCGCCGTCATCGAGGGCGATCAGCAAACTTCGAACGACGCGGAGCGCATTCGCGCCGCCGGCGCGCCGGCGATCCAGATCAACACCGGCAAGGGTTGTCATCTCGACGCGCATATGGTCGGGCATGGACTCGATCAGTTGAAGCTCGAACAAAACGGACTGCTGTTTATCGAAAATGTCGGCAATCTCGTGTGTCCCGCGGCTTTCGATCTCGGCGAAGCGCATAAGGTCGTCGTTCTTTCGGTGACGGAAGGCGAGGACAAGCCGCTCAAATATCCGGAAATGTTCGCGGCCTCCGACCTGCTGTTGCTGAACAAATCCGATCTTCTGCCGCATCTCGATTTCGACGTCGGCCTTTGCCTCGCCAATGCGCTCAAGATCAATCCGGATCTGCAAACGCTGACCGTTTCGGCCAAGAGCGGCGAGGGGATGCCGGCGTTCTATGCGTGGGTGGAGGGCCGCGCGGCGCGCCATGCCCGCGCGGCGTCCAACCTCGTGACCGCGAAGCAGGACAGATGAACGAGCGGGCGCCCGAAGACACGACCGCATCGCCGCGCCTTCGCATGCGAGTGCGCGGCGCCGTGCAGGGCGTGGGCTTTCGGCCCTTCGTGCATGGGCTCGCGCGCGAATTTGAACTCGACGGCTTCGTGCGCAACGACGCCGAAGGCGTGTTGCTGGAAGTCGAAGGCGAGCGCGTAAACGAGTTCGTCGACGCGCTGCGCCGCGAGCCGCCGCCGCTTGCGCGCATCGATCGCATCGAGTTGCGAAGAGTTCCGCCAAAGTCCATGCGCGGATTTTCGATCGAGCCGAGCGCGGATGGCAGAACAGCGACCCGCATCGTTTCCGACGCCGCCGTTTGCGAGAGCTGTCTCGACGATCTGTTCGATCCAGACAGCCGCTTTTATCTCTATCCCTTCGTCAATTGCACGCATTGCGGGCCGCGCTACACGCTGACGCGGCGTCTGCCCTATGATCGGCCGCAAACCTCGATGGCCGGCTTTCCCATGTGCGACGCTTGCGCGCGGGATTATCGCGATCCGCTGAGCCGGCGGTTTCACGCGCAGCCGATCGCCTGTCCGCGGTGCGGGCCGAAACTCGATTCTTCGATAGGCGACATCGTAGCTCTGCTTCACGCCGGTGGCATTGTCGCGCTGAAGGGGATTGGCGGCTATCATCTCATCTGCGACGCTCGCGATGAGCGCGCCGTCGCGGAGCTGCGTCGTCGCAAGCGGCGCGACGCCAAGCCCTTCGCGGTCATGGCGGCGAATATCGCTTCCGCGCAGCGGATTGGGGCTTTCGGCGCAGACGAACGGGCGCTGTTGCAATCGATGGCGCGGCCCATCGTCGTCGTGGACAAAGCGCGGGATCTCGCGCCGTCGCTCGCGCCCGGTCTGTCGCGGATCGGCGTCGTTCTGCCCTATGCGCCGGTTCATCACTTGATGTTCCACGCGGCGGCGGGAAGCCCCAAAGATCGCGCCTGGCGCGATGCGCCGCAAGACCTTGCGCTCGTCGCGACGAGCGCCAATCCGAGCGGCGAGCCGCTGATCATCGACGATGACGAGGCGCGGGAAAAACTCAAGGGCATCGCCGATCTCGTCGTCGGCCATGATCGCGCGATCCTCGCCCGCGCCGACGATAGCGTGATGACGATGGTCGACGGCGCTCCGGCCTTTCTGCGGCGCGCGCGCGGTTTCGTGCCGGAGCCGATCGAACTGAGTGGCGACGGTCCCGACGTGCTGGCGTTTGGCGCGCATCTGAAGACGACGGTGACGGTGACGCGCGGAAGGGAAGCCTTCGTTTCCACGCATATCGGCGGGCTGACGGATCGCGCGACGATCGCGTTCCATAAGGAGACCGCCCTGCGCATGCTCGATATCCTCGACGCGCGGCCGGAGATCGTGGCTTGCGATCTCCATCCCGATCTCGTCACGACGCGCATGGCCGAGGCGCGCGGCTTGCCGGTGTATCGCGCCCAGCATCATGCCGCGCATGTCGCGGCGATCGCCGCCGAACACAAGATCGACGGCCCGCTGCTCGGCGCCGCGCTCGATGGCCATGGTTATGGCGACGACGGCGGCGCCTGGGGCGGCGAATTGATGCTGATCGAGAAGGGTTGCTGGCGTCGCGTCGGGCATTTGGCGCCGCTGCCATTGCCGGGCGGCGACCGCGCCGCGCGCGCCCCCTGGCGCATGGGCGTCGCGGTTCTCGCGCGGCTTGGACGCGGGGCGGAGGCGCCACGCCGCTTTCCGCAATATAGCATCGCGGCGGATGTCGCGCGCCTCGCCGCCGCTCCGGACGCCGCGCAAACCACGAGTCTCGGCCGGATGTTCGACGCGGCGGCGGCGATCCTTGGCGCGCGGCTGGAACAGCAATACGAGGGGCAGGCGGCGATGGAGCTCCAGGCGCTGTGCGAGGCGCCGCGCGCGCTGGCGGGCGGCTTCTCGATGGAGAACGACATGCTCGATCTCGCTCCGCTGTTTCGCGCGCTGCTGGACGAAGGGCTCTGCGCGAGAGAGGGCGCCGAGTTGTTTCATGGGACGCTGATCGAAGCGCTCGCCGCCTGGATCGGCGGCGCCGCGCGTCGCTTGGGCCAAACGCGCGTCGCGCTTGGCGGGGGCTGTCTGATGAACGCGGCGCTCGCGGAAGGTCTCTCGCGGCGGCTGCGCGAACAGGGGATCGAACCCCTGCTCGCGCGAAAAATTCCATGCAACGACGGCGGCCTGTCGCTTGGACAGGCGTTTCTCGCGCGCGCGGCGAGCGCGTGAGCTTAGTGGAGGCGAAGCGATGTGTCTTGCGATACCCGCCCGCGTGATCGAGCTTTTGCCGGACGAGATGGCGCGCGTCAGCCTGGACGGCGTTGTCGTCAATGCGTCGGTGGCGCTGCTCGAGGATGTCGCCACTGGCGATTATGTCGTGCTGCATGTCGGCTACGCGCTCGCCAAAATCGATGAAGACGAAGCGTTGCGCACTCTCTCGCTGTTGCGCGAAGCGGCTTTGCTCGGAGCCGATGCATGAAACACGTCGATGAATATCGCGACGGCAAACTGGCGCGAGATCTCGCGCGGCGCATCGCGGCGGAGGCCCGAGCGGATCGCTGCTATCGCTTCATGGAGTTTTGCGGCGGCCACACCCACGCGATTTCGCGCTATGGCGTCGAGGATTTGCTGCCCGCCAACATACGCATGATCCATGGGCCAGGCTGTCCCGTCTGCGTGCTGCCGATGGGCCGGATCGACGACGCGATTTCGCTCGCGAAGCGGCCGGAAGTGACGCTCTGCACCTATGGCGATCTGATGCGCGTGCCGGGCTCGAACGGATCGAGCCTGCTCAAGACCAAAGCCGCGGGCGCCGACATACGGATGGTCTATTCCACGCTCGACGCCATCGCGATCGCTGCAAACGAACCTGAGCGTCAGGTGGTCTTTTTCGCGATTGGCTTCGAGACGACGACGCCGCCAACCGCGATGGCCATACGTCTCGCCCAGAAAAAGCGGCTGACCAATTTCACGATCTTTTGCAATCACGTGCTGACGCCTTCGGCGATCCAGAAAATTCTGGAGGCGAGCGATCCTGACGCCGTGGAAATCGACGGATTCATCGGGCCCGCGCATGTTTCGACCATCATCGGAACGACGCCCTACCAACGCTTCGCGACCGAGTTTCATAAGCCCGTCGTCGTCGCCGGCTTCGAGCCGCTGGACGTCGTGCAGGCGATTTTGATGCTGGTGCGTCAGGTCAACGAGAGTCGCGCCGAAATCGAGAACCAGTATATTCGCGCGGTGTCGGCCGAGGGCAACCGTCGGGCGCTGGCGGAGATCGCCGATATTTTCGAGACGCGGGAAAGCTTCGAATGGCGAGGCCTTGGAGAAATTCCCGATAGCGCGCTGCGCTTGCGCGAGCCTTATGCGCAATTCGACGCCGAACGGCGCTTTACGATTGTCACGCGGCCGGCGCGCGACAATCCCGCCTGTGAATGTGGCGCCATCCTGCGCGGCGCGAAGCGCCCACGAGATTGCAAGCTATTTGGCGCGGCTTGCACGCCGGAGACGCCTATGGGCGCCTGCATGGTGTCGTCGGAAGGCTCCTGCGCCGCCTATTGGGCCTACGGCCGATTTCGCGACCGCGAGACAGGCCTTCAGCGGGTGGGCGCGCCATGAACAAATACGAACCGCTCGGCCGCAAGCTCGATCTTCGTTCCGGCCGCGTCGATCTCTCGCATGGCTCGGGCGGGCGGGCGATGGCGCGGCTGATCGCCGATGTCTTTCACAAGGCTTTCGATAACGAGTTTTTGCGCGCGGGCAACGATCAGTCGGTCTTCGACATCGCCGGTGGGCGGATGGTGATGACCACGGACGGCTATGTCGTATCGCCCTTGTTCTTTCCGGGCGGCGACATCGGGGATCTTGCCGTCAACGGCACGATCAACGACATCGCCATGGCCGGCGCGAAGCCGCTCTATATGTCCGCGAGCTTTATCATCGAGGAGGGCTTTCCGCTCGCCGATCTCGCGCGCATCGCGCAAAGCATGGGCGACGCCTCGCGCGCGGCCAATGTTCCGATCATCACCGGCGACACCAAGGTGGTCGAGCGCGGCAAGGCCGACGGCGTATTCATCTCCACGTCCTGCGTCGGCGTCGTTCCCGCTGGGCTTTATCTTTCGGGCGACCGGGCGCGCGCCGGCGACATCATTCTGCTGTCGGGCTCCATTGGCGATCACGGCGTCGCCGTCATGTCGAAGCGGGAAAATCTTTCATTTGAAACGCAAGTGCTGTCCGACACCGCTGCGCTGCATGATCTCGTCGCGGTCATGGTCGAGGCCGCCGGCGCGTCGATCCGGCTGATGCGCGATCCCACCCGCGGCGGCTTGGCGGCGACGCTAAATGAAATCGCCCACCAGTCCCGGGTCGGCGTTCGCATCGAGGAGGCGGCTGTTCCGGTGCGGCCGCAGGTGGCGGCGGCTTGCGAACTGCTTGGCCTCGATCCGCTGTTCGTCGCCAATGAGGGCAAGCTCGTGGCCTTCGTCGCGCCCGAGGCGACGGAAAAGCTGCTGGCGGCGATGCGCGCGCATCCACTTGGTCAAGACAGCGCGAGGATCGGCGAGGTGATCGAGGACGAGCATTGCTTCGTGCAGATGACGACGGCCTTTGGCGGCGGCCGCATCGTCGACTGGCTTTCGGGCGAGCAATTGCCGCGAATATGTTGAGCGGGCGACGCGGAAGGACGAGGATTTGACGGAGGCAGCATGAATTTGATGCGCGAGGAACCGCGGGAGGACGGTCTGGCTACCTCGACCGCGATCGTACTCGTCGTCGATGACGAGAGGCGATCTCTCGAATCCCTGCGGCGTGTCTTGAGCATCGAATTCGAAGTGATTTGCGCCGCCAGCGCGGCCGAAGCGGAAGCTGTGCTCGCGGGCGATCTGGTGCAGGTGATCCTTTGCGATCAACGCATGCCCGGAGAGAATGGCGTCGATTTTCTCAAGCGCGTCCGCGATCAATGGCCGGAGCCGGTGCGCGTCATCATTTCAGGCTATACCGACGCCGAGGATATCATCGCCGGCGTCAACGAGGCCGGGATATTCCAATATGTGACCAAGCCGTGGGACCCCGAGAAGCTGCTCGCCTGCGTGCGCGAGGCGGCGCAGCTCTATCGCCTGCAAAAGGACGGCGGCGGCGCGCCGCCAATCGAGGCCAAGCCGTCAAACGCTAGGCTGCGGAGCCTCGCCAGCAATCGGCGAAGCGCCGAACGGCGGCTGTTCGAGTTCTCCCGCATCGCCCACGCGCCGGACAGCCCGGTGCGCGCGGCCATCGCGCTGGGACAACGCGCGGCGCGATACGATATTTCCGTGCTCATCACGGGCGACTCCGGCACAGGCAAGGAATTGCTCGCGCGCGCGATTCATCATGGCTCGGCGCGCGGCGACAAATCCTTCGTCATCGAGAATTGCGGCGCGCTTCCCGACGAGTTGCTCGAGAGCGAACTGTTCGGCAGCAAGAAGGGCGCCTTCACAGGCGCCTATCAGGATCGCATCGGCCTGTTCGAGGTCGCCGACGGCGGATCGATTTTTCTCGACGAAATCGGCGAGACTTCGCCGTCGTTTCAAGTAAAGCTGTTGCGCGTGCTGCAGGAGGGAGAAATCCGTCCGCTCGGCGCGCAACGCTCGCGCCGGGTCAACGTGCGGGTGATCGCCGCGACCAACCGCAATATCGAAGCGGACGTGGCGGCGGGCCGCTTCCGGCGCGATCTATATTATCGACTCGCCGCCTTTCCGATTCATCTACCCACTCTCGCCGCGCGAGCGGGCGACATTCCGATTATCGCGGCGCGTATTCTCCTCAACGTCAATCAGATGTTCAATCGCCGCATTCCCGGCTTCGATCCGGAGACCTTGCGCTTGATGCAGCGCTATCCCTGGCCCGGAAATATTCGCGAACTGCACAATGAAATTCAGCGCATGGCGGTGCTCTGCGATGGCGACACCAATCTTCGCCCCGACCTGCTCTCGCCGCTCATCCTCGACTTTGGAAGCGCGGCCGCGCCAAACGGCGGGCAGGCGGGCGGCACGCTCAAGGAGCGCGTCGAGGAACTGGAGCGCGCGCTGATCGCGGAGTCATTGAAACGCAATGGGCGCAACATCAGTCGCGTGGCGGACGAGCTGGGGCTCTCACGCGTTGGGCTTCGCAGCAAGATCGCGCGCTACGACATTCGCGGAGACGCCGATGACGAAGCCTGACACGCCGCGCCCCGCCAGACGTGGCGATCTGATCGCGCGCGTGGCGGGCAAGGAGGAAATACTGCTTTCCGAGAACAGCGAGGCGATGTGGCTCGACGTCATTCGCAAGATGGACGAAGTCTATTCCGATCTCATCGGCTACGAGACGGAGCTCGAGCGAAAGAACGCCGAGCTCGAGGAAGCCCGGAATTTCATTTCCAGCGTCGTCGCGTCGGTGTCGGACGTCTTGCTCGTATGCGACCGGAAGGGCGACCTATCGCAGGTCAATCCCGCCTTTCTCTCGCTGATGCAACGACCCGAAGAGGCCTTGTTGGGCAAGCCGTTGCGCGATCAATTCGCGCAAGAGGATCGGGAGCGCGTCGCGGAGATCATCGGCTCGGGACTGGGAGAGAGCGTCGTCAGCGTCGAATTGCGTTTCGACACGGCGAACGGGCCCTCGGATTTAATGGCGATTAATTGCTCGGCGCGCTTTAACTCCGACGGACGGCGCGCCGGCGCGGTGTTCACGGGTCGCCCGATCGGCGAATTACGCCGCGCCTATGAAGCGCTGCACCGCGCGCACACGGATCTGCAGCAGGCTCAATCGCGGCTGATTGAACAGGAAAAAATGGCGAGCCTTGGCAGACTCGTCGCCGGCGTGGCGCATGAACTCAACAATCCCATTAGCTTTGTCTACGGGAATATTCATACGCTGGATCGCTATCGCCGTTCGATAGCCGTCTATCTCGACGCGTTGCACTCCGGAGCGGAGGCCGACGCGTTGGAGGCGCTGCGGCGACGACACAAGATCGACTCCGTTCTGGCGGATCTTGAGCCGCTGATCGAGGGCACGCTCGAAGGCGCGGTCCGCATCAGCGAAATCGTCAAGAACCTGCGCCGGCTGTCCTTCGACCCCAAGACCCGGCGAGAGCCGGTGGCGCTGGCGAAGGTAATTCAAACGGCGTCGCAATGGGCGGCGCGCGGCAAGAGGAGCCAGGTCGCGATCGAGACGAAGCTCGAAACGGATTTGTTCGTCGTTGGACTGGAGGGACAGATTCATTCGGTAATTGGCAATCTGATCGACAATGCGCTCGACGCCGTGCGCGATGTCGCGGAACCGCGCATCCTCATCGAGACGCGCGGAGAAGGAGACATGGGGATTGTGGCGGTGACGGATAATGGCCGCGGCGTTTCCGAAGCCATTCGCGGTCGGATATTCGAACCGTTTTTCACCACCAAGCAAGTGGGCGAGGGCACGGGGCTGGGCTTGTGGATCAGCTATTCGATCGTGCGTGAACATGGCGGCGCGATCGACTTCGACAATCCACCGGGCGGCGGCGCGCGCTTCACGGTGCGATTGCCGCGGGCAACGGCGACAGATGAGCCGCGGAGATAGAATGAGTCGCGAGACGTTCAGCTACGCTTGGGGAAGGGGCGGCGTTTAGCGGCGCGCCTCGCTTTTCCTGTCGCGCGCGCGGATGATGTGGAGACATCCGAGGGCGTGGGAGTTCGGCGGGTTCGTCGCCGGTGGGTGGGCCGAGCCCGCGAGAAAGGTGAATCGGCGCTATTTCTCTATTGTGTC
>PLAI01000192.1 GCA_003134075.1 Methylocystaceae bacterium | reverse complement strand
CGCCGGCGCCGACCCGCGTCACCGGCTCAAGACGCGCGTTTACACGGAATACGCTTGGCATTCCCTGTTCATCCGCAATTTGCTGATTCGTCCGTCAAGGGCGGAGATCGACGGTTTCGTCCCGGAGCTTACGATTCTCGACTTGCCGTCATTTCAGGCCGAGCCGGAACGGCACGGGTGCCGTTCGCGGACCGTGATCGCCGTCGATTTCAGCCGCAAGATCGTGCTGATCGGCGGNNACGCCGGAGAAATCAAGAAGGCGGTGTTCGGCTATCTCAACTTCCTTCTTCCGCCCCGGCGCGTTTTGCCCATGCATTGCTCGGCCAACGCGGATATCGACGGCGCCAGCGCGCTATTTTTCGGACTCTCCGGCACGGGCAAAACCACGTTGTCGGCGGACGCGTCCCGTTCCCTGATCGGGGACGACGAGCACGGCTGGGGCGCGGAAGGCGTGTTCAATTTCGAGGGCGGTTGCTACGCCAAGGCGATCAAATTATCCCGCGAGGCGGAGCCGCAAATATTCGCGACTTCGGAGCGTTTTGGCACGGTGCTGGAAAACGTCGCGCTCGACCCCGTGACGCGCAGGCCGAATTTCGACGACGATTCGAAAACCGAGAACACCCGCATCGCCTATCCGCTTGATTTCATCGCGAACGCGTCGGCTTCCGGGCGCGCGAGCCATCCCAGAAACATCGTTATGCTGACATGCGACGCCTTCGGCGTCTTGCCGCCAATCGCCAAGCTCGATCCCGCGCAGGCCATGTATCATTTCCTGTCGGGCTACACCGCCAAGGTCGCTGGCACGGAAAAAGGGGTGAGCGAACCTCTGGCGACATTCTCCACCTGCTTCGGCGCGCCTTTCATGCCGCGGCACCCCTCCGAATACGGGAACCTCCTGCGCGAGCTGATCGCGCTGCACCAGGTCGATTGCTGGCTCGTCAATACGGGATGGACGGGCGGAATGTTTGGCGTGGGTCATCGCATGCCGATCCAAGTCACGCGGAAACTATTGAGCGGGGCGTTGAGCGGCTCGCTCGCCAAAACGGGCTATCGCGTCGATCCTTATTTCGGCCTGTCCGTGCCGCGGTCCGTTCAAGGCGTCGAAACCACAATTCTCGATCCGGCGGGGACGTGGATGTCGAAGGACGATTATGCCGCGACGGCGCGTCGGCTCGTCGATATGTTTCACGAGAATTTCGTGAAATTCGCACCCTTTGTCGATGACGCCGTTCTTGGGGCGCAACCAAGCTTCCTGCTGGCGGCGTAGCTTCGCGCGGCGCCGCCGTGGCCCGGAAGGCCAGGACGGCGTCCTCCTTCTCCTCCCGGTTGACAGCGCCGCCGCCCTTGCCCTTAATTGACGCCGTGGTTATTTGAGCCGGCCGGCTTGCCGCCACGTTAAACAAGGCGCTAAAAGGCCGGGTCTCCTAGAGGAAACCCGTTGTTTTTCGTCCCTCAAGGAGAAGCCATGTCTTCCGATACCGATTCGAAGTCCTCCGAGACCGATTCGAAGCGCCGTCCCCTCAAGCCCGCCACGCAGCTCGTGCATGGCGGGGTTTTGCGCTCGCCCTTTGGCGAATTGTCCGAGGCGCTGTTTCTGACGCAAAGCTTCGTCTATCCGACCATGCAGGCCGCCGAGGCGCGGTTCAAGGGCGACGAACCCGGCTTCATCTATTCGCGCTTCTCCAATCCGACCGTCGCGATGTTCGAGCAGCGCATGTGCCTGCTCGAGGGCGCCGAGGCGGCGCGCGCGACGGCGAGCGGCATGGCGGCCGTCACCGCGAGCCTATTGTCGCAGGTCAAGGCCGGCGATCATGTCGTCGCGGCGCGGGCGCTGTTCGGCTCCTGTCTTTACGTCGTCGAGGAATTGCTGCCGCGCTTTGGCGTCGAGACCACGCTGGTCGACGGCGCCGATCTCGCGGCGTGGAAAAAGGCGCTGCGCAAGGAGACCAAGGTTCTCTTTTTGGAGACGCCGACCAACCCGGGGCTGGAGGTCTATGACCTCAAGGCACTGGCCGATCTCGCTCATGAGGCCGGGGCGCGGCTCGTCGTCGACAATGTCTTCGCGACGCCCTTGCTGCAAAAGCCGTTTGAGTTCGGCGCCGATATCGTCGTCTATTCCGCGACCAAGCATATTGACGGGCAGGGGCGCTGTCTCGGCGGCATAATCCTCGCCTCGCGCGCCCTGATCGACGAGACGCTGCACAACTTCCTGCGCCAGACCGGGCCGGCGATGTCGCCCTTCAACGCCTGGGTGATGCTGAAGGGGCTGGAGACGCTGCCGCTGCGCGTCGCGCAACAGGCGTCGAGCGCGGCGAAAATCGCCGATTTTCTGGCGGAGCAGCCGGGCGTGACGCGCGTGCTCTATCCCTTCCGCGACGACCATCCGCAGGCGGCTCTGGCGCGTCGGCAGATGACCGGCGGCGGCACGCTCGTCAGTTTCGATGTCGCGGGCGGCAAGGAAGCGGCCTTCGCGCTCGCCAATGCGCTGGAGATCGTCAAAATCTCCAATAACCTCGGCGACGCCAAGAGCCTCGTCACCCATCCCGCGACGACGACCCATCAGCGCCTGACGCCGGAGGCGCGAGCCGCGCTCGGCATCGGCGAGGGGATGCTGCGCCTGTCGGTCGGCATAGAGGATTGCGACGATCTGCTCTATGATCTCAAACGCGGGCTATCGGCCGCGCGGGGGTAGTGATGTTCCTCGCCGCTCGCCCGGCCGGCGGAGCAGTTCGACCATGACCTCGCCTCGCGCCTATCTCGACTACAACGCCACGGCGCCTTTGCGTCCGCGAGCGCGCGAGGCGATGCTGGCGGCGCTGGACAGGCTCGGCAATCCCTCCTCGATCCACGCCGAGGGGCGGGCGGCGCGGGGGATGCTGGAGGGCGCGAGGGGAAAAATCGCGGCGGGCGTGGGGACGGCGGCGCGCAACCTCGTTTTCACCAGCGGCGCGACCGAGGCCGCCAATCTCGCGGTGACGCCGCATTTGCGCGCGGGGCGCGATTCCGACCCTTTCGATTTGCTGCTGCTTTCCGCCGGCGAGCATCCCTGCGTCCTTAAGGGCCACCGTTTCCCAGCCGAAGCGGCCCTGACCCTGCCGCTGACGCCGGACGGGCGGATATCCCTGACGGCGCTGGAGGCCACGCTGCGCGCCCATGCCGGCAGGCGGATCATGCTCGCTTTGCAGGCCGCCAACAACGAAACTGGCGTCGTTCAGCCCGTCGCCGAGGCGGCGAGGCTCGTCCACGCGGCCGGCGGGCTGCTGGTCTGCGACGCGACGCAGGCGGTGGGGCGTTGCAATGCAACATTCTCGACATTAGGCGCGGATGTTTTGTTGTTTTCCTCGCATAAGCTCGGCGGACCGGCCGGCGCCGGGGCTCTAGCCTTCGCCCGGGAGGGTCTCCATATAGACGAGACGATCCTGCGGGGCGGCGGCCAAGAAGGCGGTCGCCGCGCGGGGACCGAAAATATCGCGGCGGCGGTTGGTTTCGCGTCCGCTTTCGAGGCCGCGACTGGCGAGTCGGACGAGTCCAGCCGGCTCGCCGGACTTCGGGACGACGCCGAGCGGCGGATCACGGCGATACTGCCCGAGGCCCGGTTTCTCGGGAAAAGCGCGCCGCGCCTGCCCAACACCAGCGCCTTCGCCGCGCCGGGGATCGCCGCGCACACACTGGCGATGGCGCTGGATCTGGAGGGCGTAGCGGCGTCCTCGGGCTCGGCCTGCTCCTCCGGCAAGCCGCGCGCCTCGCATGTCGCCGAAGCGATGGGGTTGAACGAAGCTGCAATGTTGCGAATAAGCCTGGGTTGGCGTTCGAGCGCGGAGGATGTAGAGTTGTTCGGCATCGCTCTTGCACGCGTCGTGGATCGAATAAGATTCCGATCATCCGCCGCCTGAGCGAGGGGCCTTGCGCCCCGAGATTCGGCCGACGGGCCTTGAACCCGCCGTGACGAGGAGAACAAAGAATGGCGGCTCTCAAAGAGACCGTTGACACTGTCGAGTCCATCGACGTCGACGCCTACAAATACGGCTTTTCGACCGATATCGAATCGGACAAGGCCCCGAAGGGCCTTTCCGAAGACATCGTTCGCTTCATCTCGGCCAAGAAGGACGAGCCGCAATGGCTCACCGACTGGCGGCTGTCGGCCTATCGGCGCTGGCTGACCATGACCGAGCCCAATTGGGCGCGAGTCGAACATCCCCGCATCGACTACCAAGACCTCTATTACTATTCCGCGCCGAAATCGACGCCGGGGCCCACTTCGCTCGAGGACGTCGATCCCGAGCTTTTGCGCACTTACGAAAAGCTGGGGATTCCACTGCGCGAGCAGGAAATTCTCGCTGGCGTCGAGGTGCGTAGGGTCGCGGTCGACGCGGTGTTCGACAGCGTCTCCGTCGCGACGACCTTCAAGGAAGAGCTGGCGCGGGCCGGCGTGATCTTCTGCCCGATTTCGGAAGCCGTGCGCGAACATCCGGAGCTCGTGCGCAAATATCTCGGCTCGGTCGTGCCGGTGAGCGATAATTTCTTCGCGACGCTGAACTCGGCGGTGTTTTCCGACGGCTCCTTCGTTTACGTGCCGCCGGGCGTGCGCTGCCCGATGGAGTTGTCCACTTATTTCCGCATCAACGAGAAGAACACCGGACAGTTCGAGCGCACGCTGATCATCGCCGACGCGGGGTCGTACGTCAGCTATCTCGAAGGCTGCACGGCGCCCAAGCGCGATGAGAACCAGTTGCACGCGGCTGTTGTGGAGCTGGTCGCGCTCGACGACGCCGAGATCAAATATTCCACCGTGCAGAACTGGTATCCCGGCGACAGCGAGGGCCGCGGCGGCATTTACAATTTCGTGACCAAGCGCGGCGATTGCCGGGGGCGCAATTCGCACATCAGCTGGACGCAGGTCGAGACGGGATCGGCGATCACCTGGAAATATCCGTCCTGCATTCTGCGCGGCGACAATTCGCAGGGCGAGTTCTATTCGATCGCCGTGTCGAACGGCCGCCAGCAGGTCGACAGCGGCACCAAGATGATCCATCTCGGCAAGAACACCAAGAGCCGCATCATCTCCAAGGGCATATCGGCGGGGCGCTCGCAAAACACCTATCGCGGGCTCGTCTCGGCGCATCGCAAGGCCGAAGGCGCGCGCAATTTCACCAATTGCGACAGTTTGCTGATCGGCAACCGCTGCGGCGCGCACACCGTGCCCTATATCGAGAGCAAGAATCCGAGCGCGCAATTCGAGCACGAGGCGACGACTTCGAAAATCTCGCAGGATCAGTTGTTCTACGCGATGCAGCGCGGGCTTTCCGCGGAGGAGGCGACCGCGCTGATCGTCAACGGCTTCGTGCGCGACGTGCTGCAGCAGCTGCCGATGGAGTTCGCGGTCGAGGCGCAAAAGCTGATCTCGATCAGTCTCGAGGGGAGCGTCGGATGAGCGGGCGCACTTTGCAACTCTCATTGCCGGACGATCTCGCGGCGGAAATCGCGGGCGCGGTGGCGCGCGGCGAATATGGTTCCGAGAACGACATGGTTGTCGGCGCGGTCGCGGAGTGGCTCGCGCGCCGCCGGGCCGAGGAGACGAAGATCGAGGAATGGCGCGGGCTTTGGCGAGAAGAAATCGACGCCGGATCGGGGCGGTTCGAGTTGATCGAAGACATCAGAGTTGAGTCGCGGCGATGGAGCTGAACAGACCTGCAATTCGATCATCGATTCAGAATGGACACGACCATGCTTGAAATCAAAAACCTCCACGTCTCCATCGGCGACCGCAAGATTCTCGATGGCCTCACGCTCACCGTTCACGACGGCGAGGTCGCGGCGATCATGGGGCCGAACGGCACCGGCAAATCAACGCTGTCCTATGTCGTCTCCGGACGCGAGGGCTACGATGTCACGCAGGGCGAAGTGCTGCTGAACGGCGAGAATATTTTAGGCCTCGCGCCGCATGAGCGCGCCGCCAAGGGCGTGTTTCTCGCCTTTCAATATCCGGTCGAAATTCCCGGCGTCGCGACGATGACGTTTCTGAAGGCCGCGCTCAACTCGCAGCGGCGCGCGCGTGGAGAGGACGAGTTGCAGACGCCCGACTTCATGAAGCGCGTCAACGAGGCGGCCGCGCGGCTCGGCGTCGTCAAGGACATGTTGCGGCGTCCGCTCAACTGCGGTTTTTCCGGCGGCGAAAAGAAGCGCATGGAAATTTTGCAGATGGCGCTGCTGGAGCCGCGTCTGTGCATATTGGACGAGACCGATTCCGGCCTCGACATCGACGCGCTGCGCGTCGTCTCGGAAGGCGTCAACGCGCTGCGCGCCAAGGATCGGGGCTTCCTCGTCATCACCCATTACCAGCGGTTGCTGGATTATATAAAACCCGACACCGTGCATGTGATGGCCAAGGGCCGCATCCTGCGCAGCGGCGGGCCAGAGCTGGCGCTCGAACTCGAATCGAGTGGCTATAAGGATTACATCGGCGAAGCGGCGTGATCATGAGCGACACAGCGACATCGGCTACCGCCGACCTAAAAACCGCGTTCGACGCGATGAAGGACGCGGGCGCTCGCCCGCTGCGCCAAAGCGCCTGGGACGCCTTTTCGCGCGAAGGACTGCCGAACCGGCGCGTCGAGGCGTGGCACTACACCGATCTGCGCGCCGCGCTGTGCGCCGTCGCGCCGCTGCGCGCCGCTGGCCCCGCGACGCCGGCGTTGGCGCGCGAGCGGGAGTCCTGCCGATTCGTCGTGCTCGACGGCGCTTTTCGTCCCGATCTCTCCGACGTCTCGGCTTTGCCCTATGGCGTTAGCGTGCTTTCCTTGCGCGAGGCGCTGGCGTGCGGCGAAGCGGAAATTCTCGCCGCTCTGGCCGGCGACGCGGAGGACCCGACGCTCGCCCTCAACGCCGCCTTGATGCAGGACGGCGCGGTGCTACGCGTTTCGCCCGGCTGCGTGCTGGAGCGGCCGCTGGAATTCGCGAATTTCATCTCGGGCGGCGCCGCGCGGTCGGTCTTTACGCGCTCGCTGGTGATTTTGGGCGCCGGCGCCCGCGCCACGCTGCTGGAGAGCTTCACGCCGTTGGAGCGCTCCGGCTCGCAGGAGAATCACGCGCTGGTCATGGTCCTCGGCGATGGCGCGAAGCTTGATCATGTCGCGACGATCGCGCCGCAGAGCGAGGACGCCGTGCGCGTCGTCTCGCTGCTGGCGACGCTGGGAGAAAATAGCGCGCTGAACTCCTTCTGCCTCGTCGAGGGCGGCGGCCTTTTGCGGCGGCAGATATTCGCGACGCTTAGCGGCGTGAACGCCGATGTGTCGTTCAACGGCGCGAGCCTGCTGCGCGGGCGCGATCACGCCGACACCACGCTCGTCATCCGGCACGAGAGCCCTGGCGGCAAGAGCCGCGAATTTTTCCGTCACATCGTCGACGAGTCCGCGACGGGCGTGTTTCAAGGCAAGGTCAGCGTGGCGCCGCTCGCGCAAAAGACCGACGGCGCGATGCAGTCGAAGTCGCTGCTGCTGTCGGACGGCGCCAGCATGAACAACAAGCCGGAACTGGAGATCTTCGCCGACGACGTGGTCTGCGGCCATGGCGCGACTTGCGGGCGGCTCGACGCCGACCAATTATTTTACCTCGAAGCGCGCGGCGTGCCAAAGCCGCGGGCCGAGGCGCTGCTGATCGAAGGCTTCGCCAATGAGGCGCTGGAGCGCGTCAAGGACGAAGCGACGCGGGATGCGCTGGCGGCGCGCGTCGCGGCGTGGCTGCGGATGCGGGAGGCTTTGTGATGAATCAACCGTTCGAAGCCTCGAGAGCGGCGCCTGTCTTCGACGTGGAGGCGATCCGCCGCGATTTTCCGATCCTCGCCGAGCGCCCCTACGGCAAGGAACTCGTTTATCTCGACAACGCCGCTTCGGCGCAAAAGCCGCGGCAGGTGATCGAGCGGCTGACGCATTTCTACGAGCACGAATACGCCAATGTGCATCGCGGATTGCATTACCTCGCCAACGCCGCGACCGAGGGCTTCGAAGGCGCGCGCGAAAGCGTGCGGCGCTTCCTCAACGCGGGCTCCGTCGACGAAATCGTCTTCACGCGCTCGGCGACGGAGGCTATCAACCTCGTGGCCGCCTCTTACGGCCTCGCGCACATTGGCGAGGGCGACGAGATCATTTTGTCGCTGATGGAGCATCATTCCAACATCGTGCCCTGGCATTTCCTGCGCGAGCGCAAGGGCGCCGTGTTGAAATGGATCGAGGTCGACGACGACGGCAATTTTTCGCTCGACGCCTTCGAAAAACTCATCACCAAGCGCACCAAAATCGTCGCGTTGACGCATATGTCGAATGTCGTCGCGGCGCCAACTCCGATCAAGGAAGTCGCGCGCATCGCCCACGCGCATGGCGTTCCCGTGCTGGTTGACGGTTCGCAGGGCGCGGTGCATCTCGACGTCGACGTGCAAGCGCTCGATTGCGATTTTTACGTCGTGACCGGCCATAAGCTCTACGGGCCGACGGGGATCGGCGCCCTTTACGGCAAGAGCAAATGGCTCGAAAACCTGCCGCCATTTTGCGGCGGCGGCGAGATGATCGAAACCGTCACGCGCGAGAGCGTCACTTACAACACGCCGCCGCAGCGGTTCGAGGCGGGGACGCCCCCGATCGCCCAGGCGGTGGGGCTCGGCGCCGCGCTCGATTACATGGAGAGCCTTGGCCGCGCGGCGATCCGCGCCCACGAGGCCGATCTGACCGCCTATGCGCATGAGCGGCTGGCGGAAATCGAGGGCGTGCGCATCTATGGACGGGCTCGCGAAAAAGGGCCTATTCTCGCCTTCAATATGGATGCGGCCCATGCACATGACATCGCGACCGTGATCGACCGCGCCGGCGTCGCCGTGCGCGCCGGCACGCATTGCGCGATGCCCCTGCTGGCGCATTTCGGCGCGACATCGAGCTGCCGCGCCTCTTTCGCGCTTTACAACACACGCGGCGAAATCGACCGGTTCGCCGAGGCGCTGATCCGGGCGCGGGCCTTATTCTCATAAAGGAGGCGGACTTGGACAAGGCGGAGACCATGGAGAAGACCGCGAGCGCGGTCAACGCGGCGATGATCAATCTCGCGCCGAGCTGCGATCCCGAGGCGCTGGAGCGGCTCAGCGCCGACATCATCAAGGCGTTGAAAACGGTCTACGACCCGGAGATCCCCGCCGACATCTACGAACTCGGGCTGATCTACCGCATCGACATTTCCGACGACGGCTATGTTGACATCGACATGACGCTGACCGCGCCGGGATGCCCCGTGGCGGGCGAAATGCCGGTGTGGGTGCAAAACGCCGTGAATGCGGTGCCGGGAGTCGCCGACGTGAAGGTGCATATGGTGTTCAACCCGCCCTGGGACCAAAGCCGCATGTCCGACGAAGCCCGCATCTCGCTCGATATGTGGTGAGGAGCGCGCGATGACCGATCCGGCGCCAAAAATCGGCGCTGTGCTCGAAACGGCGATCTATGTCGACGATCTCTCGCGCGCCGGGCGCTTCTACGAGGAGACGCTCGGGCTGGCGCCTATGTTGCGCGACGCGCGAATGTGGGCTTTCGACTGCGGGCCGGGAAGCGTGCTGCTGGCGTTTCTGCGCGGGGCCACGGCCGAGACGCTGCATCTGCCGGGCGGCGAAATTCCGCCGCACGAGGGCATGGGTCGGCTGCATTTCGCGCTGGCCATCGCGGCGGCGGATCTCGGCGCCTGGGAGGCGCGGCTGGCCGGACTGGGTGTTGCGATCGAGGCGCGGATGAACTGGCCGCGCGGGGGCAAGAGCCTTTACTTTCGCGACCCCGACCACAATCTAGTGGAGTTGGCGACGCCGGGTCTCTGGGCGAATTATTGAGTGAATGGCGCGCGACGCGCCGATATCGGGAGATGAACCATGAGCCTCGCCCTGCCGTCCAACGTGCTGAGCCTGAGCGACGCCGCCGCCGAGCGCGTGCGCGGCCTCCTCAGGGTCGCGTCGTCACCCGTCACAGGGCTGCGCGTCAGCGTCGAAAAAGGCGGATGCGCCGGCATGTCCTATAAAATGGATCTGGCCGAACCCTCGCCCGGCGACGAAGTCGTCGAGCAGGAGGGCGCGCGCGTCATCATCGACGCCAAGGCGGTGCTGTATCTGCTCGGCACGCGCATGGACGTGAAGACCGATCAATTCTCCTCGACCTTCGTATTCGAAAATCCCAATCAGACTTCGGCCTGCGGCTGCGGCGAGAGCGTCGCGCTGACGCCGGCCGATCCCGCGCGAGTGGGATAGGCGCCGGGTCCATGGCATCTCGCCCGTTAGCATCTCGTTTACTTCGATGCTTCGCAAGGTCGAGAGGATAGTATTCTCTAAAATCTTTCTTCAGCTTCCGCGGCCCAAGCTATCGCACGCTCATAGTGTCGGAGTAGCTTGATGTCGTGTTTCCGCCCGCGTTTGTCGCACCTCTTCGTCAGCGCCGTCATGGCGATCGCGGCGGGCGTCATCTTAGCTCCTCCGACCGGCGTCGCGCGCGAAGGTCATCGCATAAATCACGAGACGGACATCCCCGTGCTGTCGGCTCCGACACGGCAAGGGTTCGATGACATCATCGTGCGAATGGCGCCCTTGCGCCCGGCTCCCGGCGCTGTAGCGGCGAAGGCCGCGCCCGCGCCGGGTGTCGCGCGCGAAACGACGCCCGCGCCGGTGGTCGAAGCCGGCAAGGATTCCGCCGCGCCCAAGAACGCGGCGAGGATGGAGCCCGCGACGCTTCAAACCGCGCGGATGGACGGGAAGCCGGAGCTGAGGACCGGCGAACCGGCCATGACGGCCGCCGCGGCCGTCGCGCAAGCGGCGAAGCCCGCCGCCCAGCCGGCGGCGTCGGCCGCGCGACACGAACCGTCGCAAGGGATCAAGGGGCTGGATTTGAAGATCGGCGAAGCCGCGATGCCAACGAAGGTCGCGGCCGCCGATCCGTCTACGCAGCCCGCTGTTTCCGGCGCCGCGCCCGCCGCGCAAGACGCCAGCGCACTGGATTTAAAAGTCGACGAAGCCGTCATGCCGGCGAAGGTCGCGGCGGCCGATCAGTCGGCGAAGCGCGTCGAGCCGGTTCCGGCGCCCTCGACGCCAGTCGAGCGACAAATGCCGGCGACCGCCATTCAGACGGCCAAGCTTCCGGATTTGACGATCGGCGAGGCCGCCGCGCCGCGTCAGCCCGCGCCCTTCGCCACGCCTTCGGGCGCGCCGTCGACGCCAGTCGCGCAACCAAGCGCCGCGCCGGCCGCGCAAGCGGCCAAGCTCCCGGAGTTGAAGATTGGCGAGGCCGCCGCGCCTGCGGTGGTCGTGGCCGCCGCGCCGTCGACGCCTATCGCGCAAGAGACGCTGGCTCTCGCCGCGCAAGCGGCCAAGGCTCCGGATTTAAATACCGCCGCGCCCGCCGCGCCGCAAACGGTCGTCGTCGCCGCGCGGGCGGCCAAGTCCGCCGATCCGGCTCCCGCCGCGGTTCCCGTGGCGCAAGTCACCGCGGCGCAGGCTCCAACCAACGAGACGCTGGCCTATTCAGCGCTGCTGGCGCAGGGCGTTCGAGGACCGGTCGAGGTGCGCCTCGCCGATCGCGCGACGATGTGGCTCCCGGCCAATCGCGTCTATCTCGATGGCGAGCAGGCGCGCAAACTGCTCGGCGCCGGAAAGAACTGGGACAACGCCACGCAAGGCGTCGTGTTGCCGGCGACGAGCCGGCCGGACTGGATGGCCTATGTCAGTCTCGTCGACGATGGCTACATCAGCGATCAGGACGCCAAGGCGATGGACCCAGAGGTCGTATTGGGGACTTACAATGCGAAGGTCGCCGCCGAAAATCCGGCGCGCGCGCGTCAGGGCCTCTCGCAACTGGAGGTCACCGGCTGGATGGAGGCGCCGCGCTACGACGCCAAGCATCGCCTGAGCTCCTGCGTCGGCGCGACGATGCTCGGATCGAAGAGCGCGGACGATTGGATCGTCAATTGCAGTTCCTTCGCGCTTGGCGACCAGGGCGCCCTCAAGATCGTCGTCGCTGGCCAGGAGACGAATTACCAGCGCTTTAGAGGCGAATCCGGCGCGCTCATCGACACCATCGTCTACGACAAGGGCAAGGGATACGACGACGCGGACCTCGCCACGGTCAAAACCGCTCCCTACGGTCTCATCTCGCTGATGACTGGCGACGCCAACTTCAAAAAAGTGACGGTCGCCCAGCCCGCCGCGCCCGCGCCCGCGCAAAAGCTGGGATTGATCGCGCTCCTCGTCGTCTATGCGCTGAAGTTCGGCAAAATGCTGCTGTTCGGCGTGGCCGCGGTCTTCGCTTTCGTCCGCTGGATGGCGCGCAAGCGCAAATCCGACGACAAAAAGTCGGCGGAGGCGCAAGTCGCCGCCGAGCCGATCTGGCGGCGCGCCATTCAGGCGGCGCGAGCCAGGCTCGGTTCGCTCGGCGAGCCCGCCCAGCCGGTCGCCGCTTCTCCCGGCGCCGCCGGGTCGGAGCTGGAAGAAGCGCGGCCAAAGACCGGCGTCGGCGCGGCGCTCGCCGCCGCGCGCGCGAAATTGCCGTCGCTTCCGTTCCCGCGAAAGGGCTCGGAGCCGGCGGCGGCTTCGAACGCCGCGCCGCAAGGCGAGGAGTCGCCCGCGACTTCCTTAGCCAGACTGGCGTCGATGATGCGCACGAAGGCGCCGGAGGTTCCGGTTCAAGTCGATCTGTCGCGCCTCGAAAGACGCCCGTCCTTCGGCGCGGCGACCGCCGCCGCGGTCAAGAGGAGCGAGTTGGAAGTCGTTCGCCCGCTGCCGGGCGCCGCGCCAAAGCCTGCCGCCGCAGCCCCCGCGCCGGCGCCTTGGGCCGAGCCCGCGCCGGAACCCACGCCCGCGCCCACGCTCGAGCCCTTCGCGCTGATCGAGCCGGGCGACGAGGCGGCGGCGTCCATCGCGATCTCCGCGCGCGAATCCTTGCGGGAGGCGAACGGCTGACGACCGTTTCCACCTAACGAAGACGGACTCTCGCGCGCGCCCTTTCCGGGAGCGCGCGCGGCGCCCGAAAAGCCGAGAAAAACCCCAATATCTAGACAAGCGAAGCGGGTTTTCCCGAGAAAGCCGCCTCTCATTTCATAAGCAACTGTTTCTACGTGTATTTCTTGCGCCGCAAAGGCTGGCGCGCGCATCGAGAATCACCTATAGAAAAGGGAGGATTCCACAATAGATTCAGATTGGCGCCTCCCTTGGCCGAAGAGACAAACGAAAAAGACGGGCCTGGTCCTTCGGGTTCCGATATCCGTCCGGTGTCCATCGCCGACGAAATGAAGCGCAGCTATCTCGATTACGCGATGAGCGTGATCGTGAGCCGCGCGCTTCCCGACGTGCGCGACGGGTTGAAGCCAGTGCACCGGCGCATCCTTTATTCGATGAACGAGAACGGCCACACGCCCGACAAGGCGCATGTGAAATCGGCGCGCATCGTCGGTGACGTGATGGGTAAATATCACCCGCACGGCGACGCGGCGATTTACGACGCGCTGGTGCGCATGGCGCAGCCGTTCTCGATGAGCCTGATGCTGATCGACGGGCAGGGCAATTTCGGTTCGGTCGACAACGATCCGCCCGCCGCGATGCGTTACACCGAGTCGCGCCTCGCGAAGCCCGCGCTCGCGCTGCTCGAGGACATCGACGAAGGCACGGTCGACTTCCAGCCCAATTACGACGACAAGGAGCACGAGCCGACCGTCCTTCCGGCGCGCTTTCCAAATCTTCTGGTCAATGGCGCGGGCGGCATCGCCGTCGGCATGGCCACCAATATTCCGCCGCATAATCTCGGCGAGGTGATCGACGCCGCCATCGCGATGATCGACCGCCCCGATATGACCGTCGCGGAGCTGATGGAGATCGTGCCGGGGCCGGACTTCCCGACCGCCGCGACGATTCTGGGGCGCGGCGGCATTCGCAACGCCTATTCCACCGGGCGCGGCTCGATCATCATGCGCGCCAGCGCGCGGATCGAGACGACGCGCAAGGATCGCGAAACGATCATCATCAGCGAGATTCCCTATCAGGTGAACAAGGCGGCGCTGGTCGAGCGCATCGCCGATCTGGTGCGCGAAAAGAAAATCGAGGGCATCTCCGATCTGCGCGACGAATCCGACCGCGACGGGATGCGCATCGTCATCGAACTGCGGCGCGAGGCGGTGGCCGACGTGGTGCTTAATCAGCTGTGGCGCCATACTTCGCTGCAGTCGAGTTTCCCGGTCAATATGATCGCGCTGAACGGCAAGCGTCCGGAGATGATGACGCTGCGCGACGTGCTGCGCGCCTTCGTCGATTTCCGCGAGACTGTTGTCACGCGGCGTACGAAATACCGACTCGGCAAGGCGCGCGATAGCGCCCATTTGCAGGTTGGCCTCGCCATCGCCGTGGCCAATATCGACGAGGTGATTCATCTGATCCGCTCGTCGCCCGACGCCGCCGCCGCGCGCGAAGCCTTGATGGCGCGCGCCTGGCCGGCCAAGGACATGGCGCCGCTGGTCGCGCTGATCGCCGATCCCCGCCATGCGCTTGGCGAGGATGGAACCTGCCGCCTGTCGGAAGCGCAGGCGCGCGGCATTCTCGATTTGCGCCTGCAACGCCTCACCGCGCTTGGCCGCGAGGAAATTTCCGCCGCCTTGCACAAACTAAGCGCGGAGATCGCCGAATATCTCGAAATCCTCGGTTCGCGCGAAA
This sequence comes from Methylocystaceae bacterium, assembly GCA_003134075.1. GTDB lineage: Bacteria > Pseudomonadota > Alphaproteobacteria > Rhizobiales > Beijerinckiaceae > Methylocystis. Next base: position 5,671 of record PLAI01000192.1, on the reverse strand, counting down.
AACTTTTCGGCATCATCAAGGACGAGATGCTCGAGGTGAAGCGGCTTTACGCGACGCCGCGCCGCACGCAAATCCTCGACGCCGAAAGCGATGTCGAGGACGAGGATCTGATCGCCCGCGAGGACATGGTCGTCACCGTCTCGCACGCCGGCTACATCAAGCGCGTGCCGCTCTCGACCTATCGCGCGCAGCGGCGCGGCGGCAAGGGCCGCTCGGGCATGCAAACGAAGGAGGAAGATTTCGTCCACCGCCTCTTCGTCGCCAACACGCACACGCCGGTGCTGTTCTTCTCCTCGCTGGGCCGCGCCTATAAGGAGAAGGTATGGCGGCTGCCGCTCGCGGCGCCGCAGGCTCGCGGCAAGGCGCTCGTCAACATGCTGCCGCTCGACCCCGGCGAGCGCATCACGACGATCATGCCGCTGCCCGAGGACGAAGCGAGCTGGGCGACGCTCGACGTGATCTTCGCGACGACGCGCGGCACGGTGCGGCGCAACAAGCTGTCGGATTTCTCCGACGTGCGCCGCAACGGCATTATTGCGATGAAGCTCGACGAAGGCGAGGCCATCGTTGACGTAGCGACCGCGAGCGAGGCCGAGGACGTGCTGCTGACGACGAAGGACGGCCAGTGCATCCGCTTCCCGGTCACGGAAGTGCGGGTGTTCCAGGGCCGCACCTCGATGGGCGTGCGCGGCGTGAGCCTGAGCGAGGGCGATCGAGTGATTTCGCTGTCGATCCTCAACCATTTCGATTCTGGCGGCGACGAGCGAGCGGCCTATCTCAAGCGCGCCGTGGCGCTGCGCCGCGCGCAAGGCGCCGAGCTTGTCGAGGAGCCGGCCGTCGAGACGGAGGAGGGCGCCGCCGTCGATCTTTCCGACGAGCGTTTCGAGGCGATGCGCGCCGCCGAGCAGATCATTCTGACGGTGTCCGAAAACGGCTATGGCAAGCGCAGCTCGTCGTTCGAATATCGCATCACCGGGCGCGGCGGCAAAGGCATCGTCGCGATGGCGGTGAACCAACGCAACGGCGCGCTGATCGCCTCCTTCCCGGTCGAGCACGGCGACGAAATCATGCTGGTGACCAATGGCGGGCAACTCATCCGCTGCCCGGTGGACGGCATCCGCATCGCGGGCCGCGGCACGCAGGGCGTGATCGTGTTCGACACGGCGGAAGACGAGCGCGTGGTGTCGGTCGAGCATATCGGGGATGTGGGCGAGGCGGAGGCCGAGGTGAGCGCGGCGGAGGGGGAAGCATAGCAGGCTGAGTTGATGAGGTGTCGAACGGCGCCAAATTACGGCGGCACTCCCACTTACGGCCAAAATCCCCTATACCTCCCCCATGACCAGCCCCACGCCGCGCGCCGCCATTTACACCGGCTCCTTCGATCCGCTCACCTTCGGCCATCTCGACGTGATCCGCCAGGGCGCCGAGCTGTTCGACCGGATTGTCGTCGCCATTGGCGTTCATCCGGGCAAGGCGCCGCTGCTCTCCTTCGAGGAGCGCGCCGAGTTGATCCGCGGCGGCTGCGCGGGCCTCGCCTCGCCTTGCGACTTCGCGGTGATCGGTTTTAGCGGCCTCGCGGTCGAGGCGGCGCGCGAGCAGGGGGCCGCGGCGATCCTGCGCGGTTTGCGCGACGGAGCGGATTTCGACTATGAAATGCAGATGGCGGGGATGAACGCGACGCTGGCGCCGGACATAACAACGGTTTTTATCCCCGCGTCAGTGGGGCTTCGCCATATAAGCGCTACTCTCGTGCGCCAGATCGCGGCTCTTGGCGGCGATATTTCCGCCTTCGCGCCGGCCGAGGCCGCCGACGCGCTCCAGCGCGCGCTCGCGCGCCGCAAATAAAGAAACCTGGGAGGGAATATGAGTATCGATCGTCGCAGTCTCATCGCCGGCGCTTCCGCCGCCGCCGCTCTCGCCGCGGCGCCCGCCGCGCGCGCCGAGGACAAGCTGCTCAATCTCGACACTGTCTATGGCCGCACGGTCATCAAGATGCGGCCCGACATCGCGCCCAAGCATTGCGCGCAGATCGAGACGCTGGTCAAGCGCCACTTCTACGACGGCGTGAAATTCCACCGCGTGATCGACGGCTTCATGGCGCAGACCGGCGATCCGACCGGGACCGGCACGGGCAAGTCCGATCTGCCGAACATTCCGGCGGAGTTCTCCAAGGAGAAGTTCTTGCGCGGCACGGTCGGCATGGCGCGCGGGCAGGACAATGACTCGGCCAATTGCCAGTTCTTCATCTGCTTCGCCCCGGCGCGCTATCTCGAGGAGCAATATACGGTGTGGGGCGAGGTGATCTCCGGCATGGAGTTCATCGACAAGGTCCACCGCGGCGAGCCGCCGAAGGATCCGGACAAGATCGTCAAGCTGCGCCTCGCCGGCGACGAGAGCTAAGGCCTTAGACCTTGCGCTCACGCCGTCATCGCGAGGAAGCGAAGCTGACGAAGCAATCCGGGATCCGTCCGCGACTCCTGGATTGCTTCGCCTTCGGGCTCGCAATGACGGCGTGGACGCCCCGCTCGCCACAGCCGGCGATAGAATCAAGAAATCCAAGGAGACACCATGACCGAGGCAGGCGATAAACTGACGTTGGAGACCACCAAGGGCAATGTCGAGATCAAACTGCGGCCCGATCTCGCGCCCAAGCACGTGGCGCGCATAAAGCAACTCGTTTCCGAGGGCTTTTACGATGGAATAGTGTTCCATCGGGTGATCGAGGGATTCATGGCGCAGACCGGCTGTCCTCAGGGCACAGGCACGGGCGGCTCCAAATATCCGAACCTCGAGCAGGAGTTCAACGCGGCGCCGCATAAGCGCGGAACCTGCTCCATGGCGCGCGCCTCGCACCCCGACACCGCCAATTCGCAGTTCTTCATCTGCTTCGAGGACGCGAGCTTTCTCGACCGCAAATATACGGTTTGGGGCGAGGTGGTCTCGGGGATGGAGAATGTCGACAAAATCAAGCGCGGCGAGCCCGTGAAAGACCCCGACAAGATCATCAAGGCGTCGCTGAGCTGAGCGCGAGACGAATGGGGCGCGCGTACCTTCTCCCACTTGTGGGAGAAGGCAGTCTTGCGAAGCGGAGTCGGATGAGTGCGCATCGAAGACAGGTCGCGCCGTTAAGCGAGGCGCGCGCGCCGCGTTCGAGGCTATAGATGCGCGTCGATCTTTTTGATTTCGAGCTTCCGCCCGAGGCGATCGCGCTGCGTCCGGCGAGCCCGCGCGATAGCGCGCGCATGCTGGTCGTTCCCTCGGGCGCGGTGGCTTTCGATGATCTCCATGTAACGGACCTCCCCAACTTGCTGCGGCCCGGCGACGCGCTGGTCGTCAACGACACGCGCGTCATTCGCGCGCGCCTCGATGGGTTTCGCGCGCGTGGCGAGACGAAGGCCCATATAGAGGCGACGCTGATCGAGCGGCTTTCGCCATCACATTGGCGCGCGCTGGCGCGGCCGGCGAAGAAACTGCGCCTCGGCGAGCGCGTCGAGTTTGGCGCGCTCGCGGCCAGCGTCGAGGCCAAGGGCGAGGCTGGCGAAATCACGCTCGCATTCGATCTTGCCGGCGCCGCGCTCGACGCGGCCATCGCGGAGCAGGGCTCGATGCCGCTGCCGCCCTATATCGCTGGCAAGCGCGCGGCGGATGCGCGCGACGCCGACGACTATCAGACGCTGTTCGCGCGAGAGCCCGGCGCCGTCGCCGCGCCGACGGCGGGACTGCATTTCACGCCGGAGCTTCTCGCCGCCGTGGAGGCCGGCGGCGTCACTTTGCGCTATGTGACTCTGCATGTCGGCGCCGGCACGTTTTTGCCGGTGAAAGTGGATGACACCGCCGACCACGAGATGCATTACGAACAGGCGACGTTGAGCGCGGAAACCGCCGCCGCGCTCAACGAAGTTCGCGCGCGCGGCGGGCGCATTGTCGCGGTCGGCACCACGGCGCTGCGATGTCTGGAGAGCGCGGCGGACGAGCGCGGCGCGTTAAAGCCATACAGCGCGCGGACGAACATCTTCATCACGCCCGGCTATCGCTTTCGCGCCGTCGATGCGCTGCTCACCAACTTTCATCTGCCGCGCTCGACACTGTTCATGCTGGTCTGCGCCTTCAGCGGCCATGAGCGCATGAAGGCCGCCTACGCCCATGCGATCGAAAATGGCTACCGCTTTTATTCGTACGGCGACGCCTGCCTGTTGTTTCCGGCATGAGCGATGCGCGCGACATTCGGCTGCTCGCGCTGTGGCGCGACGATCCGACCGAGGCGCCAATGACGCTTGACCTGCGCATCGACGCGCAAGGCGGCGTCGTCTCGACGTGGGACGTGTTCGGCGCCTTCGATCTCGACGGCGCGCATAGTCGTCCGTTCGTGTTGCGGCGCGACGGGACGATAGACTTTGGCGCGGCGTGCCCGGACCCATGGCAGACGAATCTGCGCGAGATCGCTGTTCTCGTTAACGCACTTTTCACCGTGCATTGGAACGACGCCGACAGCGGCGAATATAAAATCGTGAAGATCGCGGCTCTCGGCGCCAAGGACAGACGTAAATGACGCAAGAGTTTTCGTTCGTGGTTCAATCGACCGACGGCGCCGCGCGCAAGGGCGAGATAACGACGCCGCGCGGAACAATTCGCACGCCGGCCTTCATGCCGGTCGGCACCGCGGCGACGGTCAAGGCGATGTTCGCGCAAGATGTGCGCGCCGCCGGCGCCGATATTCTGCTCGGCAATGTCTATCATCTGATGCTGCGTCCCGGCGCCGAGCGCATCGCGCGGCTTGGCGGGCTGCACAACTTCATGCGCTGGCCCTATCCGATCCTGACGGACTCGGGCGGCTTTCAGGTGATGTCGCTAGCGAAGCTCCGTAAGCTCGATGAGAACGGCGTCACCTTTCAATCGCATATCGACGGCTCCAAACATGTGCTGACGCCGGAACGCTCGATGGAGATTCAGGCGCTGCTCGGCTCCGACATACAAATGCAATTCGACGAATGCGTGCGACTGCCGTGCGGCGACGCCGAGGCCGAGCGCGCAATGCGGCTGTCGCTGCGCTGGGCCGAGCGCTCGCGCAAGGCTTTCGCCGGCGCGCCGGGGCAGGCGGCGTTCGGCATCGTGCAGGGCGGCGCGGTGAAGCCGCTGCGGATCGAGAGCGCGCGCGCGCTCGCCGACATGGATTTTCATGGCCTCGCGATTGGCGGCCTCGCGGTCGGCGAACCGCAGGAAGTCATGCTTGAGATGCTGGAGACGGTGGAGCCGCTTCTGCCGCGCGACAAGCCGCGTTATTTGATGGGCGTCGGAACGCCTGATGACATAGTGCAGGCGGTCGCGCGCGGCGTCGATATGTTCGACTGCGTGATGCCGACGCGCGCGGGGCGCCACGGCCTCGCCTATACGCGCTTCGGCAAGGTCAATCTGATGAANNGACTATTCGCGCGCCTATCTGCATCATCTGTTCAAGGCGGGCGAAATCCTCGGCATGATGCTGCTGACGCAAATCAACGTCTCCTATTATCAGGAGCTGATGGCGGGGCTTCGCGCGGCGATCGCGGAGCGGCTGCTCGAAGATTTTATTGGCGAGACGAAGGAAGGCTGGACGCGGGGGCTAGGCGATGGCGAGTGAAGCGAGTCCGACATTCGCCCTCCCCTTGAGGGCAGGGCTATCGCATATGAATAA
>PLAI01000345.1 GCA_003134075.1 Methylocystaceae bacterium | reverse complement strand
TCGGCGGCGCTCGAGGTCGTGGCTGGCGGCTACGCGTTCCTTTGCCTCGCCGTGGTCGGCCATTGGCTCGTGTGACGGCGCCGCCCGCGTGGGGGCGCGAATCCTTCTCCCGCTTGCGGGAGAAGGAGGGCGCGCGCCCTACGCCGTCGCCTCGGCGTCGACGCACATCGCCAAAAACGCCTCGGGCAGCGCGCAGCCGTGGCGGCGGGGCGGGCCGCCGAGGCTCGTCGGCCAGTCGCCGCCGGCGTTCCAGCGCTCGATCGCCGCCATCAGCGCCGCGCGCGGCACGCGCTCGCCATTGAGCAGCGCCGCCATCTCCTCGGGCGCCGGCGGCGGGGCTCTCGGCTCCTCCGCCAACGACTCGGCGACGATCTCCGCCCACAGACGCCAGCTCTTGATCGGCCGCCGCCGCTGCGCCGCGCCTCGCTGGCGAGCGCCAGACACACGCGCTCCGCGCCAAATCGCTCGACCACGGCGAGCATCGGCCCAATCACGACATCACCAGGCGCGGCCTCGCCCAGCGCCGCGCGGCAGGCGGCCTCGATCTCGTCGAGCTTCGCGCCCGTCGCGGCGCTGTTTTCTGGATCTGGCGTCTGGAGTCTGGACTCTGGCTTCTGGGCTTTAACCCCCGCCTTATCCGCCGGGTTAACCGGTGGGTTAACCGCCGCCTTAAGCGAGGGGTTGCCGCCGGCCCGGCCGTTGACGCGGTTGACCGCCGCTCTCTCCTCGTCGCGGCGCATGCGCCGGCTGTAGAGCGCGCCATCCGCGTCGCGGCTGAACACGCCGGCCTCCTCCAGTTCGGCCAGAAAACCCTCGACCTCCGCGACCCCGCCGCCGACGAGATTGGCAAGCCGCGCCGCCGTCACCGGCTTGCCGTTGACAAGCAGCGACCCGTGCGGCCGCGCCTCGTGCATCAGGCAAAGCATCTCGATCCACAGCCCCCGCGCGGCCAGCGAACACATGCGCAAGGCCGGATCGGCGCGCCAGTCGGAAGGGAAGAATTTGAGCCAGGGTTGTTTCATTGGATTTTCCACAAAACTACGGCGCGTCCTTCTCCCACTGGTGGGAGAACGCAGCCTCGCGAAGCGAGGTCGGATGAGGGTTCCTGGGAAGTTCCAACCAAGTCGCGAGAGCCCTCATCCGTCACGCCTTCGGCGCGACACCTTCTACCGCGGGCGGGAGAAGGGAGCGCCCCACTTGCCTTCGCGCACGCCCTGCGCAAAACTTCGCCATGCCCGCCCGCGTCTCCGAAAACCGCACCGCCTTCGCCCGCAAACTTCGGCGCGAGATGACGCGGGCCGAGGCGATGTTGTGGCGCTCGCTGCGCGGCGGCGCCCTGGACGGGCTGAAGTTCCGCCGGCAGGTTCCCATCGGCCGCTATGTCGTGGATTTCCTCTGCGTGAAGCATCGCCTCGCGGTCGAACTCGACGGCGCGCCGCATGATCGCGACGAGTAAAAGGCTCACGACGCCTCGCGCGACGCCTGGCTGCGCGAACATGGCTATCGCCTCCTCCGGCTTCGCAACGAACTGGTGATCGGCGGCGGAAACATCCCGCTCGACATGATCCGCGCGGCGATCGCGGAAAACCCGAGATAAGGGCGCGCCTCCCTTCTCCCGTAAACGGGAGAAGGGATTCGCTGTTGTTGTTTCATCCCACCGCCCCCCTCGCCGCGTCGGCCATCGTCGAGCACGACGGCAGGCACCACAGTTTCACCGTGCGCTCCGGCCCCGCGCGGTTCTTGCCGACGATCAGCTCCGCCTCGCGCTCCACCGCCGCGTAGCGCGCGTGGGCCTCGGCGCTTCCGGCGCGAAACTCCGGGCTTTTCAGGATGCGATGGGCCTCGCGGTGCAGGAAGACCACGACATCGGCGTCGGCCTCCAGATCCCCGGATTCCCGCAGATCCGCGAGACCCGGCCGCTTGTCCTCTCGGGCTTCCAGCGCGCGGTTGAGCTGCGCCAGCAGCACGACGCAGAGCCCCTCGTCCTTGGCGAGTTGCTTCAGCCCCGCGGAGATTTCGCCGACCTCGTAATGACGCTGGCCCTTGTAGCGATCGCTGGCGCGGATGAACTTCAAGTAATCGACGAATGCGACCGCTAGCCGCGAACCGGCCCGCGCCATCGCGGCCTTTTCGGCGCGGACCCCGGCGCCGATTTCCGCCAGCGTCAGCTTCGACGAGGCGTCGAGCGTCAGCGGCAGGCGGCTTAGCGTCTTTTGCGCGGCCGCGAGCCGGGCCGCCTCCTCATCGGAAAACTCGCCGCGGGCGATGCGGCCATATTCGATCGGCGCGCGTGGGATATAGCAAATATCGGACAGATAACGCGCGCAAACCTGTCTTTCCGGCACCTCTAAACTATAGGCCAGCGCGCCAAATCCTTCACCGGTTTCGCGAAGACTTCTCGCTCCGGCCTTCGCGACTTTAAGCGAGGAAGTCACCTGAAAAATCGTCTTGCCGACGCCGGGCCGCGCCGCGACAATCCACAGCGCGCCCGCCTCATAGCCGCCGGTCGCCGTGTCGAGATCACGAAAGCCGGTCGTCGCCGCTTGGCAAATCATTGTTCCCGCTCGGATTTTTTCCGCGTGCGCGAGAAGGTCGCCGGCGCTTTCGCTCAAAGGTCGCCGCCGCCGCTCAGCCCCCGCCGCGACGATTTCGTTAAGGCCGTCGATGGCGTCGGCGGCGATGGCCTGCGTCGGGCCGCCGATGGCCGGCGACGCCGCGGCGTCGAGCGCGCCCCGCGCGACGCGCATGATCGCGCGCCGGCGCGCGAGATCGACGATCTGGCGGGCATAATCGGGCGCGTTGACGATGCTGGGCGCCGACGCCGCCAGGCGGGCGAGGTAAGCGGGCGCCGCCGCCCCTTCGGGCAGGTCCAAATCGCCCAAGAGCGGCCCCAGCGTCACCAGCGTCGCGAGCGCGCCCTCGCCGAGCCGCTCCCGCATCGCGGCGAAGATGCGGCGATGCAACTCCTCCGCGAAATGCGCCGGGTCGAGAAAGCCTGCGACCGCCGCCAGCGCCTCGCGGCTCAAGAGGCAGGCGCCGAGCACGGCCTACTCGGCCTCTATATTGGCTGGCCCAAAAGTCATTGGAATCCCTTGCATTCCCGGGAAAAAAGCGGCCGGTCCTGGATGGACCGGCCGCAGTCGCCGCGCGGGGGGAGGCGAGGAGGATCGCCGGCGCGCGGAAGGGAGAAGCGACATGGGCGGATTATGCGATTTATAAATCGCCTGTCAATGGCCAAAAGCTGTTTTAACACCACTAACGGTTTTCCACGGAAGATTTTAAAATCTCTGCATGGATATTTCGCGCGACCAGATCCTCGCTCGACTCGGCGACCGGCTGACCGAGCTCAAAGTGACCGAGAACGAGGCCTCCACCCGCGCCGGGCTGGAGCGCACCTTTCTCAGTCAGCTCCGCCGCAGCCCGGCGCGCTGGCCGCGCGTCGACAATCTCCAGCGCATCTGCGACACGCTCGGCCTGCGCATGTATTGGGTCGCGACCGGCCTCGGGCCGCGGCTCATCAGCGAGCGCGACTATGGCGCCGATGTCGCGCAGGTTCCGCTGGTTTCCTGGGTCGCGGCGACCGGCTTTTCCGAGTCGCCGGCGGTCCTGCTCGGCGACGATCTCACCTATCTGCCGGTGCCCGGCCTGCCGCGCGGCGATTTTCTGGCGCTGCGGGTGGTCGGCGATTCGATGAACCTGGTCGCGCCGGAAAATTCGATCATCGTCGTCGACCGCTCCGACACCGTGCCGCGCCCACGCGGCTTCTACGTCTTCGCGACGCCCGACGGCGGCGAGGCGACCTTTAAACGCTGGATGAGCCGGCCGGACCGGCTGGAGCCTTATTCCACCAACCCCGCGCACGAGGCGATCTACCTCGACGCCCCGCCGACGGTTATCGGCCGCGTGCGCAAGGTGATGCTGGATTTGTGACTGCCTTCTCCCATGGCTCGGGAGAACGCGGCCCCGCGCCAACCCCGTCATTGCGAGCGCGGCGAAGCAATCCAGGAGTCGCGGACGGCCCCTGGATTGCTTCGTCACTTCGTTCCTCGCAATGACGGGATTGGTGGCCCCCTCCCCGAATCACCCGATGTTTTCGCACCTCTAAGCCGCGCGTCGCGTCTCAAGGTAAGATGTCTATAAACCACATTTCATCTTGACGAGATTTTTAAATCACATATTCTCCGCGTCAACAACTCGCGGAGGCGTTCATGCAGTCCAAGGATTTTCCGTTCTTTCCGAGGGCGGCCCGATGAAGGCCGCCGTTCGCGCCTATCTCGCCCGGCTCGACGCCCATCTCGCCGGCGTCGCGGCGCAAAGGGAGCGCATCCGCCTGATCGACGACGAGCGCTGGCGCGTCGACCGGCTGGAGCGCGCGCTGTCGGATTGGGCCGTCCGCCGCCAGGGCGACCGCGAGCCGCCGACCCGCTTCTCCGCCTTCGACCTCGCCGTGCTGCACGGCGAGCTTTCAATGCGGCTCGAAGCCGCGCGCGAAGCCGCCTAGCTCCCTCTCCCCGTGGAACGGGGAGAGGCGGACAAACGGCGAGAGCGCCGCAAATCAAAGGAGCACAACCCATGCGCCTGCCCGGCCCGCTCAACCTCACCCTCGACGGCCCGCCGGAACTGGGCTTTTACGCCAGTAGAGCCCATGGCGGGTTTCTGGCCTTCGACGTCTTCGAGATCGTCGACGGCGCGAAAAATCCCCGCGCGGAGGTGACGCTATTCGTTCCCCCCGCGCTCGAGCCGCGCCTCGCCCGCGCGGTCGCGGCGTTTAACGCCGCGATGGCGGGGGAAGAGGCTTACCTCGCCGAGAAATCGCTATGACGCAGATCACTTCGCTTTCCTCGAAACCGATATACGGACTTGGCCCAACGGCCAATGGCCTGCTACTTTGCAATGATCTTGGCCACCATCCGCGCCAAAGTGCGCCGGCGGAATATTGTTGGGTTAGCATTTTATGTCCGAAGGGCCGCCTCCCGATACCCCCGACGCCGCAATTCGCGGTTATTTCTCAATGCTCTCGTGGATCGTTATCCTTGAGGGGGTCAGCATGATCCTCCATGGAGAGAATTATTTCGTCGCGATAGCTGCTGTTGCCGCCGGAACTGTGTTATTTTACGGAGTATATAAATGGGAATGGATTAAAAATCATGTCCATCCGAAATTGGTGGATTCAATTGGTCGCATAGCTACAAATGCGCAATGGTGGGTTGCGCTTGTTATGATCGCATTGATTGGCGTGATTTTTTCGCCGTACTTTGAGCGGGATCGATTGCCATTTGCCGGCCAGTCAGCTTCGTCTATACCTTCGATAATTCGCGAGCCACCTTCGGAAGACGACGTCACAAGGGCGACCGCCCCGATTCGATCCGAAAGGGATGCAGCCTTATCCAAGCTGACAAATGCGACTAAGGAACTGAATGATCTAAGGCAGCAGAACGAGGCCTTGAAGCGGTCGCCCGAGCAACAGAACGCCGAGAAGGTTGCACGATATATAAAGCTCAAAGAACTACTAAAAAAGGCCGAGGAAGCTCGATCAATCCTATTAACCTTCGATATTCATTCGGCGATGAGAACGTGGCCCACAAATCGAGAAAGCCAGAATCAGAATCGCTTTTATCGTGAAGCTCTTCGTCCGATGCTTAATTCGGATCAGGCTATCAAGGACATATCGAACAACGCCTATGGCAAAACGCTTGACCTAGACAAGTCGCCGCCAGAGGTAGTAAATCTTCTATTCAATGCGCCTGGAGTGGAGGATTTTCAAGATCCGGCCGTTCGAACAGAATATCGGCGGCTTTATTTTACCAATGAGAACTACAAAAAAGAAGCCGATAGTTTGCTTTCGAAATTAAGGTTGGACTTCGCTTCCATCTCTGAAGCGATCGCAAATACGCCCGCTGGAGATAGCGCTATCAAGGATTAGCGAAAGACCGCGATTGCACGCGACCAAGAGGACGCGTCGCAACTTAGGTTGCGAACATCCCCAATATCCCTCATCCGACCTCGCTTCGCGAGGCCACCTTCTCCCACAAGTGGGAGAAGGATTCGCGCCTTTCCTTCTCGCACCCACCCTCCCTCGATCGGACCACGCCGCGGCGCTCACGCTTGTCAATGGCGCCAAACCGTCGCAGACTCCGCGGGAGGAGGCGGCGTTTCGCGTTAGCCTGGGGAAAGGATCGAGCGCTAGAGGTCGACTGGTTTGCCAAATGTTTGAGTTGACGGGATAACAAGGAGCGGACCCCATGCGAGGCAAGGCTCCGTCCGACGAAAACAAGTCGTCGCAAGACTTCGTGCATGTCGATGTCTGTGAAAATTGGCTCGAGACGCATGTCAGCCCCGGCGGCGCCTTTTATCGGTTCGCCAACGACTCCAGGGGCATCGCCCAACTGATCAATCTGTGTCGCCAGCGCGGCGTCAGCAAGATCTACATGAAAGCCGCCGGCGAGCACGGCGCGCGGGCGCGGCATGCGTTGACCGTCGCCGGTCTGTCCGTCCCCGCGGCCAACCCGCTGCGCGCGCGGATTTTCGGCGACGCGGGCCGCTCAAGAAATGCGCGGCGCGTGGCGACGATTTCCTTGGTCGGCGCGAGCGTCGCATTGGGCTTGGCGGCGCTCTCGGCATGGCAATGGAACCGCGCGGAGCAAACGGTCGAGTCGGCGAGCCAAACAACGAAGGGATGGCTGACGCAAAAGCTCAAAAGCGCGCCGGGCGCGATAGCGTCGTTTCTCGCCGAGATCGCCGGATCTCTTGTCGGCTCCGATCGCGGCGACAAGGCGGAGCAACGGGATGTGACGGCCAGCCACGGAACGCTCGGCGAGCTTCGGCTCTCGGCCGGCGATCGCGCGGCGGTGTTGCAATCGCATGGAGACAGTTTGGCCATCATCAAGGCTTTGTCGGACGCCAATCCCGGCGACGGCGGGCGGCGACGGGACTTGTCGCTCGCTCACGAAAAACCTGGGCAGGCGCAACGCGCGCAAGCCGATGCCGCGGCGGAGCTGCAATCCTTTCGCGACAGCATAGCCGCCAGCAAGGCCTTCTCGGACGCCAATCCCGCCGACAAGTCGCGGCGACGGGAGTTGGCCGTCGCTCACGAAAAACTCGGCGACGTCGCGCTCGCCCAAGGCGATCTGGCGGCGGCGATGCAATCCTATCGCGACAGCTTCACCCTCAACAAGCTTTTGTCGGCCGCCGATCCTGGCGACGCCGGGTTGCGACGGGATTTGGCGGTCGCTCACGAAAAACTCGGCGACGCCCAGCTCGCCCAAGGCGATCCGGCGGCGGCGCTGCAATCCGACCAAGACAGCTTCGAAATCTTCAAGGCTTTGTCGGCGGCCGATCCGGGCGACGCCGGCCGGCGACGGGACTTGGCGATCGCCCACGAAAAACTAGGGCAGGTTCAGCTTGCCCGGGGCGATCACCCGGCGGCGTTGCAATCGTTCCGCGATGGCGTGGCCTTCGCCAAGGCCTTGGCGGACGCCGAACCGGGCGACGCCGGACGGCGACGGGATTTGGCGGTCGCTTACCAAAAGCTCGGCGACGCTCAGCTTGCCCAGCGCGATCTGGCGGCGGCGCCGCGGTCGTATGGCGAGAGCCTCAAGCTCATCAAGGCTTTGTCGGCGGCCGATCCGGGCGACGCCGGGCGGCGGCGCGACATGATCGCGATATGTTTGAAATTGTCCGTCGCGGAGCCTCCGAACGCCCGCGACTATTTGCTGAAGGCGCAAGCAGTCGTGAAAGGACTCGCGGACAGCGGGCGTTTAACATCGTCCGACCGGGCCTTCGCGGCTGAAATCGAGCGGCGGTTGAAGGGGCCGGGCGCCGCCGCTGTCGGGTCCCCCGGCGAGCAGAAGAGATGACGCCGCGCGCCGTGGGCCTCGTTCTTCGCGGGAGGTCACACCCGCCAACTTCCATGGCGCTCGAGCAGGCCCGATCCGCCGCGCATGCGCGGGCTTAGCCAATCCGGGGAACACCGTCATGCTTCGGCCGCGAGTCGAAGGCTGTTCATAAGGCGTAATTCAAGGTAGAATTGCACATAAAAAAGGGACCGCGCCTGGCTTTGGTCAACGAGAAATCCTCAAACAAACTCGCCTTCGAGCCTTTTGGCGCCTCGATCGCCGGGCGGACGGCGTGCAATTACGCCGTCGCGGTTTTGGCCGTGGCGGCCGCGACGGCCGTGAGATTCCTGGCGGGCGGCTTCCTCGCCGAGCAACCCTTCGTTCTTTTCTTTCTCGCGACCTTGGTCGTGGTTGTGTTCGCGGGTTCTGGTCCCGGCGTGGTCGCTACGCTTTTGTCCGTCATTAGCGCGAAATATTTTTTTCTGGCGCCAATCGGATCATTTGAAATCGACGACCCGAGGAGCCTCGCGAAGACCGCGATCTTTACGGTAATTGGCTTGGCGATGTGCGTGACGGCGGAGCTTATTTCGCGCAGACGCCGGGCCGCGGGCGACGCCGTGTTGACGTCGGTCAAGACGCAGTTGCTCGGCGAGGCGATGAAAACCCTCAAGGAGAGCGAGGAACGCTACCGGTTATTGTTCGAAACGAGTCAAGATGGAATCGTCACGGTTGATTTGTCTGGACAGATACAGGACGCCAACCCGGCCTATCAGTCCATGCTTGGCTATACGATGGATGAGCTGCGGGCGGTAAAGTGTGAGGACATTACTCCGCCTCGATGGCATCACGCGGAAGAGGCGATCGTGCGGGATCGAATTCTCGCGCAGGGGGATTCTGGGGAATACGAAAAGGAATACATCCGCAAGGACGGTTCCGTGTTTCCCGTCAGCCTCAGGGCTTGGCCGGTAATGGACGCGGGCCGCGAAGTGATCGGGATGCGGGCGTTCGTGCGCGACATCACCGATCGTAAGCGAGTGGAGGAGGCGTTACGCGACGCCGATCGCCGCAAGGACGAATTCATCGCGACCTTATCCCACGAGTTGCGCAATCCGCTCGCGCCCATTCGCAACGGCTTGCAAGTGCTGCGCACAACTGGCGGACAGGGGCCGTCCGCCAAGCGCGCGCAAGAGATGATGGAGCGGCAGGTCGAGCATCTCGTGCGGCTCGTCGACGATTTGCTCGAGGTCTCGCGTGTCAGCCACGGCAAGATCGAGCTGAGAAAGGAGCGGCTTGACCTCGCGGTTGTCGTCGATCGCGCGGTGGACCTCAACCGGGAACTGATCGACGCGGCCGGGGTTCTGCTTCGCGTCATTTTGCCAGACGCGCCGGTGCTGGTCGACGCGGATCCGGTACGGCTCGCGCAAATCTTCGGCAATCTGCTGAACAACGCCCTGAACTACACGGATCGCGGCGGACAGATCGAGGTCGCGGTGCGGCGCGTGGCGGGCGAAGCGATCGTGAGCGTCGCCGACACTGGCGTCGGCATCCCGAAAGACAAGCTGCCACATGTGTTCGATCTATTCGTGCAAGGGGACGCAACGCCAGGCCGCGATATGGGAGGTCTCGGCATCGGGCTCTCGCTGGTGCGAAGCCTCGTGGAACTGCATGGCGGCGAGGTCGAGGCGCACAGTGAAGGCGAATCCCGCGGCAGTCGCTTTGTCGTGCGTTTGCCTTTGACCTCGAACCTCGAGGTAAACGCTCCGCCGCCGCAAACTGGGTCATGCGCCGCGGCCTCGTCGCGGCGGGTGCTGATCGTCGACGATACGCCTGAAGTCGCCGACAGCTTTGCAATGTTGCTCGAGACCTTGGGCGTACAGGTTCGGGTCGCCTATAGCGGCGCTCAGGGTCTCGCGGCATCCTCCGAGTTCGAACCGGAGCTGGTCTTCCTCGACATTGGCATGCCAGGAATGGACGGGTTCGAAACGGCGCGGCGCATGCGCGATCAGCCAGCCGGACGAAAGGCGGTGCTTGTCGCCTTGACCGGCTGGGGTGAAGACGAAATGCGCAGGCGCGTCCAAGAAGCAGGATTCAACCGGCATTTGACGAAGCCGGCTAGCATGGGCGACCTCGAAGCGCTGCTCTACGCCGCGCCGACGTGA
>PLAI01000096.1 GCA_003134075.1 Methylocystaceae bacterium | reverse complement strand
CGAGGCCTCCAAATGGACGTTCGCGGACGTTCGGAAACGGCCGCAATCGTTCAGAACATATTGAAAAATAGGAAGATTTATGCGGCGCGGCGTTCTTTAGCGTTCACTGGCGTCCGCTCGCAGCCAGTTAGATTGTTGGTAGATTTGGTGGTATCACCTGCTTACCAACAACACGGATACCAACATGCCGCTCTCCGATCTGGAAGTCAAAGCAGCTAAGCCGGGCCAGGGGGTCATCAAGCTCTCAGATGGCGGCGGGTTGCAGCTTTGGGTGACCTCGGATGGCGCGAAGCGCTGGCGTCTCGCCTATCGCTTCGGCGGCGTTCAGAAAGTGCTCGCGCTCGGGGTCTATAAGAAGGGCGGGGTGAGCTTGAGCGAAGCGCGCGCGGCGCGTGAAGAAGCCAAGAAGCTTCTGGCTGATGGCCAAGACCCCGCCTTCGTCAAGAAGCTCGCCAAGGCCACGAAGGCGACGGCGAGCGCCAACACCTTCGAAGCCGTCGCCGCTGAGTTGCTGGCCAAAAAGAAGCGCGAAGGCAAAGCCGACCGCACCGTCGTCAAGTTCGAATGGCTTATGACTCTTGCGCGTCCCACGATTGGCGCGCGTCCCATTGCTGAGATAACCGCTCTGGAGGTTCTCACCGCTCTTCGCGTCGTCGAAGCGCGTGGCCGGCATGAGACCGCCAAGAAGCTTCGCGGCGCGATAGGTGAGGTTTTCCGTTTCGCCGTGGCAAGCGGACGCGCTGAGAACGACCCGACTGGTGCGCTCAAGGGCGCGCTGACCAAACCGACCGTCCAGCATCGCGCCGCGATAACCGATCCCAAGGCCTTCGGCGGGCTCTTGCGCGCTATGGCGGGGTATAACGGCGCTCCCGAGACACGGGCAGCGCTCGAATTGCTGGCTCTCACTTTCGTGCGCCCCGGCGAACTCCGATCGGCGGAATGGGTCGAGTTCGATTTAGACGCTGGCGTTTGGGTGATACCCTCGGAAAAAATGAAGATGCGCCGCGAGCATCGCGTCCCACTCGCGTCACGCGCCGTGGCGATCTTGATCGAGCTTCATGGAATAACCGGCGGCGGAAAGTTCGCTTTCCCGTCAATCCGCTCGGCGGCGCGCTGCATGTCGGAAAACACGATCAACGCCGCCCTGCGCCGGCTCGGCTTCGCACAGGACGAAATGACAGGTCATGGCTTTCGTTCGGCGGCGTCTACGATATTGAACGAGTCTGGCCTGTGGCACGCCGACGCCATCGAGCGGCAATTGGCACATGTGGATACCGACGCCACGCGCAAAGCATATGCACGCGCCGAGTTTTGGGACGAGCGAATTCGCATGATGGCTTGGTGGGCGGAAAGGTGCGACGAAATGCGGCGCGGCGGAGTTGTCATCCCCTTGCGGGCGTGATGGCGTCGCGCGAGCCAACAACATCGCGAAATTCAAGAAATCGGTTGGAATTTGTCTGGATGCTCGATCCGAAGTTGACGATTAAAGACGACAATCAAAACCCGCTGGAATCGCTTGTTAGGAGCATCCAAGGATCGAGTTTCGAGCCTAACGAACCGATTTATCGGCTAACGATGATATGATTGTCGCTGGCAATCGATTCTAGGAACGAGAGGTCGGGTGCGGTCGATGCATTCTTACGACGCGATTACGATTGACACGCAAACGGTCGAACATAACAGCTTCCATTTCGACGGTGGGCTATTGGCCCAGCTGCGGCAGTTCAAAAACACTCCGACCGAGATCCTCGTTTCCGAAATAGTCTACAACGAGATTCTTAAGCATCTCAATGAAAAGACGCGCTCCGCAAAGGACAACATGGAATCCGCGCATAAGCGCGCCATCTTGTTCGGATTGGCAGCAGAAGGGACTGTCGCGTTCCCAGGAGAGCAGCCGGATACGAAGGTGCTGCCCAAGGCCCGCTTGGACGCCTTCTTGAGCGCGATCGGAGCCGAGATTATCAAATTCGACGAGGTTCCCGTTCGGGAAGTGGTGCGGCGCTATTTTAGCTCCGTTCCTCCCTTCTCCGGTTCAGGCAAGAAGAAGAGCGAGTTCCCCGATGCGATCGCCCTCTTATCGCTTGAGATTTGGGCGAAAAAGAACGGCAAGCGCATTCTTGCCGCAAGTGATGACGCTGACTGGACGGCTCACGCCGAAAAGTCCGAACGCATTGATGTCGTCAAGACGCTCGCCGACGCGCTGGCATTGTTCCAGCGCCACGCCGAGGAAGCGCGGGCGCATGTTCAGAAGCTGCTTAGCGACCTGCAAAACGGAACGCAAAAGGACCTCTTGGAACAGTTCAAGCAGCTCATTGACCGAGCAATCTCCGATCATCCCATCGACGCGGCCGCAGACAGCTCATGCTATGCTGAGACTGACCAAGTATACCTGACATATAAGGGTTTCCAGATTATCGGTGACGACAGCGAATACGATTTCAGTATCGTTCATGCCGGGAAAGACAAGATCGTCGCCCAAGTTTCTATGGAGCTGAATGTCCGCGCCGAAGCATCTTTCTCGCTCTCGACGGTGTATTCCGTGGACGGTGACGAGGTCCCCCTTGGCTCGGTAGAGGTGACGCGGACAGATGAACTCGCGGCAGAGGTGCTTGTGACATTCGAAGGGGACTTTGCTCTCGGCGAGATGGAGATCACCGAGGTCGAGATAGTCGAAGCGCCGAACACGATTGACTTCGGGTACATCGAGCCAGATTTCGGGGATATGTACGAGGAGTAGATTATGCGTGGTGTCTTGCATCGTTGGCATGGAAGCCTGCCTTTCGGCTAATGAACGCGCGGGGATAGGCCGGCCAGCCGATAAGCCGAGAGCGCATCGCTCGGCTTCCCCGCGTTCCGTTCCGATGTTCGTGGATGCGCGCGATGGCACGGGTAGGTAGAAAGAGACGACTTCCAGTATCGCGGTCGAGCGGCGCTATTCCGATATGGCAACCCAGCGACGATGATTGGATCAAGATCGAAAGCGTCTACGGCATCGTGTTTGACGAATCTATGCGCGCGGAAACCGCTGTTATTGTAGCAAAATATTTCGAGAATGAACCCTTCGGCCGGAACGCTCCCGTCATTGACCTGGCTAGTGGATGGCTCGAAGACATGAGGGAGGCCTCGCTGAACTTTTTAGCAGCCTATTCTGGCGGAGGGGGCGGCGGCGCGAAGGTCTATGCCGAAGGTTTGGTGAACGAACATATTCGCCTCATCGGCAGCAATGCAGACTTCCGACTGCGCGACCTCGTGAGAGTCATGACGGATGTTGCAGTCGCGGCTCGATCATCCGCCGACGAAATTAAGAGCGACGATCACCCAGAGTTCGAGGAAAAAGTGGCGTGGCGAGCGATGATCAAACATCTTCATGCATTCGCCGGCAAACATGGTCTTTCTACTGCAATCAACAAGTCGGGAATGATCAAAAAGGCTGCATCAGATGTGTCGCCTTTCGTCTCATTCGTGCATGAAATTCAATCGTCATTCCCCGAGGGCGTCACGCGATGGCATGCGACCAGCTACCAATCGCTGGCTACAAATATTAGGTGGGCGATTGCTTAGGCCGGGAAATTAAAACGGCGAAATCTGAAAGTTATTTTCCAGTTTATTTTCAATATGTTATGGTTGGCGTCTGTCGAATACGGGGATATGGTCACCACCAGTTGATGACCCCCGGCGCACGATGGAGCCAAACAATGAACGTCACGATTTCTAAGCCGCAAGAGGCCGTGCTTTCGCACGGCGTCGAGAGTCTTCCCGCCAAGACGGGGCTCGGTCGCACATTCCTTTTTGGAGAAATTAGGCTTGGTCGCCTGAAGGCGGTCAAGGCCGGGAGGCGCACGCTTGTCCGCGACGATGATTTGCGCGCTTATCTTGGGGCTCTTCCCGTTCGCAAGGTGGCGTGATGCGTCCCTTCGACAACATCAGCGGCACTCCCCAAAAGCGAGACAACCGCAGCGTTGCGAGCGCAGCGGTTGTCCAAGGCGGTAATCTTACAGGGCAAAGCCTCCATAGCACCCAACAGACGGAAAAGGAAGCCGCGATCATCGCTTTGCGCGTTGGAATCGAAGCGCTTTTCGCAGATGTTGACGCCTCCTTGCTTGGTAGCTTCGAAGAAGTCCACGCCTTGATTCGCGGATTCTTTGAACAAAGCTACTTTATTGGCTGGCCAGACTTTTCAGAGTCGCTTTCCCCACTCAAAAAAGCCGAGCGCCGGTGGTTTTTCAACGAGTTTTATGGACTGTTCCACACCGCCCTCGATTCCGGCGTCAGAATCAAAACCATTCAGGCGATCGCTTACGCCCCGATCTTAGCAGCCGATCGGGATGCTCGGCGCGACGAGGCAGATGAGGCATATCTCGCACAGAGACGTGCCGATAGGCGTGAGGCGCGTGAGGCTCAGAAAAGATGGATGGAGGGCGATCAGCTATGAACGCGATCCAGACCACTCCGTTGGGCGGCAAAAATGTCGCCCTGCCTCCCGCGCAGCCCAAAGGCGATAACGCGGCGACCGCGCTGCGCCTCGCTGGTGCTGGATTGCACGTTTTCCCGTGCGGCGACGACAAAAGGCCACTCGGCGGCATTCGATGGCGCGACGAATCGAGCAACGATCCGGCAAAGGTCGCGGCGTGGTGGAAACGCTGGCCCGACGCAATTGTCGGGCTAGATTGCGGCAAATCCGGCCTCATTGTCGTTGACGCTGATCGCCATCCCGGCGCACCCGATGGTGTGTCCGCTCTTCAAAGAGTCGTCGGCGAGCCTTTGACATGGCTGGGTTGTCCGATGGTGGAGACGGCCGGCAATGGCCGTCATCTGTATTTCATGCAGCCTGCCGGCGAGGTGTGCACTAATTCGTCGGGCGCGCTCCCGAAGGGTGTCGATATTCGTGGCGTGGGTGGCTACGTGATCGCGCCCGGCTCAA
>PLAI01000222.1 GCA_003134075.1 Methylocystaceae bacterium | reverse complement strand
TTTACAAGACGGTCAGGAAGTCTCGCTTTCTCTTATGACGCCTCATCCGGGTTTTGGGAGAATGGCGCTAGTGACGATCGGTTTCGTCGGCCTTAGCCTGCTGATCTTTTCGCTCTGGGGGGCTCTCGCCGTCACCCGTCCCCTGATCGATTTCGCCAAGGCGGTGGAGTCTTTCAGCTTGGATACGACTCCCGCACAAATTGAAGAGGCGGGCTCGGAAGAAGTGCGAACCGCGACGCGCGCATTCAACCGCATGCAGCGACGCATCAAGGAAATGGTAGACCAGCGCACGCGCATGCTCGCCGCTGTTAGTCATGACCTGCGGACACCCATTACTCGAATGCGCTTGCGGGCTGAATATATTGAGGACGGAGAAACGAAAGCGAAGATCTTGCGCGATCTCGAGCAGATGCATGCCATGGTTGCCGCGTGCCTTTCCTATCTTCGTGGCGGAGCACGGCAGGAGTTTATAACCCTCGATCTTGCAACCCTGCTTCACACCGTTGTGGATCACTCTGTCGACCTGGGCGCCGATGTTCAGTTCGATGGCGCTAGCGAGATCATTGTCAACGGAAACCCGGACGAGTTGGAACGCGCTTTTTCCAATCTCGTCGACAACGCGGTGAAATTCGCGGGCGGAGCTGAGCTCTCCGTCACAAGGCAACGCGATACGGCGATAGTAGAAGTCGCGGATCATGGCCCGGGCATCCCGGCGGAAACGCGAGAAGCAATGCTGGAGCCGTTCCGACGGGGCAGTGAAAATTCAAGTCTGGCGTCAAAGGACGGATTTGGACTTGGATTGGCGATCGCGCGGGCCGTCTTCACGGCGCATCACGGACGGCTGGAATTGGGCGACCGAGAGGGGGGCGGACTATCCGTGCGCGTTGAACTACCCCTCGCATAGCCAATTAGAGCGAAATCCGATCAGATGGGATCGTATTGAACCGCCCCCGGGTTTACCGGAGGCCGTTTTGTTTGAGTCACGCCGCGATGGCGGGCTCGTCGAGTTGCGCATAATAGCGCGCTTCGGCTTCGGCCGGCGGAATGTTTCCGATCGGCTCCAGCAGCCTTCGATTGTTGAACCAGGCGACCCATTCGAGCGTGGCGAACTCGACCTGTTCGAAACTGCGCCATGGCCCGCGCCGCCAGATCACCTCGGCTTTGTAAAGCCCGTTGATCGTCTCGGCGGAGCTATGCGGGAAAGTGGGTGATGACGGCGTGAGGAAGGCGGCGTAACGGGGTTGGTGTCCAGCCGACCCGAACCTCCAAGAGGAGCGCTACGCAATGTTCGAGAATAAGGTCGTTCCCCTCCGTCAGAAAGACGAAATCGACGACCCGCTGACCTGCCCGACGGCCGACAGCGCGTGGTTCGACATGGGTATGATCCGGTTCGGCCGATTCAGACGGGCATTGGGCCGGTCGAGGTGGAAAAGCCCAAGTTGCGGGATCGCGGTTGATTGCATGGAGGGCAAGCGCGCAGGCGCCAGCATTTGCGTCACTCCGTTGATTCAGCTAAGTCGCGGTCGTCCAAACGACAACCCCGCGCCATGAACTTCGCGAGCATAGGGAACAAGGGCCGCATATGTCTGGCCGTTCGGATCGTTTCAGTCTGTTGAAACGATGTCGCGACTCAGACCCGGTGCCCCTTTCCGCTCTGAATGCGCAGCAGCGCGGCGACGAGCGCATCGACGTCGGCACAGGTGTTGTAGAAGGCGAGCGACGGGCGCACCGTCGCCTCCAAGCCGAAACGACGCAGGATTGGCTGGGCGCAATGATGGCCCGCGCGCACGGCGATGCCCTCGCGATCGAGCGCCTTGCCGACATCCTCGGCGCGGGCGTCGTCCAGCACGAAGGAGAGAACGCTGGCCTTCTCCGCTGCGGTTCCGATGAACTTTAGGCCAGGCACGAGCAGCATCTTTTCGGTCGCGTAGAGGAGCAAATCGTGTTCATAGCGCCCGATCAGCTCCATGCCGATCTGTTCGACGTAATCAAGCGCGGCGCCGAGGCCCACGGCGTCGGCGATGTTGCCGGTGCCCGCCTCGAAACGATCTGGCGGTCCTTGATAGATCGTCTTCTCGAAGGTCACGTCGGCGATCATATTGCCGCCGCCTTGCCATGGCGGCATGTGCTCGAGCACGTCCTGCTTGCCGTAAACGACGCCAATGCCGGTCGGACCGAACACTTTGTGGCCGGAGAAGACGAAAAAGTCGCAGTCAATGGACTGCACGTCCACCGCCATGTGCGGGACGGATTGCGCGCCGTCGATCAGCACGCGCGCGCCATGGCGATGCGCCATGGCCGTGATCTCATTTACGGGCGTCACCGTGCCGAGCGCATTGGAGACCTGAGTGACGGAAACAATGCGCGTGCGCGGATTGAGCAGCTTTTCAAATTCCTCGAGGATGATCTGGCCGCGATCGTCCACGGGCGCGACGCGCAGCCTGGCTCCGGCTTCGGCGCAGAGCTGTTGCCAAGGCACGATATTGGCGTGATGCTCGAGCCAGGAGATCACGATCTCGTCGCCCTGCTTCACATTGCGCCTGCCCCATGACTGCGCGACGAGATTGATCCCCTCGGTCGCGCCGCGCACGAAGATGATTTCCTTCACCGACGGGGCGTTGAGGAAGCGGCGCACTTTTTCGCGCGAGGCTTCATAGGCGTCGGTCGCGCGGGCGGCGAGCGCATGGGCGGCGCGGTGAATGTTGGAGTTTTCATATTCGTAGAAATGCGCGAGCCGGTCGATGACGGCTTGCGGCTTCTGCGTCGTCGCGGCGTTGTCGAGCCAGATCAGCGGCTTGCCATGCACCTGCTGTTGCAGGATCGGAAAGTCGCGTCTGATCCGATATGGGTCGAAAGGTGGGGCGGCCGTTTCCGTGTTCGCCAGCAGTTGTGGTTCGAAATGTTGTTGGTCCTGCGTGGCTCCCGCGGGCTGGGCCGGCGCGGTCTCGATGAACGGCGCATGTCCGCCCGCATGGCTCACGAAATAAAGCGCGTCGCTCGCCGCCGGACCCGCACTGCCTGGCGCGGCGTTGCTTTCATAGCCTGCGGGAAATGGCGTGGGCGCCTGAGGCGTCGCCAGCGAAGCGGCGTCGGAGAGCCGATGCGGGTCCGCCTCCGACGGGCCGGCAATCACAAAGGTCTCTGGCGAAGCATGAAGCGGATGCGCATCGGAATAATCCGCCGCGTGGGCCGACGCCGCCAGATGAGAGGAATCGACGACAGGAATCGATTGCGTCAGTGGCGCGGGAGTCGAGGGCGCTTGATGCGCTTCGGCCGGCGCTCGGTCATGCAGGAAATAAAAATTGTCCACCCGCTCCGGCGCGGAGCCGCCGGGAATCGCGGCCGGATCATAGCCTGTGTAAGGCGTCGCCGCGTGAGCCGTCGGAACAAGGGTTGTCGCGTCGCCGATAAAGCGCGGAATCGCGCTGTAATCAATCTCGGGCGGCAAGCCCGAAGGTCCGGCGCTTCCAACCGAGGCGCCCGGTTGCGGAACGTCGGCTAGGCCGAGCGGACGCGTGGTGGATTGCAGGGTCGACGGCGCCGCCGGCGCAGGAATATTTGGTGTCGGCACGACGGAGGGAATGGTCGTCGGCGGAAGGTCCGGCGGGCCAAACGGCAAGCGGGCGGGCGCATAGGGCGCGCCCGTGGTGACCAAGGAAGGCGCTGGCGCATCGGGAAGATTGGGCGCCGTAACAGGCAGACCAAAGGGAACCGGCGCGGACGCCAGCGACGCCGGCGGCGCCTGAAAGAAAGCATTGGCCAGGTGCGCGATGATTTGCGGGTCGGGTGCGAGCGGCGCGTGATGGGCAACGTCTTGCGAAGGAACGCCGTCGACGGGCGTATCCACGAACGTGGGACCGAGCTGCGCGGGTGACATGACCGCCTCTTCCTTGATTGATTGACCGGCGGCTCGACGCCGCCGGTCAGGGAACTGGGCTTACTCGGCTTCTGCTTGCGGCGGCCTTAGGCGTATTTGTCGTCGTATTTATGATATTTGCCGACATCGACGCCCTCCAAGACGCCCAGCGCGTCATGCGTAAGCACGGCCGCCGAGCAATAGAGCGAGATTAGATAAGAGGCGATCGCCTTGCGGTTGATGCCCATGAAGCGAACCGACAGGCTCGGCGCCACTTCGCCGGGAATGCCGGGTTGGAACAGGCCGACGACGCCCTGCTTCTTCTCGCCCGTGCGCAGCAGCAGGATGTTGGTCTTGCCCTTGTCGTCGACGTAGAGCTTGTCGCTCGGCACCAGCGGCAGACCGCGCCAGGTAATGAACGGCGAGCCGAACAGCGTCACGGTCGGCGGCGGCACGCCGCGGCGCGTGCATTCGCGCCCGAACGCCGCGATGGCGCGCGGATGCGCCAGAAAGAACGCCGGCTCCTTCCACACTTTGGCGATCAGTTCGTCGAGATCGTCCGGCGTCGGAGCGCCGTGGCGAGTGTGGATCTTCATTGTTTTATGCGCATTGGCGAGGAAGCCGTATTCAGGGTTGTTGA
>PLAI01000152.1 GCA_003134075.1 Methylocystaceae bacterium | reverse complement strand
TCCTCCGGCGTCATTGTCGGATATGGAAGCGAGCGATTGTTATCCCCCAACGGCGCACACTCGAACTCCCAAGGTGGGTCGATCAAGGCGACTGGCCATTTTCTCCCCGCGTCGATTAGCCTCGCGAGAACCGACTTGATGTCGGTCGGCCCATCCGAAAAAGCCCCGGCATTCTTGTCACCTGTTTTTTGTTCGATATGGTCGAGACGTTTCAGGCGAGTGATTTCTCGCAGGACGGTGCGCGGATCGTTTCCGGCGTTCACCTCCTCAACGAATTTGTCGATATTTTTGGACTCGTGGCGAGCCGTTTTGGCGGCCACATCGACCGTAACGCTTCCGTCCTTCACTAACTGGAAAAGCTCTTGGCTTGCTCTCTTCACCTTTACCGCGTCGCGTACGTGACGCTCACTCACGCCCAAGAGGGTGGCGGCTCCGACTTGACTAAGAACCGGCAAATTTGCCGGGTTGGCGGGGTCCCTATCGTCGGACACGCGGTTGGTCAGCTCCACCGCCACCGTGGCAAGTTGACTTGCCGTCAGATGGCGGCGGGGGATGTTTTTCGAGAATACGAAGGATAGCCATTTCTCGGGGAGTTCCTCAGTCGTCTCAAACCAAGGCTCGAGTCCCCCTAACGGACTCNNCCGATACGGCTTCGATTGATCATGCCGCGAACAGCAATCTCTCCACAAGTGAGTTTGTCGTTGCAAGCCGGTAACAAAACCAGTAAACAAATCCTGATCCGGCGATCTGCAATGCAAGCTAAATCAATAGCTTATGAAGTGGCTTGCTCAGCGGGATACTAAGCACCGCTCCGCGCCAGTCGTCGGAGGCCCTCGCCTCATCCAACTTCGGGAAACGAAGCTATGAAAACGAAGCTATTGCTCATCGCCGGACTCGCTCTCGCGATCTCCGCTCCGCTCGCGCGCGCGCAGGACGAGGGCGAGCGGCGAGAATATATGCATGAATTGCACGAGGCTTGCGAAAGCGGGGACGAGCGCGCCTGCGAACGTCTGCGGCACATGCGGCATGAAGAGCACGAGGAACGCGAACGACGCGAATACCAAGATGAGCGCGGCGGGGGCGCGCCGCCTCAGGTCGCCGATCCCAAGGTCGCGCTCTGCGCCGCGATCGAAAACAATTACAACAATTGCCTCAGACATCAGCATGATGGTTGCCCCGCTTGGGTGATCGAGCTCAATGCCAATCACTGTTTCTAGCGTCGCCGGCTTGGACGCGCGAAGCCGCGACGTAACGACCGCACCAAGCGTCGCGCGCTTCGGCAACGCCTATGGCGAAGCGTTTCGGCGCCGGTCGGTCGTCGGCGCGTGATGGCCGGGTTTTCAGGAATGAAGCCCTTCGCCTATCCGCTCAGCGGAGCCGGAGACGCATCGGGAACGGGCCGGTCGCACTTCGTCTTGATCAAGCCGTCGACCGGATCGCCAATGCCGGCGAGGATTTATCTCGATGAATTGCTTTGTAGCAAAATGCGACAAAAGGTGATGTTCAATCCGCGCGAAACCGCGAGAAAATTAACTTAGCTTCACAAATTGAGGGCGCAAGCGGGGCCGTCGCGATCTCGCGATGGCGCGATGTTTACGTTTAGGGCTTGATTGTAGACGAGTTAGAACGCGGCGCGAGCAAGCGCAGTGAAGGAGAGTTCGATATGCGTGCGATTCTTGGAGCGGTGTGTTTCGTCCTCGCCACGGCGCCGGCATGGGCGGGGCCATGCGCCTCATCCATCTGTAGAGGCCCGGCGCCGCTATTGGACCTGGGGTTTCCCGCCGCGGTCGCCATCGGCGGCGCGTTGTTTGGAACGCGCTTCCTGAAGAGAAAGTGAGCGTTCGAGTTCAGGCTCGCGCCCGATCCAAGATCAGGCGCCCCGACCCGCGGCTCCCGAGGCCCCTTACTGGTCCTCGGTAAATTCTCGCGATCGGGAGTTTCTTTGAAACACTCGCGCGTCAGCGCTTCGAGAACGCGTGAACCTCCTGATTGGCGGCGACGAGTTATCTAAATGTATTGCTTTGCAATACGGCGACGGTGCCGCTTGCGCGGCCCGAAATCGTGACTCGATGGCGCCATTTCAAAGCGCAAGCTGATCTATTGGTCAGCTGGCGCTAGCGAGACGTTTACTTTTTCTGGGTCGATTGTATACAAGCTGGAGGTCAGCACGAACGCCGTGGTGGAGAATCGGATACGCGTATAATTCTAGGAGCGGTTTGTTTCTTCATCGCGGCGACGCCGGCGTTCGCTCAATGCGTCAGCTGCAGAGGACCGGCGCCGCTGTTGGGCCTGGGAATTCCGGCCGCGGTCGCGGTTGGCGGGGCGTTGCTTGGAACTCGTTTCTTCAAGAAGAAGTAAGCGGTCGAGAAGTCTTCCACGAAAGTTCACGATCGGGAGTTTTGCGAGAGATCGTGCGCCTGTCGCCATGCGTCGCATCCGACTCGTCGCCGCGACATTAAATCGCGGAACCAAACGCCGTGACGCATGGCGAGACCATGGAATTCGCGGCCATCGCGCTCCCGAATTTGCATTTCGCCAAAATTAACAACAAAGACGCTTGGTTCGGCCGCATGTCCGCGACGAAGTCAACACGTCCAGAAAAATTTTAAGAAAACTGGCGGTTTTTCGTCCCCTCTTTATTGCGCGGACATTTTTTTCATGCATTGGGTAGCGATATCGCCAATCGCCCATGGGATCGATGCATATGCTCGAGGATGCAACCCGAATGGGCTCGATCGCCGACGCCGACGCTCAATTTTCGCGGCGAGAGCTTTTCATCTGGCTTGCGGCGATTCTTTGCGCCTCGGCCTTCGCCCAAAGCATGACCCATGGGGGCACCACGGCCCTCAGTCTCGAGAGTATCGGCGCATTCCAGATACTCGGCTGGTTCGCCGTTCTGCGATTGCTCTATCTTCAAACATCGTCCGCCCCCCCGTCGCGCCGAGACTTTTGGGTGGCGGGCGTTGTCGGCGCGATCGATCTTCTGCCGAGCGGCAAGGCGACCTGGATCGCGGCGACGCTCGCGGCCATCTATATCTACGCGGGGAATGAAAAAGGATCGAACGGCCGCGCGGGAGCCGCGGTCCTCGGGGCGCTGTCCGTGCAATCCCTTTGGGGCCCAACCTTATTTAGTCTGTTCACCGTCTATCTTCTTCGCGCCGACGCCGCGCTCGTGGGCGTCGCCCTCAAGCTGACGCGAGGCGGTTTCGACTGGCATGAAAACGTCATTTCGACCCAAGATTTCACGGTCGGAATTTATAACGACTGTTCTTCCTTCCACAATATTTCGCTCGCGGCGCTTTGCTGGATTTCCTTGACGAAACTGCACCGGCCGACATTCATCAGGTCGGATTTCAAGTTCGGCGCAGCGGCTTGTCTCGCGATGATCGCGCTCAACGCGGCGCGCCTTTATGCGATTTCGCTCGGTCGCGAGAGCTTCGCCTATTGGCACGATGGCGCCGGAGCGCAGATATTCGCCGTGACCGCGTCGTTCGTCATCGCGGCGATCTGCGCGTGGGGGGCTTCAATCGACGGCGCGAAGCATGAATAACTGGCTTGTCCGGGGACTCTTGCTGGCGTTGCTGCTGTGCTCGGCCGCGATAAAGGCGACTTCCCAAAACGACGTCGGGGAGAACGTGCATATCGACGAAGCAGTCATGAATTTCATGACCAGCCGCGGTTTTTCCTTCAAGCGAACCATCGACATCGACGGCGAGCTCCTCAACCCCATGGTTTTCGACACTCCATCTTGCGGCCACCCGATTCAAGTCGTTCCCACTTCCCGTAATTTCCAGGCGAAGACGCTTTTCGATCATATTGGCGCCGCCGGCGACGCCCGATTCTTCGCCTACCTCGGGCTGATCACGCAGCGGGAAGACAGCCGAGCCATGTTCATCGAGCACCTCAAACAGCGCGCGCTCGAATTATTGGGCCTCTCGTCATACGAACTCGACAGCATGATGGTTGTGATTAGCGAGCCCGCGGGCTGCGACATCGCCTCGCGCATCGACTGGTCGACGCTGTGGAAAAAGGATTTCCGCTCGCATATCGCGAAAGATAAACTGGCGGCGAGCCGGGAAGACGCGACCGCGACGCTGTGAAGCCCCGACTCGGGCGAAGCGCCAAGCAAGCGCCGCGGGTCAGGTGGCGCCGCCGCGCGGCGCGCCCTATGTTTCCCGCGAGACCGGTGGAGACCAATTATGACGATAACCGACGTCGCGGATAAAACCATCGCGCTCAAGATCGCGCCTTCGCGGGCGAGCGTCGGAGCCGGCGTGGCCATGCTGCGTTCGCTGCCGACGCCCGCGCTGGAGGCGGTTGGGCCCTTCGTGTTTCTGGATCAGTTCGGTCCGGGCAAGCCGCCGCCCGAAGGCGTGCCGGCGCATTCGCACGCCGGGATAGAGGCGATTTCCTATCTACTGTCTGGCGAGAACGATCACCGCGATTCCTTCGGCAACGCGGGCACGATCGCGGCCGGCGGCGCGCAATGGATCAGTTCTGGGCGCGGCATGCTTCACGCGGAAATACTGCGCGGCGGCGCCGACGGGCTGATGAACACCGTGCAGTTGTGGACGCGCCAGCCCGCCGCCTTCGACGATCAGCCGCCGCGCTATGGTTCGGTGGCGGCGGACAACGTGCCGCAAATTGCTCTGCCCGGCGCGCATATAAAACTGCTCAGCGGGGAATTGCCGCTGTATTTCGGCGAGTCAGGGCCGATCCGGCTGCAGGGCCCGGCCCAGCTCATCCACATTGCGCTGGCGCCCGGCGCCTCCTTGATGCTGCCGCTGGAGCCGTCGCACGAAATGGCGGTCTATGTGCTGGCGGGCGCGGCCGCCATCGGCGGCGAGGAAGCGTCACGCGCGGAGCTGGCCCTGCTGCGTCCGGCGCCTTCGGTGACGTTGGCGAATCCCGGCGCGACGCCGGCGGATGTGCTGCTGCTCGGCGGCAAGCGTGCGCCCCGCCCGCTGGTGTTTCGCGGCCCCTATGTGTTCAATTCGACCGAGGCGATCGAACAGGCCTATTCGGACTATGTGGAAGGCCGCATGGGAACGCTCGACGGCGTGCCGTTTTGAGCGCGATGGCGCCTCGACTTCGGTCGAGGCGCCGGTCGATGTTTAGAACGCGATCCAAGTATAGAGGAACAGCGTGTCGTTGTCGGTCGCCGTGTGCGAGCGCCAGCTGCTGCCGTTGTAATAGGTTCCGAGCCCGTCGAAATTGGTCGTCCCGCCATAGAGCTGAAGGTAATGCGTGTAGGACAGGCCGATCTTGGCGTTGGCCCACGGATAGAGGCCCGGACTGCCCTTGCTGAAGGGCATATAGGCGATGTCGAAGATCAGCCCCTTGCCGTCCGGCGAGCCATAGGCTGAGGGGCCGGACAGGCCCAGAAGAGCGTTGCCGTACAGCGTGCCGTCCGCCGTTCCGCGCACGCTGAAATAGCCGACCGTGCCGCTGATCGTATGATCCCAGACATAGGCCGCCGAGGCCTTGAAGCTCGTCAGCGAATTTGTGGGGTTCGACGAGGCGTTGCCGGTGAGCGGCGGCAATCCGAACGCATTGACGATTCCCAAGGCGTTGATCGCCTGGCCAGCGACGCCCTGCGCGAATGTCGCCTGGAGATTCTGCGTCTCGCTGATGCGCGAGACCTTCAGCGTCAGCGCATGGACATCGTTTATATACTGATATTGCGCATCGAAGCCGATGTCTCGGTATGAGTCGACGCCATAGCCCATCACCCGGCCGGGCAGCACTTGCGGATAGAAGCCGAACGCGCCGATCATCAGCGTATGATCGCCCCAACTGGGCTCCAACGCGACGCGCCAGTAAGGCGAGGCGCTTGCGAGCGAATTGGAGGGGCAGGCAATGCTGTAGGGCTGGTTCGGCTGATAGTATTGCGCCGCCCAGGCCTGCGCGTTCTGCACAAAGTCGGAATTATTGGCGCAGGGCTGGCCGATGGCGTTCAACTCGCCCTTGGACAGATTGTTATAGGCCGAAGCTTCCAGATAAAGCATGTCCTTGAGGAACACGTACGCGCCCGTGCCGACGCTACGGCCGCCGAAGCCGCTCTCGATCTGCGTTCCCGGCGGCGCGAAGGCGGGCGCCAGGGTCGAGGCGACATAGGGGAAGCCCCATGCCGGCGTGGTGTTCCACACGTCCTGGACGGTCGGACCATTGTTGACGTCGAGCCCATAGAGCACGTCGATCCCGCCGATCTGCGTCGTATCGGCGTAGCGAATATCGGTGTTGTCGAGATAAGTGTGCTGAGACGCCTTGTCATAGGTTCCCTGCACGAAGGCGCCGAGATTGCCGTAGATCTGGCCGCCATAGAACAGGCTCACCTGTTGCATGACGAAATTGTCGTTCGTATGGGCGATCGGGTAGCCGTCGGGGTTTGTCGGCGGCGAATCCTGTTGCACCTTGGTCTTGGTGAAGGTCGGCAGCAGCATTGCGGCGATCGGCGGCGCCTCTTCGATCGACATGCCGCCGCCCATCGTATAGCCGCCGAGCTTGAAGCGGCGACCGAAGGGGGTCAGCTCCGGAAAGGCCGTGTGACAGGAGGCGCAGGGCTGGCCGGTCTGGCGGGCGAAGCTTGGTATGGCTTCGGCCGAATGGGGCGCGAAAGCCAAGCCAAGTGTCGCCGCGCCCATGAGGCCCACGACGCCGAAGACCAGAAGCGCCGGGATATTCGATTCCCGCCCGTGGAAACTCGCATCGGTCATGACGTCCTCCAATTCTCTTTTGTTGCCAATAAGTTGTGCAACATGCATGGTTAATTGCCTCTTTACTCGGACGCTTTTGGCCCCGCGCGGGCTTGCGTCATAACGTCGCGGACCCCTAAAGAAACCCGTCCCCGTCTACACCAATAAAACGCGCTAA
Source organism: Methylocystaceae bacterium (assembly GCA_003134075.1). Taxonomy (GTDB): domain Bacteria; phylum Pseudomonadota; class Alphaproteobacteria; order Rhizobiales; family Beijerinckiaceae; genus Methylocystis. The sequence goes on along the minus strand of PLAI01000152.1, from coordinate 9,738 downwards.
AACAATAAAGGTCAGAGACTTTTCGATGGATATTTCCCCCTCATTCGCATCTGCGAACAAAATAAATTGCGGGCTCGCGCCAACACACCGGCGAGCGCCCGGCCTGAGCTACTCGAATCATATGACAGCATAACCTTTATCTATCTGATCCGCCCGTGGCTTTTTGCCGCAAGCCATAATGGCGCTCCGGATCGGAGATTATGTTAATTCTTTAACTAACCGCGATGCAGCATTCGGGTGCGGTGAGTTTTTGGAGGACGTTTAATGATGGACAAGCGCGACACGAGTTTTCCAGCGACACGGCGCGGGCTTTTGCAGGGCGCCTTTGCAGGGTTGTCTTTCTTGGGATTGGGCGTCAGCGCGGCGCATGCCGCCGAGGCGTCTCCTGGTTCGGTGGGCTACCGTTCGTCGCCCAAGGGCGATCAGAACTGCGCCAACTGCAAGCTATTCGTCTCCCCGAACCCCTGTAAATCGGTGTCGGGTGAAATCAGCGCCAACGGCTGGTGCCGCATCTGGAAGGCATAGGGTTTTTTCGCGGGATCGCGTCGCAAGGGCGTCCCTCCACGCGTATCGCGGGAGGGGACGCCTTCTTCAGGCCTCCGGCGCCAGCATCTTCTCCGGCCGCACGATGGCGTCGAATTCGGCTTCCGTCACCTTGCCGCTGGCCAGCGCTTCTTCCTTCAGGCTCGTGCCGTTCTTATGCGCGGCGCGGGCGATTTTGCTCGCGGCGTCGTAGCCGATCTTGGGCGCCAGCGCCGTCACCAGCATCAGCGATCGCTCCAGGAAGCGCGCGATATTGGCGGCGTCGGGCTCGATTCCGTCGAGGCAGCGCAGCACGAAGCTGTCGATCCCTTCGGCCAAGAGATCAATCGACTCCAGCAGCGCGAAGGCGATCACCGGCTTCATCACATTCAATTCGAGATGGCCCTGCGTCGCCGAAAAGCTGATCGTCGCATGATTGCCAAACACCCGCGCGCAGATCATCGTGATCGCCTCGACCTGCGTCGGGTTGACCTTGCCCGGCATGATCGAGGATCCCGGCTCGTTCTCCGGCAGTTTCAGCTCGGCGAAACCGGCGCGCGGGCCGCAGCCCATCAGGCGGATGTCGCTGGCGATCTTATAGAGTCCAGTCGCCAGCGCGTTGATCGCGCCATGCGCGAAGACGATCGCGTCATGCGCGGCCAGCGCCTCGAATTTATTAGGCGCGGTGACGAAAGGCAGGCCCGTCTGCGCCGCGATGTCGGCCGCGACCTCCTCGGCGAAGCCCACCGCCGTGTTGAGGCCGGTGCCGACCGCCGTGCCGCCCTGCGCCAGCGCCAGAAGATCGGGCAAAACCTTTTCCAGCCGCGCGGCGGCGTAGCCCGCTTGCGCGGCATAGCCGGAAAATTCCTGGCCGAGCGTCACCGGCGTCGCGTCCTGCAAATGGGTGCGGCCAATTTTCACGATTTTGTCGAAGGCTTTGGATTTGGCCTCCAGCGCCGCGCGCAGCCGCCGCACCGAGGGCAGCAGCTTACCCGAGAGCGCCAGCGCGCCGGCGATATGTATGGCGGTCGGAAAGCAATCGTTCGACGACTGGCCGTAATTGACGTGATCGTTGGGGTGAACCGGCGCCTTGGCGCCGCGCGGAGCCCCGAGCCGTTCATTGGCGCGGTTGGCGATCACCTCGTTGACGTTCATGTTGGACTGCGTGCCCGAGCCCGTCTGCCAGACGACCAGCGGGAACTGATCGTCGAGCTTGCCGTCGATCACCTCGTCGGCCGCCGTGACGATGGCCCGCGCGATATCAGGTTTGATCAGGCCCTTGGCCGCGTTCACTTGCGCGGCGGCGCGCTTGACCCGCGCCAGCGCGTGAATGACCTGGATCGGCATGCGCTGTCCGCCGATGGGGAAATTCTCCAACGAGCGCTGGGTCTGGGCGCCCCAATAGGCGCTCGCGGGAACGGCTATGTCGCCAAAGGAGTCGCGCTCTAAACGGTAGTCGTCGGTCGTCATCGGCTTCATGCTCGCGAAACATTTAAAGGGGTGAAGTTGCGAGCAAAACCTATGCGGCATTTCGCGCCGCGCTTCAATCCACGTCGGCGCGGGCCTTGGCGAAGTCGCCCTCCCCGACGCGCGCCACGTCCAGCGCCAGCAGTTCCGCGAGCCGATTGCGCGCGCGGTTGACGCGGCTTTTCATCGTGCCCGCCGCGCAACCGCAGATGGCCGCCGCTTCGTCGTAGGAAAGTCCCGACGCGCCGATCAGAATGAGCGCCTCGCGCTGATCGAGCGGCAATTTTTGCAACGCCGCGTGAAAATCGAGGAAATCCATGTGCCCCGGCTGAGCGGCCGGCGTGACCATCCGCGCCGCCATGAGGCCGTCGGGATCGGCCGTCTCGCGCCGTCGCTTGCGGTAGTCGCTGTAATGTATATTTCGCAAAATCGTGAACAGCCAGGCGGTGAAATTGGTGCCCTCCGTGAAGGAGCTCATTCCCACCCACGCCTTGACCAGGGTTTCCTGGACGAGGTCGTCCGCCCGATCGGAATTTCCGCATAAGGAAACAGCGAAAGCACGCAGAGCGGGGATGGCGGAAACGAGATCCGCTTTCATCCCCGTACCGCCGGAACCCTCTTCCTTCGTCAATCCATCCCCTCGGGCTTTGGAGTTCCTTCCTCCAAATATATCGCCCCGGCTTCCAGCTTGTTCAAGAGCTCGAGGAATCGATCCGGCACAGGCTGGGCGACCACCTCGGCGTAAAGTCCACGCAACTCTTTACCAATATGCTCCCCGAGCAGGCTCACCGCAGCGGCCCGGGGCGGGACGCCCTCACTACAATCTGAGAATTTGGCGGAGCCGGTTCGCTCCATCAGCGCCAAATTCTGGCGGCGACCACTCTCCCTACGCACGAAAGCCTTTCCCAAAAGATCGTTGTCGGCGGATTGTTCTTTTTGGCCTGGTCCTACGACGACGCTTCTTGAGGGATTGTTGCGTGTTTTATTAACCATGGGCTCCTCGTAGCTAAGGCGCATCATTTTTCTAGCGGCGGCCCGCCATCCGGTTATACTGGCGAAGCCGACTTGGAGTGAACGCAAGTCCAAGCGATTGGTTCCAAATAAAAAAGCAGGCCTTTTGTCGCGGAAGCCGTTGGCGACTCTTGGTGAAGGCTCTCTGGAGCGCGCGGAATGTCTATATCACAGGAAGTTGGGCGTTACATTCCCTATCTGCGGCGGTTCTCGCGCGCGCTGACCGGCAGCCGCGCCGGAGGAGACGCCTACGCCCTGGCGGCGCTGGAAACGCTCGTCGCGGATCAGAACGACAAATCCGGCAAAACGCGGCTGCGCCCCGGCGACAACGCGAAGATCGTTCTGTACAGGCTACTACTCGATATTTGGGCGGCAGCGCCGATTAACGCCCACACGGATTCGAACGAGTCCGGCGATCTCGATCAGGGCGCCAGGCGCAATCTCGACGCAATCTCGATTCGGCCGCGCATCGCATTTCTGCTCAACGCGCTGGAAGGATTTGACGTCGACGAAGTGGCGCGCACGCTCGACGTGTCCGCGCAGGAGGCGAGCGTGCTGATCGAGGCCGCGAACAGCGAAATCTCCAATCAGATCGCGACCGACGTGCTGATTATCGAGGACGAACCGCTGATCGCGGACGATCTGCGCGAGGTGGTGGAGGAACTCGGCCATCACGTCGTCGCGCTGACGCGCACGCATAAGGAAGCGGTGAATGCGATGGAGCGGAAGACGCCTGGATTGATTTTGGCCGACATTCAACTCGCCGACGGAAGCTCCGGGCTGGAGGCCGTCAATGAGATCCTCGGCGCCGTGTCGATTCCGGTGATTTTCATCACGGCTTATCCCGAGCGTTTCCTTCTAGGCGAAGCCCCTGAGCCCGCTTTTCTGCTCGCCAAGCCGTTCGCCGTGGAGGCGCTCAAGGCCGTCATTAGCCAGGCGCTGTTCTTCGACCGGCGTTCGCGTCCGGCCGGGCGCGCCTGAGCGGTCGGGCAAACCTCAATTTTTTCAAGGCATGGCGAAAAAAACAACGAAAATGCGACACTTATCTCGCATTGATCGCAACTTTGTCTTGGCGCGAGCGTTATCCATATGTGTAAGGCGTCGGCGCCCTTGAGCGGCGTCGTCTTGGCGAGGCGCGCAAGCGGCAATTCTCTACGCGTCAAGCCATGCCCGCTGCTCAACAAGCAGCGGCGTCGGCGCGCAGGGAGAGAAGCGATGACGACAGCAGGCCAGCAACCACGTAAATCCAACCGCGGCTTCGCCTCGATGGATCCGGAAAAGCAGAAACTGATTGCGCGCAAGGGCGGCCAGAGCGTTCCCGACGAAAAGCGCAGCTTTTCGCAAAACCCGGAACTGGCCGCCAAGGCCGGCCGCAAGGGCGGGCAGAGCGTAAATCCCGATAAACGTAGCTTTTCTCGGGATCACGCGCTCGCTTCGGAGGCCGGCCGCAAGGGCGGACACGCTTCGCATGTCGGAGCGGCGAAGCGCGCCACGCCCAACTGAACGAAGCGGAGAGGCGTGCGCCGCCCCATCGCGGCGGAGCTAGGCCGCGTGGGGCTGCGAGCGTTGCGCGAGCAGGGAATATAACGCGCCGGCGTCGCGGGTCGCGCGGATTGTCGCGACCATGGACGGATCGCGCAACACGCGCGCGGCGCAGGCGAGCGCCTTCAAATGGTCCGCGCCGGAGCTTTCCGGCGTGATCAGCAGGAAGATCAGATCGACCGGAGCGCCGTCCAGCGCCTCGAAGTCGATAGGACGTTCGAGTCGCGCGAAAATTCCAAATATGTTCTTGAGCTTCATCAATTTGCCGTGGGGAATCGCGACTCCGTCGCCGATTCCCGTCGACCCCAGACGCTCGCGTTGCAAAAGCGCGTCGAAAATTTCCCGAGCCGCGAGCCCCGAGAGTTCCGCCGCTTTTTCGCTCAGTTCGAGCAGCGCCTGTTTCTTCGATGTGGCTTTGAGGGAGGAGATAACCGCCTCAGGCGTGAGCAAATCAGTAAGCCGCATGTGCCGACAATCCCGTTCACGACTTCATCATCATAACACGGTCAGCGTTCGCTGGACGACCGCGCACCGTTATCGCGGCGAGGCGTCGCGATCACTCACTTCCATCGGACGGCGGGGCGGACACCCCGTCCCTCGCCGTCTCTAAGGCAATATTTATGCCTGTTCCGACGCAAATCTACGCGCCTTCCGGCGTGTCGATCCAGCCGATGTTTTGATCCGCCCTGCGATAAACGACGTTGACGCGTCCGGTCGACGCATGGCGAAAGACGCAAATGGGCGCGCCGGAAAGATCGAGATCCAGCACGGCTTGTGACACGGAACGGCGGCGTAATTGCGTCGTCGATTCGGCGATCACCGCGGCGTTGAACTCCGCCGGCGCTTCCTGCTCCTGATCCGGCGCCTCGAGCACGTAGCTCGCCACCGTCTCGGCCTTGGCGGCGTCGTGATCGTGATGGCTCTTCAGCCGGCTCTTGTAACGCCGCAAGCGTTTTTCGATTCGTTCGGCGGATTGATCGAAGGCCGCGTAGGGATCCTGCGCGCGGCCGTCCGCCTGCAGCAACATCCCCGAGGTCAGGTGCAGGCTGCAATCGGCGCGAAACCCCGTTCCCTCGGGGGAGATCGTGACATGGCCGGTGACGGCGCCGTCGAAATATTTGCCAGTCAATGTGTTAAGCCTGTCCGTCACATGAGTGCGCAACGCTTCGCCAATATTGATGTTCTTGCCTGAAACCCGCAGCGTCATGCTCTATTTCCGTCCTGAGTTCATACCCGCCGGCTTTCGCGCCAGCCCGATGTTTGCCTTGCACGCCTGACGCGCGTCACCCCGTCGGTCGCATATGGCGCGGCCGGACTGGCTTAGGTGGAGAATTCTCTTCGCGTTAATCGGCCAAGACGCATCTGCCTGTTCGACTCCTACCGACGCGGGCCGCATAGCCGCGAGGACGGGATCACGCCAAATGAAAAGCTCTCCGCGCGACAGCGCTCCGATCGACGCGGTTCCAGCGGCGCTAATCACTCGCAGCGATAAGATTGTCCGTCTCCGAAGTCAATGGGCGCCCGCTCGCGCGTCAAAATGCCCAAAGCTTGGCTATGCATGCTCGCGCTGCGCGGAAATCTTTTCGCGCCGGCGGTCGACCGAGGAGGGAATACGCAAACTGTCGCGGTATTTGGCGACGGTGCGCCGCGCGATTTCTATATCCACCGCCTTGAGCCGCGCCACTATGGCGTCGTCGGACAAAATCTCGTCGACGCTCTCCCTGTCGATCATCTGCTTGATCTTGAAGCGCACGGATTCGGCGGAATGGGCGGCGGCGCCGCTCGTCGTCGCGATCGAGGCGGAGAAGAAATATTTGAGTTCGAACATGCCGCGCGGCGTCATCATATATTTGTTCGATGTGACGCGCGAGACGGTGGACTCATGCATGCCGATCGCGTCGGCTATGGTGCGCAGATTGAGCGGGCGCAAATGCTCGACGCCGTGGGCGAGGAAAGCGTCCTGCAGCCGCACGATTTCCGAGGCCACCTTCAGAATCGTGCGCTGGCGCTGTTCGAGGCTCTTCAGCAGCCAGTTAGCGTTCTGCATGCAGGTGGAGATGAAGCTCTTGTCGGCCTCGCCCTTCGCATGGGCGCTGACCTTCGCCGCATATGTGTGGTTGAGCAGCACGCGCGGCAGGGCGTCGGAGTTCAACTCCACATGCCAGGAGCCGTCGCCGGCCGCGCGCACGATCACATCGGCGACCAACGTCTGCGTCGGCGGGTCGCCGAAGGCGCGGCCGGGCTTGGGATCGAGCCTGCGCAACTCAGCCGCCATATCGAGGATGTCCTCCTCGTCGACCCCGCATAGTCTCGAAAGCTGCGCGAAATCGCGCTTGGCGACCAGCGGAAGATTGGCGACGAAAATCTCCATCGCCGGATCGAAGCGGTCGCGCTCGCGCAATTGGATCGCCAGACACTCGGCGAGATCGCGCGCGCCGACACCGGACGGGTCGAGGGTCTGGACGATGGCGAGAACCGTCGCCGTCTCCGCCGCGGACGCGCCCAGCCGGGCCGCGATATCCTCGACCGATTCGCGCAAATAGCCGGTCTCGTCGATGGCGTCGATGATCGCCCGGCCGATGAAGCGCTGGCGCGCGCCGGCGCAACAGAGCGCCAGTTGGTCGGCCAAATATTCGTGCAAGCCCTTTTGCGCGGCGACATAAGCCTCGAGATTAGGCGCCTCGCCGTCCGCGCCGCCGCCGCCCGCGGCCCCATTCCAGGAGGTGGCGGAAAGCCCCGCCCCTTCCAGCGCCTCGACGGGGCCCGATGGCGAGACGCCCGGCCCTTCCGGCTCGAAGGCGTTGGAAATTTCCGTGCCCAGCTCCGCCGACAGGCTGGCCGAATCGATCGACAGCCCTTCCCCCGCCCAGTCGCCTTCGCGCGGCCCCTCGAAGGCCTCGGGCGCGTCGTCGCCGACACCGCGTGTTTCGCCTTCCAGCGCGACGCTCCGCTCCGAAGGGATCGAATCGGCTCCGTCCGCTTCGAGCAGCGGATTGCGCTCCAATTCGTCGCTCAGAAACGATGAAAGCTCGATATTCGAGAATTGCAGCAGTTTGATCGCTTGCAACAATTGCGGCGTCATCACCAGGGCTTGACCCTGCCGCATCACCAGTCTGTTGGACATCGCCATTTAGCCGACCCACGCATACAAGAAGTGATCACGGCCGCCGCGCGGCCTGTTTCTTGCTTATAGCACGAAGCCGAGCCCCGCGAAGGACCAATTATTCGGCGCCGCGGTCACGAAATGTGCAAGGGTTAAGCAAATCCAACCCAACGCGGCTAATTCGCGTGAGCAGCACGAACGCGTCTTGAATGCGCGACATTATCCAAACGCCATCGTTCTCGAGACGGCCGCCGCATGGGTCGGGGCCTGCAATTCTTGGCCTCACCAGCGAATACTCCGCGGCGAAGCGGCCTCCTCTTCGTTTCAAATGGCCGGCGACGACGCCCCAAGATCGCGTCTTTGGTCATCGCCGCGGCCGCCGATCCGGCGCCTATGAATTGCGCTTCGACCATGACTAAGACTCCTCTATAAAAAAGCGGAGACATTTCGGGTTTATCAACTGATTATTAAGATGATTCCATCAAATTGCATGGTGTTTCGGCGACGCAAAAACCTGTCGGCGGCGAACTCAAATGACCCCGGACAATCGGAGCTTAGTAATGGCTAACTTCTTCTCGCGCTTCATCAAGGACGAATCGGGCGCCACGGCGATCGAATATGGCCTGATCGCATCCTTGATCTCGGTCGCCGCGATCGTCGCTTTCACCACGGTCGGCAGCAAGCTCAGCGCCACCTTCGGCTATGTCGCCGGCCAGCTCAATACCTAAGCTCCGACAACGGCGACAAGGCCGAGACACTATTTCGGCCTTGCGCCGGCAGCGCGCGGATTTCGCGGCGCTCCCGTTTAGTTGCGATGCGCCAACAGGGCTAAATTGCCGATCGTGAACGGCGGCGACGCCGGTCCTGCCTATTTTTTGAGCGGAAGGTTTTTCGCGGGCGTCTAAAACGCCTCGGTCGGCCAGTTGGAGTTGACCACGCGCGGCGAATTCGCGAGAGCGGATGTGGTCGTAAGGCGGCTCATCCCGCGAGCGCCGCGACGCCAGGAAGCGCCTTGCCCTCCAGCCATTCGAGGAAGGCCCCGCCCGCCGTCGAAACATAAGTGAAATCCGCCGCCACGCCAGCCTGGTTGAGCGCCGACACCGTATCGCCGCCGCCAGCGACCGAGAGCAGCCTGCCCTCGCGCGTCAACCGCGCGGCCGTTTGCGCGACCGCATTGGTGCCCTCGTCGAAGGGCGGCAGTTCGAAGGCGCCGAAGGGGCCATTCCAAACCAGCGTCTTGGTCTTGGCGAGCAGGCTCTCGACATGGGCGACGGCCTTGGGGCCGACGTCGAGGATCATGTCGTCGGCGCCGACATGGTCGACCGTCACGAAAACCGCCGGCGCGTGGGCCTCGAATTTTTTGGCCACCGTCACATCCTCCGGCAACACGATCCGGCATCCGACAGTCTCGGCCTTGGCCATAATCGCCCGCGCCGTGTCGAGCAAATCGTGCTCGCACAGGGACTTGCCGACCGCATTGCCTTGCGCGGCGAGAAAGGTGTTGGCCATGCCGCCGCCGATGACGAGATAATCCACCTTGGCGACGAGATTGCCGAGCAGATCGAGCTTGGTCGAAATCTTGGCGCCGCCGACCACCGCCAGCACCGGGCGCTCCGGGGAGCCCAGCGCCTTGTTCAGCGCCTCCAACTCAGCCTGCATGGCGCGGCCGGCGAAGGCCGGCAGCTTGCGCGCGAGACCCTCGGTCGATGCGTGAGCGCGATGCGCCGCCGAAAAGGCGTCGTTGACGAAAATATCGCCGTTCTCCGCGAGTTCGTCGACAAAGGCGGGGTCGTTCTTCTCCTCGCCCTTGTGGAAGCGGGTGTTTTCAAGCAGCAGCACGTCGCCGTCCTTCACGATGTACTCCTTGCCTTCCAGTCGCAGCAGCCCTTTTTCGCGGACTCCGGGGTAGCCGCGATAGTCCACCAGCGCCTTCCAGTTCACTACCTCGGCGCGGATGAATTTCTTTTCGAAATCGGAATGGATGGCGCCGGCGGCTTTCACGGCGGGAGTATGGACAGGGATGGTCCAGGCGCGGCATTCGTCTTCGCCCGCGGTGAAGAAGCTGATCAGGCCCTGCAACTCGTAGCTCTTGC
>PLAI01000075.1 GCA_003134075.1 Methylocystaceae bacterium | reverse complement strand
ATCGAGAACCGGCAAAAACAACTCGGGTTGGGCCGGAATGAACTGGGGCGGCGTTGCGGGTTCAAGAATCTCGCCAAGGCCCTTCGGCGGATTGATGGCGTTTGTCATGGCGACCTCGATTCACCGGGAGCCAAGATGGTGCTCGACAATCTCGCCGTCGCGTTAGAGGTGGACAAGGTTGTGGTNNTGGCGGGAATCGTTCAAACCCCATGCCTATCTTGTCGGTTCCCAGAATCGTCCGTCGCAAATCACGCTCTACGGCATGACGGGTGGCCCCGAACGTTGGTTGAAAATCCCCCTCGATTTGTCGCAACCGCCGGTGACCTACGCGGTTCAAGCGCATGAGTTTGTGAAGAAGACGCCGTTGGTTCCCTTCTTCGGCAAGACAACGGGTTTCATCGTCAATTACACGCCGGATAGCGCGGTGCGTTTCGATTTAGACGGCAATCCCGTCGAACATTTTGACAGGGCCTATATACCGGGACAGGTGGAGGTGTTCATCGGAAAGCAAAAGCTTCCAGCGAGTGGTCTGTTTGGAATTTAGAAAGTGAGACGGTAGCGCATGACCACGGTGGCCATTGGCGACATCCACGGCATGTATGACATGCTCGACCGCCTCTTGGTCGAGATAGATGCGTTCTCAATTCGTGAACGCGGGATTGAACGTCCGAAACTTGTTTTTCTCGGCGACTACGTGGATCGCGGTCCTGATTCACGACGTGTGGTGCGGCGTCTCCGGGCGTTGCAAGGTGAGTTCGCCGTCTGTCTTCGCGGAAATCACGAGGACATGATGTCGAGATGCGAAGACCGATCAATCGATTGGCAGAGATTCATTTTGAATGGCGGCACACAAACTCTTGCCTCTTACGACAGCCACGAGGACGAGTTCGAAAATGATCGGCGTTGGGTGGCGTCATTGCCAACCTCGTATGAGGACGAGCTACGAATCTTCGTTCACGCTGGAATCAAGCCTAATCAACCGCTTGCCGAACAAACCGACGCTACAAAATTGTGGACGCGCGACGAGTTCATCAACTTCCAAGGCGCATTTCCAAAATATGTGGTGCATGGGCATACGCCCACGTTTCGTCGGTATTCCCCGGATCCGGGATCGCCTGACGTTCGCGAGAACAGGTGCAATCTCGACACTGGCGCTTGTTATGGTGGAACCCTCTCGGCGGCCTTCTTCAACGACGCCGAAGCCAAGCCGTTTCACACGATCAGCGTCACATGACCGGTCACGGCTCAGCACCGGATCATCTCCCCCCATTCACCGCCTTGGGCGGCGATTTGGGAGATGCCCGGCTCGCCGCCGGAATGATCCAGTTGGGGCTCTTCTCTCACAAGAGAGCGCCCTGTATCGAACATCAAGTCGTTGATGGTGTACGTGACAACCGCCTTAAGCGCCGCCGCTAGTTGAAACAGTTTATGTATTTCAATAATTATTAAGCTTCAGAACTATGTTATCGTTTAATGTAGTAGCTCGCACATAATACCATATTAGCGCTTTTATATTTGTTGATTTAGGTAAGCGATCATCGAAGCGATTTTATTGAGTTCCAGCAACTTTAGAAGGCGATAGGTATTTGATTATATTTGTCGACGTAACATTACAAATGTGGGCGCTTGCTTTATTGTATACGTAAAAATACCAAATTTTAAGCAAAAATTAGGATTTCACACAGTCGACAAAAATTCCATATAAAAGGGAGCGGTCGCCGGAAGTCCGACACCGTGGGAGACGCTACGTGAGCGACAAGCCTTGAGGCTGTGCGTATCTTAGATCTTGTTTAGGCCAGAAGGTGAGATGGATTAACTATGTTTTGTGGCCAAACAATTTATGTTGTTGACGATGATAAACCGGCTCTCCATTCCTTGAGCCTGTTGTTGACCGCAAAGGGTTACGCGGTTCGCTCTCACGAATCCGCTGAAACATTTCTCGACGCCATTAAACAAAACGAGCGCGGTTGCGTGATAACGGACGCACGGATGCCGGGAATGAGTGGACTAGATTTGTTGGCGGTAATGAAAGAACGGCGGGTCTCCATGCCGGTTATCGTTGTCACTGGACATGGTGATGTTCACCTCGCGGTTGAGGCGATGAAACGCGGAGCGATAGATTTTTTCGAAAAGCCATTTGACGCTGGGGCGCTACTCGCTTCCGTCCGCTCGGCGTTGATGTCGGAGAACGACATTTGTCCATCTAATGCCGAGATACGAATTCTCCAGAAGAGATTCGCAACCTTGAGCAATAGGGAGAAAGAGGTATTGGCGGGTTTGCTCAGGGGCCAGCTCAACAAGGTCATGGCGAACGAGCTTGGTCTTAGCCAGAGAACCGTAGAAGTCCACCGCGCCAATCTCATGAAAAAGATGCAGGCGGAAAGTCTGCCAGAACTCATAAAAATGGCGCTGGCCATCGCGCGAGATGATTTAGAGGAAACCGCGTAGGGCACGTATAAATCGCGAATTGAATTTTTTGTCTTTGCCCGGTACAATGCTTCCGCGCCTAACCTAAGCTCTTGAAAAACGTTGGATCCCAAGTTCATGACCTGCGGCACAACAATTCACATCATTGATGATGATCAAGCAATGCTCGACTCCTTGAGCCTGTTATTGATTATAGAGGGTTACTCGGTTCGCACATATGACTCTGCTCGAAGATTTTTCGACACAAATAAACATCACGCCTGCGGTTGCGTGGTGACGGACATGAACTTGCCGGGAATGAGCGGACTCGACCTGTTGATGATAATGAAAGAGCAAAATATCTCGATACCGACCATCGTTATCACTGCGGTTTTTGATGTTCGGCTCTCGGTCAACGCCATGAAACTGGGAGCGTTCGGTTTTTTCGTAAAACCCTTCGACGCTGGCTCTCTACTCACCTCCATCCATTCGGCGTTGATGCGGGCACCAACTTGCCATTGGCGCGAGGCGGCGTCTAGCCAGGGAGAGTAGACATGCGCATATTGACCGCGATCTTGATAAGCACCGCAATGATAGTTCCCTCCCTGGCGCAGCCCAGGAGGTCGCCAAACAACGATCAAATCCGGCATGTCTTCGCGGGAAGCACCATCTCCGGCACGGAAGGAGGAAAGGCTTACGTTGAGTTTTTCCATCCCAACGGACGAATCTCTGGCGAAGGACGCGACGGAAGGTATTCGGGAAATTGGCTGGTGTCGCATGGACGCGTGTGTCTGAGCTATGAAAAGGGAAATGGCGGAAGGACCCCTTGGGACTGCTCCAATATCAGTGTGAATGGCTCCCGCATCGTTTGGATCGCCGAGGGAAAGAAATTCTTTTCCGCTTTGGCCCGGGGAAATCCGAGGGGACTCTAACTCGACGCTGGCAAACAGGGCGGGGATTTCCCGTTGAGAGGTGGCCTTCGCCCGTCACGCCGACTGTGATCCTTGCATCTTACGCCGCCACCCTCGCCGCCTTCAACACGCGATAAACGGAGGCGACCCCAATCCCAAGTTGGGTCGCGATCCCTTCCCGCGACAATCCGGTCCGGTCAAGCTCAAGAATCTGGTCGCTCTTAGCCCTAGCCGTGGGTCGAAGTTCTTGCCCGCTTACAGAGTTGAAAGAGATATCTTGGTATGCGCCATTCATCTCATGGGCTGAAAACTCCTTGAGTGAGATAACGCTGATAGGTCGGCCCACAATTTTCCAGTGACCCCGAGCCGTAAAAATGGCGTCGCGATCCGACGCCGAATGGTCCAACCACTGGCGTCGAATCTCATCACTCCTTTTTCGGCGTCCTGCCCCATTCCGCCTCATCCCACCGGCTGGCGGCGACCGGTCATCGTCGAAACAGCGGGTTTGACGGCTGGAGTTCTCGCCCGGAACGGGGATGGCGGCGACGCCCTTTGCCAAAGCCGAAGGCTGTCGCGTTTTCCACAACTTCCACATGCGAGCCATCCACGTTAGCCGGAGAGGACGTGTAAGTTTTTGAAATTCAGCGTCGAACTTCAGCTGCATGATCGCCCCACGAGGCATGTAGAGGATGATAATTCGGCCATTCACGCGGTTTTGCTGCCTTTGGCTAGACAATTGACGTTAATTATGATTGGGCGCTTGGTTTCGAATCAGCTACTTTTTATTTGTTCCGGTTTTGGAGGTTCCTCCCACCTCTCGATGGCCTGAACTACCTTTAAAGCCCGGCACTGGAGCCGGGTTTTTCTTGCTTTATGGCGACCAACCGTCGGCGTTGAATAAAATGAGTCCTTTCGCGGCGGCCTCATCCCATCACACAATCATTACGGCGACTCTCGCCGGATCGGTATGGATTTGGCGATTGGGTTCTCGCCGGGAACGGAAATCGCGGCGATGTGCTCAAATCAGACCTGGTTCAAAGCCATTCCAAAGCGAATGACTACGTGGTTGCCGAGCGGCGTCTTGACGCACTCACCTCTTGTTGTCCGTCAAACCCACTGGCGCGGAATCTCGTTATTTTACGCGAGGTGGAGCTTGTCGCGAGGAGGAGCAATTGCGGAGTCTTGGAGCGACGGGCGATCTCGTTAAGTTCGCGGGCACGATCGCCATCATCGCGGTGATGTCCACCGTCGTCGTCGCGTCTTTGATTTCTCGTAGTCGCGTGGTTGCGGTCATGCCAGATTGGAGCGAGCGTCAATTGGCGGAATTGGCGCGGTGATCGGCCCAAAAAAACCGGCCACTTCTGGCCGGGAATCGCATCACCTGGGAGTGATTGCTGGTGATAAGCGCCAGCACATATTGATTGAGCTAACGCGGAGACATGTGAAGTCAAGTCCTCGGAAAACTCAAAACCTATTCCCCCAAGGACGGGACGCTTTCGCGTCAGGGGATCAACCGTAACCTTATCGCGCCTCATCCCATCACCATGTCATGACCGTGATCGGTGTTGATTTGGTGATCGGGTTTTTCAGCCGAAATGGTAGTGGCGGCGAAGGTGATGGTCCCCGCGCCGCGTCCTACCCACCCCTTACTTGCAAAATTCCTCAATATGCAACTCCCCGATCATGTAATGGCAAAGTAACGGAGGGGGGCTTATTAATTTGTAATTAATTGCCAGAGCGAACATGAGCATAACCAACACAATAGCTCCAAACAAAAAGGTTATTACCAACGATGCGTCCCAAGAGTAATCCACTAATTTCGCTGCATATATTTTTATTCGGCTTTTAAAGTCCGGCGTTGCGTTTCCGATCATGATAATTACTCCAATCGCGCCGAATCAATGAATGCCGTTTCCGGCACCGCTCTTGTCGGTATCTGGGGCCGAAAGGGCGCTTTGAAAACTGTTCCACCCGAAAACTTTGAGCCTCGGAACCATCTCGCGAAGGCGCAAACGCCGCCACCGATCTTCCCACCACTCGGATTCGGGGCTTGTCAATGACCGTTTGGGACTTTCTCCGTCCATCAAGCCGGCCCGTTGTTCGACACGCCGTCTTGACCGCGACGGGTTAACACAAGCTTAAACGGCCGGCTCGGACCTTCACTAAGTCGAGCACGTTCGGCGACCTAAACCAGCGATACGCCCCACCCCGGCGTTCGGGAGGAAGGTCCTCTTCCGGCAAAATGAGGTCGCTGAAGATTTCGCTATCGCTCCCGATCCAGAACGCTTCGGCGCGGGTCTCACGGGCGGCCCGCTCTTCGTCGGTTTCAAGATAGCTCCAATGTGTCATTGTCCCGCCTCCGCTTATAGCCGTCAAGGGGTAGTTTGTTGTTTTAAGAATAGATAATTAGGACAAGAAATAGGAATAGGAACCCCTGAGACCTGGAGGTCTGAGGTTCGAGTAGCGTGATGCGAGGGACCTTGCCGTTGAGCCGTTCGACCGCGACCAATTCGAGCGCCTCAGGCTCCGGCACCATGTCATAATTCCGGTCAACATGGTTTTGGTGACTGGGTGCTCTCGCCCGGAACGGGGATGGAGGCGACGCCCTTCGCCAAAGTTTCCAAATCGAAGTGCCGGTAGGTTGATGCAACAGAATGTCCGGCGTGGCCTTGGATGGCGTCGGCGAGGCTATCTTGCATACCGATACGCGCCGCCGTCGATTTCCACCAATGTCGAAACGCATGGTTTGGAGCCTTTCGTGGATCGCGAAACCCTTGTTCTCTGATCCACTCCGCCATATGATTTGAGACTCCCTTCGATGCATGTCGTTTGTTCGGGTTTCCCGAACTCCTTCGATAAAATAACGGCCCCTCTCCTTTCGTTTGCACGAAATCCAGAAACCCGTCCTTGATAAGAGCGGGATGTAGCGGAACTTTTCGCTCGCTGTTGGGCGTTTTGAGACTCCCGCCATCCGGTGCCGACTTAATCTCCATGAAGTGAACGCCGTTCTCGATCTTAATTGCCGAACCCCACAATTGCGCCAACTCCCCGATCCTCGCTCCACTTAACGCCGCTAACCATGGAAGCCAACGTCGCATAGGATTGACTTGTTGTTTGGCGAGCCACAAAAGTTTGGCGACCTCCTCGTCATTGTATGGAAGAGCCCCTTGTTCTGAGTTCTTGCGATAAGATATTTTAACTTTTCCGGCTGGATTCCGCGATATTAGTTTGTTGTTGACGCCAAAATTGAAGATTGTGCGTAAACAGGCGAGATAGGCGTTATTGATGGTCTTGCTCTTCAACCCTTTGGCGACGAGATAATCCTTCCAGCCGATAACGTCGCTATCGGTTATTTGCTTAACATTTTCATGACCAATATAGGCCGTAAAGTTGTTTAGCACTCCCTTCCATGTCAACATCGTGCCTATGGCCGGTTTTACCTCGGACTTCCAACGCTCGAACAATTCCGACAATGTGAGGCGTGGCTGTTTTTCGAAGGGCGGGAAACGCTCTTGCATCGGGTCAGGGCTATAATCACCCTCGGCGTTTCGTTTTAAGCGCCAACCGGCATCCTGAGCGGCTTTATAGACCTCGACTAAAAGAGCTTTCCTCGCCTGATCATCGATTTCGAGGTCATGGTGGGCGAGAACCCAGTTCGTGATTTCTCCGAAGCGAGATTCAAGACCCTCCACGGTTTCGTTGCGGGGCAGGGAGTTGATGCCCGTCGTTAAGTCGGCTCCAAATCGATTTTTAGCCACTTCCATTTCGTCGAACGGTTCTGACCGCACTGGTGGAGCGGAAGTTATCCGACCCTCACCAGCGGCTCGATTAAACGCTTTCCACGCCGCCCACTTTTCCGGCCTTCCCGGATTCTCGCCAAAGGTCTCCGCGAACAATCGATAGACGATACCCGCAAGGCCGACCATCTGACGGTAGGTGATGTTCGTTGGACCTCTCCCAACAGCGTTGAACAGTTTGTGGAGTTCGGATCGCGCCACTCCTTCCCGTGCTTTGGCGACATCCAGATCGCGAGTGCGAAGGGAGAATTTGACGAAATCGCCAATTTTCGTGCTGACGATAGCCGGCGCTTCCTCACCCGAAGGCGGAAGCGAAATCGGGATCGTTCGTCCTTTGATTCTCGGCAATACCTTGAGCGGAACCCGCATCAAAAATTGGTATGGGGAGGAGCCATTTTTGCGGAGATAGGTCTTCTTGCGTGACATGAATGTTGCCGAGTTTTGTTGGCCACCCGGTCCTATATTTGCAATGAAATCAGCTAATTCAAGAGCCTAGGATGAAATGGTGACCTTTATCCCGATTGTCCGTTAAGCGATAGCGCGCGGCCAAATCGATCCATTTCCTGGAACGCTCGACCTATCCTTCGCGTCAAACCTTGCCGGCGCGGCGACCTTGGGGTCGCGGCGCTTCTCCACCCGCTTGGCCTTCGTGCGTCAAGCAGGAGAGTCGCATCGCCGGCGCGAAAATTCGCGCCTCGCCCACCTCGCCAGCGGGATCGACGAGCGTGCGCGGCGTCGCATATTCGGTTTATAATGCGGCGCAAACACAGGAGGCGCGCCGGTGGGCGATTGGAATTCAGAACTTTATATGAAATTCGAGAGTGAGCGGACGCGGGCCGCGCGCGATCTTCTCGCTCAAGTTTCAGATATTAAACCAAAAACCGTGTTCGATCTTGGCTCCGGTCCTGGCAACAGCACGCAACTTCTGGTGGAGGCTTTTCCGGACGCGGAAGTCGTCGGCATCGACGATTCGCCAAACATGCTGGAGGTCGCGCGCGCGCGCGTTTCGGGCGCCCGATTCCTCAAGGAAGACATCGAGCGCTGGCGCCCCAGCGAACCGGCCGACCTCATCTTCGCCAATGCGACGCTACATTTCGCGCTGGATCATTATGGGCTGATCAAGCGTCTCGCGGGTTGTCTCGCCGAGGGCGGCTGTCTCGCCGCGCAAATGCCCAACAATATGCAGGAAGTATCGCACGCGCTGATGCGGATGATCGCGGCGGACGGCCCTTGGTCCGACCGGCTGGTGCCGATCGCCAAGACCAGGGCCGTGATCGGGCCGCTCGACGAATATTACCGGCTGCTGCGGCCGCTCTGCTCGCGGCTGGACATTTGGCAGACCACTTATATCCACACGATCGACGGCGTGGACCGTATCGTCGAATGGTTCGAGGGGTCGGAACTGCGCCCGTTCCTGAAGCCGCTGTCCGAGCAAGAGCGCGAGGCCTTTCTCGCGCGCTATCGCGAGGGGCTCACGCAATCCTATGCGCCGCAGTCCGATGGAACGGTTCTGCTGCCCTATCCGCGGCTGTTCCTGGTCGCGCAAAAGTAAAAAGGCCGATATGACCATCACAATCTATCACAACCCCGCCTGCGGAACGTCCCGCAATACGCTGGCGATGATCCGCCAGAGCGGCGCCGAGCCGGTTGTCGTCGAATATTTGAAAAACCCGCCGACGCGGGCGAGGCTGGCCGAGCTGCTGCGTAAAATGGGAATTTCCGCGCGCGAACTGCTGCGGCAGAGGGGGACGCCCTACACCGAGCTCGGCCTCGCCGATCCCAAATGGAGCGAGGAGGAATTGATCGGCTTCATGCTCAAGCACCCCATTCTGATCGAGCGGCCGATCGTCGAGACGCCGAAGGGCGCGCGGCTGTGCCGGCCGGCGGAGAAGGTGCTGGAGATTCTCTAGCCGCGCGCGCCGAACGCCCGGCCAGATCGTCGCGGCGCATCGAAGATCCGCGGGCCGCCTTCGCAAGCGGAACCCGCGCGAAACGAAAAATTCAGCGCCAGCCGGCCTGTAAGCCGGGTTCTGTATGGCGGCGCGGGGTTTCCCCCGTTCCGCGCGATGACCATTCCTCTGGGACGGCTGTCGCCAGCCGCCTCATGCGACCAACCCGGGCGACGGCCCGGAGACGGGATGAGGGCTTTCGCCTTCTGTCGCCCCTATTCGGTCTTGCTCCCGGCGGGGCTTGCCATGCCTCCCGCGTTGCCGCGCGAGCGGTGCGCTCTTACCGCACCCTTTCACCCTTACCGCGATAAACGCGGCGGTTTGCTTTCTGTGGCGCTTTCCCTGGGGTCACCCCCGCCGGACGTTATCCGGCGCCGTGTCTCCGTGGAGCCCGGACTTTCCTCTGCCGTGAAGCAGTGGTCATCCGGCCGGCTGGCGGCTAGAGGCGTAGGCGCGCGAGGCGGGAAGGTCAAGCGCCGCGTCCTTGCCCGCGCGGCCCGGTTTTCGCGGCAAAATGTCGTCGCCCTGGGGCCAAGCCCATTGTCATGCAGCCGCAAAGCACTAGATTGAATGAGCGTTAAACACTGGGAGGGAAAAAATGATTACTCGTATTCTGCGCCTGGCCTCGTCGCTCGCTGTCGCCCTCGCGCTCATGGCGGGGCCGGCGCTTGCTCAAACCGACCATCTGGCACTGGCGATCAGCGAGACGCAAAAGGCCATCCACTATGGCGCCGAAGTTGCGCACTCATCGTCTTTCGTGCAGCACACCGACAACGCCATCGACCACGCCATGATGGCGCAAAAGGCCAACCCCAACAAACATATCAAGGCCGCGATCGCCGATCTGCGCCGAGGCAAAAGGATCGCCGACGGCACCCATTGGGCGAGCATCCTGCGCAGGGGCGCGAAACAAACGCAAAAGGCGCTGAAGGAACTCCAGGCCGCGCAGTAATCGTCGAGGCGAACCACGAACGGCTGGCGGTAAAATCTCCGCGGTTTCGCCGCCGACCGTTTTCCTGGCTCCGCGACGTCGTCACATTCCTCGAACGTTCGGGCCTTTCCGTTTCTGAATGAAACGGAAAGGCGGGACGGTGCCATGGCGGCGCCTCGCCTCAAATCCCTATCGATTCCGCGAGGGCATTTCGTCGCGCGACAATTTGCGCGGAATTTTGCGACGCGAGCGGGAGATATAGTTTTACCGAATTCAGTCGGGCCGGCGCGAGAGCGCGGCCGCGAAGACGGGAGTGAGGCATGGAGCGTCCAAACAAATGCGCCGGCGTCGACGTTAAGCGCGACACAAAGCCTCACGCCAAGCCCCACGCCATGCCGCATCGGCGCGGCGTGCTCGGTTTCCTGGCGCTCGCGGCCTCGATGCTGGGCTTTTCCAGCCTCGCCCGCGCGGTCGAAAAACTGGGCATGGTCGACGTGGACTATCAACATGCGCCGAAGGGCAAGCAGCGCTGCGACAATTGCCGCGTCTGGGATCCGCCGAACCATTGTCTTTCGGTCGATGGCGAGATCAGCCCGTCCGGCTGGTGTCTGATCTGGCGACCCCAATACAAGTCGCAATACGCCAAGGTCGACGCCGACGGCAAGCTGACGCAAGGCGACGTGGCCTATCAGGGCAAGCCCAAGGGCAATCAGCGCTGCGACAATTGCCGCGTCTTCGTCGCGCCCGACGGCTGCAATTCCGTGCAGGGGAAGGTCAGTCCGGCGGGGTGGTGCAATATCTGGCGCAAGGCGTAACCTTCACATGAGCGCCCTTGCGAGCGCCGCGGTCTCGTCGGAGCCTATTCGTAACGTTCTCCCATTGTTCAAGGCGAGTTCGACCGCGTCGAGCCCGCCGACATTGTAAAGCCAGCCGCGCGGCGTGAGATGGATGCCCCAGCCATACCACAAGGGGTTGCGGACGGGCGTCACGCCCATGATCGCCTCGCGCTCGATGCTTTTGCGCAACAGGCCCGGGCCGAAGAACCAAATCAGCCGCGTCGGCGTGATCTCGACCGTCAGCGAGGAGAACGCCCAGCCGGTCGCGGCGAGAAGCGCCGCGAGGGGGACGAAAGGGACCGCCCGCCGCGCCGCGAACCCGACGGCGAAAAGCCCGATCGCGGGCAAAATCAACCCCCAGCGCAACGCCGCGCCGGTCTGTGTGTGATGATAAAAAGCCCTCATCCGCCCGTCCCCCGCATCGACCCGCGCGCCGCCGGATTCCGCGCGCCGGCGGGGTCGTATGACACACGAAGTTGAAGCGAAAGGTCAATGGCGTCTGGCGGCGTCGAGGAATGACGTTACAAGCATATTGCGGAGCAGCGCGAGCCGCCTTATGGGTATCGCGCGAGCCGGGACGACCCCGGCGAAGCTTGGGGCGTCGCCAAGTGGTAAGGCAGCGGATTTTGATTCCGCCATACGGAGGTTCGAATCCTCCCGCCCCAGCCAGGCATTCCGGGCTTGCGGAGACTTTCTCCGATTTTTGTGGAAGGGACGCAAAGTCAGTGGCTTGCGTCGCCTAAAGGCGTCTCCGCGTCCATTGAGTGGCGGGTTGAGGCGCTTTCCAGCCCTGTTTCGGGGCCCAGTCTCTGACCGGCGTTTTCCAATCTCCGGGATTTTCCTTGCGCCAGAGCGGAGACTGGTTCGCGCTGAGCCGAGACTTGGTTCGCGCGTAAAGTGGGAGACACATAGTCCCGCTATAGCCGAGGGTGGAAGGACGATAGCCGCCCGGAGATGAATCCGAGCGATCTATCGTTCACGCGATCAAAATACTGCTGATCGTCCGGGTTCAGCGCAGGCCGAATAGCTGCTCCTGCTCCGCCCAGCTATGCGGCAGGGAACGAAGAAGCCCGCTCACGGTGCCGCCGGCGGGGAGATCGCCATTGGCTATCGCATCGACGATACGGGGCGATAGGAAGGCGAGCGGCGCCAGGAATCTAATGTGGCGCGCGACCTTCTGTTCGCGTTCGGCGATCTCCTCAGACGAGTGAGCCCGCCCGTCGATAAGATCATCCATCCAGGATCGCGCCTTGGCGATCGCGGTCAGCAGAGCTTCTCGATCTCGCGGATCAAGATCGCGCGACGCAGGCTGATGGAGGATGCCCTTTCGACGCAGTGCAACTGGTGGCGACCAGGTGACGCTTATGAATTGCTGTTCGCCGCCCGCCGCGATTTGTGACGCATCGTCGCGGTCGTCGCGGTCGTCGCGCCTGTCGCTCAAGGTGATTTCGACTGCGCGCGGGCGTAGAACAATGTGAGCGACGTGATGCGCGATCAGGTCCCGGTCGCTGTCCGGCGATGCGATTGCGACTGTTGAGCTGGGCGCCTTGTTTGTTTCTCGATCGGCGATCGCCTGCCTAGCGGCCTCGATGACGATTGTTTCGATATCCGGTCCAGATACGCGCGAGACCGACCCGACCTCGGATTTCCTGTTCTGCAGGATGGCCTGCGAGACGTAATACCGATAGCGCACGCCCTTTTTGTTGGCGTGGCTCGGGCTCATCGGATTGCCGCGGTCGTCGAAGATTCGCCCTGAGAGCAGGGCAGGGGACCGCGAACGCCGTATTTTCCGCCGCACCGCGCGTTCAGCGAGTTTCGCCTGGACGGCGTCGAACAATTCTCGCTCAAGTATCGGCGCATGCTCACCTTTGTGGATTTCGCCACGATAGGCGACGTCGCCAATGTAAAAGCGGTTTTTCAGAATATGCGCCAGCGGGCCGACCATGTAACGCGGGGCCGCGATCGTCGCCCCGCTGGCGAGCACCCGAGGTTTCGGCCTGACGCCCTCCCGTTCCAGCGCGGCGGCCAGTTCGCCGATCGAGCCACGCCGCAGATAATTCTCGAAGATTTTGCGGACCAACGCCGCCTCCTCCGGCACGATTTCCAGCTTCTTGCCGACGCTGCGATAGCCGAGCGGGATTGGGCCTCCAACCCAAATCCCCTTGCGCTTGGACGCGGCGATCTTGTCGCGCACCCGCTCTCCAATCACCTCCCGCTCGAACTGGGCGA
>PLAI01000216.1 GCA_003134075.1 Methylocystaceae bacterium | reverse complement strand
GTCAGTCAGCCGGAAACAGTATCAGTCCTGATGAGACGATCCGATGCGATTGACGAATATGGCTTTTCAATTCCTCGTCCGAGAGTCCCGGTTCGGCAAAATGCTGGATCCATTTCATCCCGCGAGACGCGAGATAAGGGGCAGGGCGCAGACCTGGCCGCTGTTTTAGCGCTTCATAGGCGATTTCGCTCGTCTTGAAGGTGAAGGCCGGTCCCGCGTCCGCCCAGCCGCCAATGGCGAAAACCTTGTCGCCGAATTTCCACACATGCGATTTTCCCCATTGGACCACATGGTTCGTGGCTGGAAGAGCGCCGCACAATGCGTTGAAATCGTCGTAGGTCACCTAAATCGTCCCGGGCAAGCGACAAGGATGCATTCGCCTCATCCGGCGGCCGCGCGCCCCAGGGCAGCGATGTCGAGCTTGACCATACCCTTCATCGCCGCGAAAACCCGGCTCGAGACGGCAGGATCAGGGTCAGCCAGTAGACGCGGCAGAGTCTCGGGTACGATTTGCCAGGGCACGCCCCATCTGTCGCGTAGCCACCCGCACATGATTTCCGAGCCGCCATTGGCGGTGAGCGCTGTCCACAGCCGATCCACTTCCGCCTGGTCGGCGCACTCGATCGAGATGGAGGCGGCAGTGCCATAATGGGCAGGCTCGCCGCCGTTCAGCGCCTGGAAGTTCTGACCGCCGAGTGTGAAAGTCACAAGGATTACGTCGCCAGCTTCCCCGCCGGGCCAAGCCCCCGGCGAACGCTGGATGTGCTTGATGCTGGAGCTAGGCACGAGAGAGACATAGAAACGGACGGCGGTCTCCGCATCTTTGCCAAACCAGAGGCAGGTGCTGACGTTCGACATCGCGATGTCGCTAGCTAATCTTCAAGATTTTCGCCTTCTCGTGGATGGCCTCGAGCGTATCCCCGACGCTTTTGCCGAGTAACGCCGTGGCGAGAGGCGCGACGTGTGGCAGCAAGCCGTTCGCGGGGTCCGCCTCGTCTTCGCCGACGATTTTGAAGGAGCGTTTCTCGCCGTTGGCGAGCTGGAGCTCGACGCGATGACCAAAGCGCACATGCGACTTATCGGCGATCGGATGCACGATCTCGGCGCTGCCCCGGCGCGCTGTCCAATAGCGCAGTTCGCGCTGCGCCAAGGCCAACGCGTGCTGATCATCGGCGGCCATCGCGCGCAGAACCTCGGCTTGCTGACGCGCCAACTCCGCCTCGATTCGCGCGTAGCCCTCCGGCGTCACGAGATTGCGATAGGCGCTGACCGGCCGGTCAGCGATGTCCTCGCGCACGATGTCGTCCTGTTCGCGGATAAAGGCGCTGCTCATGACTCTTTCTCGCTTTGATCTATCTCAATAAGCGTGGGACTTGCGATGCTCGCGCTTATGACAATGGGACTTCGGCGCCAAAAGCGCAATATGGGGAAACGCCTCACTGATAGAGGGGTGTTGTCGAGAGAAATTCGCTTGGATTGGCTTGAAAGAGCGCGGCGGGCCCGACGGAGAGCGGCCAAACTCGCTACAGCCCCAAATCCTCCGGCGTCTTCTCCTCGCCGCCGCGCATCCCGTATTTATACCGCGACCATAGTTGCTCGTGCGCATAATAGAGCGCGATCTTAGCCACCGCTTCCGTCGCGGTGATCGCCAGCGCGAGGCCGACGTCTCGCGTAAAGCCGAATACGACGACGAACGTCAGAATGCTGCCCAGCACGCGCCAGGACAGCGCCTTGGCGAGGCTGCGGCGGCGCGTTTGCAACAGCGGCGTTGGCGGCGTCGGCAGGCCTTCCATCGAGGAATAGCTCGCCTCCAGCAGCGTCGGTGCGCCGCGTTCCGAGTTTTGCGCCGATGTCACCATGCCGACCGCGACCGTCTCGTTGGTGATGCGATCGATAAGGATGAAGCCGCCGGTCTCGCGGTTTTCGACATAGGGATCGCAGACGACGACCGAGTCGAGCGTCAGTTCCGCCTCGCCGATCGCGTTGAAGGCGAGCGTCTCGTCCGCCGCGAGCAGGGGCGCCGCGAGGCCGGTTTCGATCTCGATGCGCGCGGTGACCGTTTTGACGCTCGCGGGCGTCGTCTTCGCGCCGATCTTGAGCAGATAGCTCTTGCCGAGCGTTAGCGGCTCGCGCACCAGCCACAGGAGTCTCGCCTGCACGCGGTCGCCCACCTTGGCCGGCGAGACCGGCGAGCACAGAAGATCGCCACGCGAAATGTCGATTTCCTCGGTGAGCGTCAACGTCACCGACTGGCCGCACACGGCGCTCTTGAGATCGCCGTCCGCTGTGACGATGCGCGCGACTTGCGTGTCGCGGCCGAGCGGCAGAACGCGCACGATGTCGCCGGGCTGCACGTTGCCACCGCAGATAAAGCCGGAGAAGCCCCGGAAATCGTGGCTCGGACGGTTGACCCATTGCACGGGATAGCGGAACGGCGCGATGATCGAGCCGTCTTCGAGCGCGACGCTTTCGAGGTAAGCGAGCAACGGCGGCCCGTCGAACCATGGCATTTTGGCGCCCGCTTTGACGAGATTGTCGCCGTCCTTGGCGACCAGCGGCAGCACGTAGATCGACACGAAGCGCAGATGTTCGGCGAAGGCGCGAAAATCCCTTTCGATCTGGCGAAACACCTCCTCGCGGTAGTCCACAAGGTCCATCTTGTTGACCGCGACGACGACGTGGCGCACGCCCAGCATCGACACGATCACGCTGTGGCGCTGCGTCTGCGCGAGAATGCCCTTGCGCGCGTCGACCAGCAGCACGGCGAGATCGGCGGTCGAGGCGCCGGTCGCCATGTTGCGGGTGTATTGCTCGTGCCCCGGCGTGTCGGCGACGATGAACTTGCGCTTGCCGGTCGCGAAATAGCGATAGGCGACGTCGATCGTGATGCCTTGCTCGCGCTCGGCGGCGAGGCCGTCGACCAGCAGCGCGAAATCGAGTTCCTCGCCTTGCGTGCCGTGCTTCTTCGAGTCCTTTTCGAGCGTTTCGAGCAGATCATCCTGCGCGAGGCCGGCGTCGTAAAGCATCCGGCCGATCAGCGTCGATTTGCCGTCGTCGACCGAACCGCAGGTGATGAATCGCAACAGCGGCTTTTCGGTCGCGGGACGATGGGAGGTCGTCTCCGGCGTTGGCGCGGGTCCGCCGTGCATTTAAAAATATCCTTCTTGTTTCTTTTGTTCCATCGAGGTCGCGCCGTCGTGGTCGATCAAGCGTCCCTGCCGCTCGGACGAGCGGCTCACGCGCATCTCCTCGATGATAGCGTCCAGCGTCGCCGCCGTGCTCTCGATCGCGCCGGTCAGCGGATAGCAGCCGAGCGTGCGGAAGCGGACCATCTTTTTTTCGACGACCTCGCCGGGCAGTAGCTTCATGCGGTCGTCGTCGACCATGATCAGCGCGCCGTCGCGTCGCACCACCGGGCGCGGCTTGGCGAAATAGAGCGGCACGACGGGAATGTTTTCGCGCGCGATGTAGTCCCACACATCGGCCTCGGTCCAGTTGGACAGCGGAAACACCCGCAGACTCTCGCCCGGGCCTTTGCGCGCGTTGTAAAGGCGCCAGAACTCGGGGCGCTGGTTCTTCGGATCCCAGCGATGCTGCGCCGTGCGGAAAGACAACACGCGCTCCTTGGCGCGCGACTTTTCCTCGTCGCGCCGCGCGCCCCCGAAGGCCGCGTCAAAACGCCATTTGTCGAGCGCCTGCTTCAGCGCCTCGGTCTTCATGATCTCGGTGTGCAGTTTCGATCCGTGCACAAAGGGATTTATGCCCATCTCGACGCCGGCGGGATTGCTATACACCAGCAGTTCGACGCCCAGCTCCTTGGCGCGCTGGTCGCGAAAGGCGATCATTTCCTTGAACTTCCATGTCGTGTCGACATGCAGCAGTGGAAACGGCGGCTTCGAGGGATAAAACGCTTTCATCGCAAGATGCAGCATGACCGCCGAATCCTTGCCGATGGAATAGAGCATCACGGGACGTTCGCACTCGGCGACGACCTCGCGCATGATATGAATGCTCTCGGCTTCGAGCCGGTCGAGATGGCCGAGTTTGCGGATCGCCAGCGAACTCATCACGCGTCCTCGCCAGTTTTCGCCGACTCGCGTGCCGGCGCGGGACCGCGGCGCAAGACGCCGTCCTCGCCGACGTGCAGGCCGCATTCCTTCTTGGCGTCTTCCTCCCACCACCAGCGGCCCGCGCGCTCGCTTTCGCCGGGCTGAACGGCGCGTGTGCAGGGCGCGCAGCCGATCGACAAAAAGCCTTGCGCGTGCAGTTCGTTCACCGGCACGTCGAACTCCTCCGTCGCGGCGACGATTCTTTCGCGGCTATAGTCGATCAGCGGATTGACCTTGAGTAGCTTGTGGCCGGCGTCGAATTCAACGATGTTGAACGCTCCGCGCTCGGCGGATTGATCGGCGCGCAACCCGGTGATCCAGGCCGAGGCGCCCGCCAGCAGCCGCGTCAACGGCTCGACCTTGCGCAAATGGCAGCAGGCCTTGCGGTTTTCGACCGATTTGTAGAAGCCGTTGACGCCATTGTCGCGCACCCACTTCTGCAAGGGCTCGGCTTGCGGGTAGACCGCGGCGATGCGGCGGGCGTATCGCGCCTCGGTGCGCTCCCACAGATCGTAGGTTTGCGGAAACAATCGCCCAGTGTCGAGCGTCGCCACTTCAATGTCGAGGCCGCGCGTGAAAATCACGTGAGTGATCCACTGATCCTCGATGCCGAAACTCGTGGTGAAGATGATGCGGCCTGGCACGAATTCGCGCACCAATTGCAAACGATGATCGAGATCGAGCGGCGCGAGGCGCGGCCCTAGCACGTCGGCGAGCGACGGTTTCATGATGTCGCCTTTCTCCGGCGTTCAAGGATCGAACTCCGCGCTCCATAGCCCTGTTGATAGAACTCGCTATAGGCGCCGAACGCCGCGCGCCATTGCGCCTCGTCCTGTCGCGCCGCGAGATCGGCGGGGATTTCGATGGTGTCGAAGCCGCATTGGCGCGCGTGAACGGACTGATCCGCGACAATGCGTCCGCTGGCGCGCAATTCGCCGGTGAAGCCGGCGCGCCGCAACAGCCGCGCCAGCGAGAAGCCGCGCCCGTCGGCGAAGGCCGGAAAGGCGACGGCGATCAAGGCGAGCCGCGAAAAATGGGGCGCCAGATCGGCCGGATCGGTCGTGTTGGCGACGATCACGCCCAGCGGCATGTCGGCGGCCAACGCCGCGAGAGCTTCGTCCAAGCGCTTTCGCGAGACGATGATCTTGCCGGCTTTCGGCAAATCTTCTTCGTCGGCGAGGTGGCGCCAGTCGTTCTCGACGAATTTGCCGTCAGATATCAGCGCCATCTTCGCCCTCCCGCCGCAGCACGTCCTTGAAGCGGGCGTGGCCCAACCGCCGCCATGTGTCGATGAAACGCTCGTCGCCCTGGCGTTCCGCGAGATAGAAGTCGACAATATGTTCGATTACATCGGGCACTTGATCGGCGGTGACGCCGGGGCCGAGCAATTCGCCGATCGCCGCCGAGAGCGACGGATCGCCGCCCAGCGTGATCTGATAGGATTCCTGGCCCTTTTTTTCGAGCCCGAGAATGCCGATCGCGCCGATGTGGTGATGGCCGCAAGCGTTGATGCAGCCCGAAATCTTTATGCCGAGCTTTCCAATCAGGCGTTGCCGCTCGGGGTCCGAGAAGCGACGGGAAATCGCCTGCGCGATCGGAATCGAACGCGCCGTCGCCAGCGCGCAATAATCGAGGCCGGGGCAGGATATGATATCGGTCAGCAACCCCGCGTTGGCGGTAGCCAATCCCGCCGCGTCCAGCATCTGCCACAGCGCGAAAAGGTCATCCTTCTTCACATGCGGCAGGATGATGTTCTGCTCGTGGCTGACGCGCAATTCGCCAAAGCCGAATTTTTCGCTGGCGTCTGCGAGCATGCGCATTTGCGCTGAAGTCGCGTCGCCGGGAACGCCGCCAATGGGCTTTAGCGACACGGTGACGATGGCGTAACCGGGCGTCTTATGCTCGTGGACATTGACCTCCGCGAAGGCTCTGAACGCGGCGTTCGCGCGCTTGGCGTCTTCCAGCGCCGCCGACTCGGACGGCAAGGTTTCGTAAGGAGGCGGCGCAAAAAAGCCGGCGATGCGGGCGAATTCCTCTTCGTCATGCTTGAACGGCGAGCGGTCCATCGCGGCGAACTCGGCTTCGATCTGCGCCTTTATCTCCTCGATGCCGGTCTCGTGCACGAGGATCTTGATGCGCGCCTTGT
>PLAI01000264.1 GCA_003134075.1 Methylocystaceae bacterium | reverse complement strand
GACGAAATCGGCGACATGCCGATGGAGGCGCAAACCCGTTTGCTGCGCGTGTTGCAGCAGGGCGAATACACTACGGTCGGCGGGCGCACGCCGATCAAGACCAATGTCCGCATCGTCGCCGCCACCAACAAGGATCTGCGGATTCTCATCCAGCAGGGCCTGTTCCGCGAGGATCTTTATTTCCGGCTCAATGTCGTGCCGCTGCGGCTGCCGCCGCTGCGCGAGCGCGCCGAGGACATTCCGGACCTCGTCAATCACTTCTTCAAGGTCGCGGTGAGCGAGGGTCTGCCGCAAAAATATATCGAACAGGCGGCGCTCGACCGAATGAAGCGCTATCGCTGGCCCGGCAATATCCGCGAATTGGAGAATTTGATCCGCCGCCTGACGGCGCTGCATCCGCAGGAGGTCGTCTCCGAACAGCTCATCGAGGTGGAACTCAACCATGATAACCCGCGCGCGCCCGAAAAGCTCGCGATGGGCAGTCGACCGGCGCCGGATACGGAGCTGGAAAGCGGGATGACTCTTTCCGCCTCGGTCGAACAACATCTCGCCAAACTGTTTCGCGATTGCGGCGACAGCCTGCCACCGCCAGGGCTGTATCACCGCATTATCAGAGAGATCGAAATTCCGCTGATCTCGGCGGCTCTGTCGGCGACGCGCGGCAACCAGATCAAGGCGGCGGAACTGCTCGGCCTCAACCGCAACACCCTGCGCAAGAAGGTCAACGATCTCGAAATCAGGTTGATGCGGCTGCCGAGGTAGGGGCGCGACCGCCGAACCATACACAAATTGTCAATCTGGGTCTTTTAGCTTGCGGATCGGCAAGGCGCGCCCGCGCCTTGCGCGCGTCGAATGCTGGCTCATGAATTTGCTGAAAAACCCCGTCGCGCCATCTCGTTCCCCGCCGACGGCTCCCTTGCAAGCGGCGCTGGCGCGCGCGAACCCTGTCGGCCTTGTCGTTCTCGCGGTCGCGGCGGGGCTTTGCCTGCGTCTCGTCGCGGCGAAGGGCGATTTGTGGCTTGACGAAATCTGGACCTTGCGGCTGCTTGAGCCGATCAATTCGCTCGGCGACGTGTTTTTCAAGGTCCATCACGACAACAATCATTTTTTTAATTCCGCCTGGATCTGGCTCATTGGTCCTGACGCGCCCATCCTGCTGATGCGGCTGCCGGCGATTTTGCTAGGGACATTGGGCATTCTCGCGGCGAGGGCCGTCGGCCGGCGCTTTAGCGAGGCCTCCGGCGCCATCGCCGCGCTGCTCATGGCGATCGGCTATTTCTTCGTGCACTACGGCTCCGAGGCGCGCGGCTATGCCGGCATGATCCTCGCCGTCCTCGTCGCCTATGACGCGCTGCTGGCGATTCTCGACGGCGAAGCCAGGACGAAGAACACCATTATCTTCGCCGCGGCGATTTGCGTCGGAACCTTCTTCCATCTCACCATGGTCGAGGCGACCGCCGCGCTTTGCGCGAGTTTTTTCGCGCGATCCTGGTCGCGCGGCGATGGATCGCGGGCGGCGCTGCGGCGCTCCCTGCCAATAGGCCTCGCGGCGGCGGCCGCGACGCTTCCGGCCGTCGGCTTATTCGTGCATGGCGCCTTCGCGCCCGATTTCCGCGTCGGCGCGATGGAGCGCTTCACCTTCGCGTTGCTCGGCCAAGGACTCTCCGGCGTAGCGCGGACCGTGCTCGGCCTTCCCCAGGCGATGGACGACGCGGCCGTCGTCGCCGTCGCCGCCGCTTTCGCCCTGGCGATGCTGGCGCTCGTTCCCGCGGGGCGGCGCTGGTTTCCGGCGATCGCCATTTTCGGGCTGCCGCTGGCGCATGTCGCGCTGCGCCTGCCCAGCCAGTTTTATCCACGTTTTCATTTGACCGCGGCGATCGGCCTGCTGCTGCTGACAAGCGACGGTCTCGCCGCGCTATGGAGCCGCAAGGGCGCGGCTTGCGGCGCGTCGATCGCGATTCTCGCGCTGATCGTCGCGGGACAGGCGTCCAATCTTGCGAGCTTCCTCTCCTTGGGGCGCGGCGCTTATGTCGCGGCCTTCAAGCGAATGAGCGAGCGCGGTCCGGTGACCTACGCCGCCGATTTCGCCATGGGTGAAACAAGGGCGGTCGTGGAATATGAGGCGGATCGCGCCGGAGTCGCCGCGACGCGCGTTCTCGAGCAGGACTGGTGCGCCAAGGCGCCGGATTGGCTCATCTCGGTCGCGATGCCGGGCGCGCCGCTGGATCTCCCCGCGCGAAAGACCGCCGGCCCGGCCGCTTGTCCAACCATCTACCAACGCGATGAAAGCTTTCCGGCCTGGGGGCTCTCGGGCTTCGCCTGGACGCTCTACCGCCGCGACGAATAAGCCGGGAAGAAGCGAGTCGCGCTTTTATTGCCGGCGCTCGCGGCCCGGCTTATAGAGACCTATGTCCGTTTCCGGAGAAACAAGCGAAGGGGGGGCGGCGCCCCCGCAGAAGCGATCGTTCAGGCCCTGGATCGGCCCGATCGTGGTGGTGATCGCGGTCGCCTGCGCCTTGGCGACATTTCTGGTGATGGCCGAGTTGGGGCCGATCGCGCCGACCGGCGACAGGCTGCTGATGCTTTATGGCGTCGACGGCGCCGCGCTGGTCCTGCTGGCCGGCATGGTGTTCCGCCAGTCGTGGACCCTCTTCAAGGCATGGCGCGCCGGGGAGGCCGCGGCGCGGCTGCATGTGCGCACCGTGGCCTTCTTCTCGGTCATCGCCCTTGTTCCCGCCCTGGTGCTGGCGGTGGTCGGCTCGGTCAGCCTGGAGCGCGCGCTCAATCCCGCCTTCATGTCCAATGTGAAGGGCTTCGTGCACAACACGGCCGAGGCCGCGCGCGTGTTCCGCGAGACGCAATGCGGCGCCCTGCTGCAGGAGGCGCAGCTTTCGGCCTATGACCTCGACCGCGCCCTGACCTTCATGGTCGACCGCTCCAAGTTCCACGAATTTTTCGCCTCGCGGGCGAAATTTCTGGATTTTTCGGCGGCGGCGCTGATCAAGCCAAGCGGCGAAATTCTCGACCGCGTCGATGTATCCGGCGCTTCGGCCGCCATCATCATCGCGCCGCCCTTGTCGGAATTCGAGAACGCGCGCAAGGGCGAACGTCTGTGTCTGCTGATCGACGACGACAAAACGTTCGTCGCGCTGCGCGCGCTCAGCTCCTCTCCCGACACTTTTCTCTATGTCACGCGCGCGATAGACCCCTTCGCGGTCGAATTTCCGCAACAGGCGGAAATACTCATCAACAATTACGACGCCTATGAAGCATACGGGGTCACGGTGAAACGCGCCTTCGTCACGATGTACGCGCTGCTAACGACGATCATGCTGCTGTCGTCGATCTGGGTCGGACTGGATTTCGCCAACCGCCTCGTCGCGCCGATTCGC
>PLAI01000366.1 GCA_003134075.1 Methylocystaceae bacterium | reverse complement strand
TCGCGACCGCGCGAATCTCTTCACGCGCGGCGGCGTCGGGGACATAACCCGTCAGCGTCAGCGTTCCGTCCTTGAGCGTCGCGGCGAAGACGTAGGGCGACGCCGCCCCGTCGACGACCTCGATCTTCGTTAAAGAGAATCCGCGCGGCAGTGTCGCCTTGGCGTCCTCCTCGATCGTCGCGGCGAGGACATTGGTCCTGCCGGCGCCTTCGACGCTCAGACCGGCGTCGTTCAGGGCGACCTTGCCGCTCGCCAATTTGCCGAGCTCGGCCAACGCGACATCGACGGCGCCGAGAAAATCTCCGGGCGGCGCGCCGGAGCCGATCCGCATCGCGTCGCTCACCGCGGCGCCCGCCGCGATCGCCCCGGCCTTCTCGATGACCTGCGCGCGCGCTTCGCCGCTGGGAACAAAGCCCTCCAACGCGATCATCTCGCCCTTGCGCGCGGCGCTCCAACCATAAGGCGACACGCGCGGCGGATAGATTTCCATCTTTTCGATCCGCGCGCCCTCGGGGGGCGATTTCGCCGCCGCGATCAGTTTTTCCAGATCGATCTCGGGCAGCGCGTCGCCCATCAGCGAAAGCGCGTTGTCGCTCAGCATCGCGACGCCGGGGTCCATTTCCGCGAGGCGCCGCGCCGCGAACCCCGCGAGTTCGGGGAACACCGCCGGCGCGCCCTCGGCGTAACGGCTATGGTCGATAATCTCGAGACCTTGAACAATCAGCTCCTTGCGAAGCCTGTCGCGTTCGCCGCCCGGCGGAATATCGCCTTCCAACGTCACGCGTAGCCCTTTGCGCTCCATCTTGAGAGCGAAGGGATGAACGGTTTCGACGGGCCTCGTCCGGTCTAACGTGGCGCGCGCGCCGTCCATTTGGCCAATCGCGAGCAGCGCCTTATCGCGCCCCGGCGCCGACAGCACGACCCCGGAAATAACAATATCGCGCCCGTTCGCGACGACTTCGGCGCCGTCCAACGCGCTTTTCTCCTCAGCGAGAAGTTGGGCGGCGCGATTTGAGAGGTCGAGCTCGATCCGCCGCGTCAGCGTATCCCCGGCGAGATAAATAATCCCGGCGAGAATCGGCAATCCGATCCACCATTTTCCCGGCCGCGGCATCGTCACGCCTCCCCCAGAGAATCACGCAGGCCATGCGTTGGTCCATAGTCGACGCGGGAGACGCAGCGATGTCAAGACGACGGTCGCGCCGCGGTGCGAAAGGATGAGGCGTTTTCGCGCGCTAACCGGTGTTCGCGGCGACGCCCGGCCAAGGGCGGCCCGAGGGCGAGCCGCCGTCACGCGGGCCGCGCGGCCCGCGCCTGCCCGGAAGACGCCGTCTCGCCCTCCGCCGCCACGAAGGCCGCGAAATCCTTTTTGTTTTGCGCGGCGTAGAGCATCGCGAAGGACGCGATCGCATCCGCGAAGACCTCGTTGCGGCCCATGTAGCCCCATATCGTCGCGGCGTCGGCGGAGCGCGCGTGGGCGCGCGCCAGCGTGCGTCCGCACAGCGTCGCGTATTGCGGCAGCGCCTTCGTCTCCAGCAATTCGGCGATCGAGCCGAGCCGGCGATTCTTCAGGTGGCGCACGTAAAACTGCCGGCCCGACGCCGAGTCGGTCGTCCAGCCCAGGAACAGATCGGTCGCCGCTTGCATGATGCGCTGGCCGGAAACGACGCGTGCTCCCTGTTGGCCCTGCCAGGGCTTCACATGCAGGCGCTCCATCGCGGAAGGGAGCGCCTCCTTGATCTGCAGGAACAGCGGGTCGCCGTCCGTCGTCACGAACAGTCCGATCGCGCAATAAGTGCCGACGCTGCCGACGCCCACCACCTTGAAGGCCGAATCCGCCAGTTTGTAGCGCGCGAGCAGGGTCGCGATCTCCGGCGCAAGAGTGTCCACCACGCCGGTGAACACCGCCGGAATGTCCACGTGAATGGACGGGTCTTCCTTTTCTGGCACATGATAGATCAGCGGCGGATTGTCCTTTATCCGCCAGGCGCCGGTCGCGGCGTCGCGCGCGATATGAGGAAAATTGGCGTCCTCTTGGCGGTCGGCGGGTTTTTGCGCGGCGGCGAGCCGAAGCTTCTTGGCGAGGTCGGCGTCGAACAGTCCCTCGCCTTCCTGCGTCAGATTTATCCGCGATTGCCAGGCCTCCAGCGGCGAAAGGCGGGCAAGTTTCGCCATGCGCTCGCTATAGGCCAGCGCCACGTTCTTGGCGATGCGCCGCGCCGACTTTTCGCTGTCGCCGGCCGCCAGCGCCGCCACCGCGAAACTGGCGGCGAGCCGCTTGAGATCGGCGGTGAAATCGACGTCGGGCAGCGACTCGTCGAAATCGTTGATGTCGAATAGCGCGTTGCCTTCCGGCGAGAGAAAGGCGCCGAAATTCATCAAATGGCAATCGCCGCAGGCCTGTAGATTTATGCCGGGGCTGGGCTGGCGCGCGAGGTCGACGGCCATGAGGGCCGCCGCGCCGCGCAAAAACGCGAAGGGCGACTGCGACATGCGCTGTCGGCGGATCGGTATGAGGCTCGGCAGCCGGCCCTTGTTGGTCTCGTCGAAAATGGCGATGGGATCGCGATCCCCGACCGAGAACTCCGCGAGACTCTCGCGCGAGACCGCGTCGCGGAGCTTCTTGCCCGCGCCGAAACGTTCGTCGAAGGGGCGCCGATGCGCCGCCGTGACCGATGGATTTTCTTGTTTCGTCAAGCTTCTCTCCAACAACGCGGAATGTTTTCAGGATTGCCGGTTACTGCTTCGGGTTCAGAAAACGCGTCAAAAGAATCAAGCGGATCAATTGAGTCCGGGCACGCCGGTTTCGAGCCGGGCTCTCCAGACCGCTTCAAATTCCTCCTCGGTAATTTCCTCGGGGAGGAACTGTGGATCGGCGGCGATTTCATCGAAAGGGGGTAGCGGGACAAGTCCCAGACGCGTTCCACCGCGCTCCTCGCCCTTCATCGCATAGCCTTTCGAGCCATCCGCGAACACCTCGACCTTGCGCCTCTCCCATCGATGGTCATCGAGTTCGCTGACGGCCAAAACCGGGGCCTCAGGGGTCTCGTGAAGCCATTGGACACGAATGTAGTTCATGCGATTCCAATCCGCGCCTTGATTTTCGATTTAGCGCCACCCCGGCTTCGTGGCTGATCGTCGGGCCAAGGCCTCTTCGCCGAACCCGCTTGGCGAACATCTGGTCTAGATAGTTCGGCTCCCCGCGCCGGGCGATGATTATCGCAGAAAAACGGCGCCGCCGGAAAAAACTAGCCGAGCAGCGCGATCAGCGGGTCGATCAGCGGCGCGTCGGCGGGCGGCATCGGGAATTTGCGCAAGTCGCGCGGGCGCGCCCAATGCAGCGCCTGCCCTTCCCGCGGCGACACGAGCCCGTCCCAGCGCCGGCAGACGAACAGCGGCATCAACAGGTGAAAATCCTCATAGGCATGGCTGGCGAATGCAAGCGGCTGCATGCAGGAGACGCAGGCGTCTATGCCAAGCTCCTCGCCAAGTTCGCGCGCCAGCGCCTGCTCGGGCCGCTCGCCGGCGTCGATCTTGCCGCCGGGAAATTCCCACAGGCCCGCGAGCTGCTTGCCCGGCGGGCGCTGCGCGAGCAGCACGCGGCCGTCGGCGTCGACCAGCGCCGCCGCGACGACGAGCAAGAGTCTTACAGGCGAGGATGTTTCGTTCAATTTCCGCTCCACCCGGCGACACAGGCCAAGGGTCGGCCAAGGGTCGCCGCCGTGTACCGCCTAACGCGCCGCGAAGGCAAGCGTCATCCGCCGTTGAGCGCGAGCGCCACGCCCGCCAGTATGAGGAGAATCCCCAAGGCTTCGCGTCCGCTTGTCCGTTGCGCGAAGAAGCGGTGGGTGATGAGCTGCGCGAAGATCACCTCCGCGAGGCCCAGCGTGCGCACCCGCGCCGCGCTCTCCAAAGCGAGGGCCAGGAACCAGAACTGCGTCGCGAAGGCGCCGAGAAATCCCGCCGACAGCGACGAGCGCCATTCGCGCGCGATCGCCGCGAGCCCGGCGCGATCGGCGAAGGCGAGCCAGCACAAGATGACGAGCGTTTGCAGGGTGAGCGCCAGCGTCAGCTCCTCGGCCGCCGCGACGACGAAGGACGCGCCGCCGAGCGCCAGAACGCCGGCGCGAAAAGCGACCGTCGACAATCCGAAGGCCGCCGCCGAAGCCAGTCCGTAGCCGGCGGCCCGCCAGTTGGACCGCGCGTCGCGCCGAATGAAAATCGATACGCGCGGAAAAGCGAGCACGAAGACGCCGAGCGTCGCGAGCGTCACCGCGAGCAACAGCGCCGGCGTCGCGGAATCGCCCAGAAACACCATGCCGAAAGCGACGATCTGGACGGCCTCGGTCTTGGTCAGGGCCGTTGCGACGACGAAGGAATTTTCCCGCATGGCCAGCAGCATCAGCGCCGTCGCGAGAACCTGCGCCGCCGACGCGAACGCGACGTAAAAAAGCGCGGTCGCGCTCGGCATGGGCGCGAGCGCGCCCGTCGCGAGGCACGCCAGCGCGAGAAAGCTCAAGGAGAAGGGAAAGCCGAACAGGAAGCGCACGAATGTCGCGTTGCGCGCGCCGATGTGCTGGACGAGATCGTGCTGCACCGCGTTGCGCAAAGTCTGGCTGGCCGCCGCCGTCAACGTGAAGGCGGCCCAGGCCCAGGGGAAAAGGTTCATTTCGGACGCTATCAGTCTCTCGGTTTGGAGTTCCACCAGAGAATCGAAATCCAGAAGCCCTTCGAGCGCGGAAGAACGAGCAACACAATGGCGACCGTCGCGACTACCACGACGAGAAACTCGGCGTAATAGCCGAGCCATTCGCGGCGCTCCAGGAAGATCAGCAACGGCACGACGATATGCGCGGCGATGCCGATGGTCAGCCACGCCGGGCCGTCGTCGGCGTCGAGGCCGACAAAGCTCTCGCCGCAATGCGGGCAGGCGTCGCGCCGCTTGAGATAGCTCGCGAAAATCCCGCCGGCGCCGCAACTGGGGCAGTTGAGCCTCACGCCGTTGAGCAGGGTCTTCGTCAGCGTCGGCGCGTCGCTCATCGCCGGTCCCGGCCGAGCGAGCGCTCCAGTTCGAGAATGCGCGTCGTCGCGCGCAGCACCGTGTCGGGATTGAGGCTGATCGAGTCTATGCCGAGCCGCACCAGAAACTCGGCGATTTCAGGATAATCCGAGGGCGCCTGGCCGCAGATGCCGCAGTGCCGCCCATTACGCCGCGCGCCTTCGACGGCGAGACGGATCATCGCCTTCACGCCCTCGTCGCGCTCGTCGAAATCGAAGGCGACGATTTCCGAATCACGGTCGACGCCGAGCGTGAGCTGCGTGAGATCGTTGGAGCCGATCGAGAATCCGTCGAAATGCTTGGCGAATTCGTCGATCAGCACCACATTGTTGGGAATTTCGCACATCACGTAAATTTCGAGGCTGTCCTTGCCGCGCTCCAGACCCAAATCCCGCATCAACGAGACGACGCGCTCCGCTTCCTCGACGCGCCGACAGAACGGGATCATCAGTTTGACATTGACGAATCCCATCTCGTCGCGCACGCGCTTCATCGCCGCGCATTCGAGCGCGAAGCCCTCCGCATAGGCCGGATGGGCATAGCGCGACGCCCCACGAAAGCCGATCATCGGATTGGCTTCGACCGGCTCGAACGCGCGACCGCCGAGCAGCGTCGCGTATTCATTGGTCTTGAAGTCCGACATGCGAACGACGACCGGCTTTGGATAGAAGGCGGCGGCGATGGTCGCGACGCCTTCGGATAGGCGCTGCGTGAAGAATTCGCTGGGGCTCGCGTAATATTCGGTCAGCCGTTCGATCTCGGCGCGCTCGCGCGCGTCCTTGATCCTTTCGGGATGAATGAGCGCCATCGGATGCGCCTTGATGGAGTCGGTGATAATGAACTCCATGCGGGCGAGGCCCACCCCGTCATTGGGCAACGCGGAAAGCCCGAAGGCGCTTTCGGGATTGCCGACATTCATCATCACATGCGTCGCGGGCCGCGGCAGATTGGACAGATCGGTCTTCTCGATCGAAAACTCGATCTCGCCCTCATAGACCTTGCCGACGTCGCCCTCGGCGCAACAAACGGAGATCATCTCGCCCGTGCGGATCGCGCGCGTCGCGGCGTCGGTTCCGACAATCGCGGGAATGCCGATTTCGCGCGCGACGATCGCCGCGTGGCAGGTGCGTCCGCCGCGATTGGTGACGATGCCGGCGGCGATTTTCATCACCGTGCCCCAATCGGGCGAGGTGGTGTCGGCGACAAGAATCTCGCCGGGCAGGAATTGCGACAATTCGCTCAAATGTTCGATGACCCGCGCCTTGCCGAAAGCGATTTTGGCGCCGACCGCGCGGCCTTCGATCCTGACCGGGCCGTGCTTCTCGATCCGATATTCCTCGATAAAACTGCGATCGCGGCGCGACGCCACGGTTTCCGGCCGCGCCTGCACGATGTAGAGCCGCCCGTCCAAGCCGTCCTTGGCCCATTCCACGTCCATCGGACGGTGGACGCCCGCCTTGGCGCTGTAATGCTCCTCGATCGCGATGGCCTGGCCGGCGAGCGCGAGCACTTCAGCGTCCGTGAGGCAGAACTTCTGCTGCTCCTTGCGATCGGTCGGGACGTTGCGGGTCGTGACGCGCCCGCCTTGCGAGAAAATCATCTTGATTTTCTTTCCGCCAAGCGTTCGCTTCAGCACCGCCTTTTTCCCCGCGCGGTAGGTCGGCTTGAACACATAGAACTCGTCGGGATCGACGGCGCCCTGCACCACGTTTTCGCCAAGGCCGAGCGCGCCGGTGATGAACACGACATCCTCGAAGCCGGTCTCGGTGTCGATCGTGAAGATGACGCCGGACGAGGCGAGGTCCGAGCGAACCATCTTCATGACGCCGACGGAATTGAACACCTTGAAATGATCGAAGCCATTGTCGACGCGATATCGAATCGCCCGATCGGTGAACAGGCTCGCGAAACAGTGACGCACCGCGTCGAGCACGTTGGCTTCGCCGCGCACGTTGAGATAGCTGTCGTGTTGTCCGGCGAAGCTGGCGCTCGGCAAATCCTCCGCCGTCGCCGACGAGCGGATCGCGACGCTAAGCTTGGAGCCATATTCCGCGGTCAATCGCGCCAGCGCCTCGCGGATTTGCGCGTCGAGATCGGCGGGCAAGGCGGCGGCGTAGACGATCTCGCGCGCCCGCGCGGCGCGGCGCGCCAGATCGTCGACATCGGAAACATCGAGTCCGACGAGCGTCTCTTTCAACGCCGGCCAAGCGCCGGCGGTCTCGAGCGCATGGCGATAGGCCTCGGCGGTGATCGCGAAGCCATTGGGAACGGCGATGCCCTTGGGCGTCAGCTCCCGGAACATCTCGCCGAGCGAGGCGTTCTTGCCGCCGACGAGCGGAACGTCCTCGATGCCGATCTCGCTGAAGAAGCGGATATAGCGCGCGCCGGCCTCTGTCTTGGCTTCCGCCGTTTGATCGAACGATCTATCGTCCAAGGCGCATCTCCTGTTTCGTCGCTTTATTTGGCGGAGTCCTTGCCGCTCTTCAAGCTGAGAAGATAAGCGACGACTTTGTCGATTTGAAAATCGGCGAGCTGAGGATTGGGCATTTTGGCGCTCCGTCCGAGATTGCCGTGCGGCGTGCTCAAGAGCTTTCGCAGCGAGGCCTCGGACACGTCGCCATGCTTGACGATCGCCACGAAGCTCGGCGCGGGCGGCTTCAGGATCGGCGGCGATATCTGGTCCGCGGCCACGACATGGCAGGCCGCGCAGACCTTGAGCGCGAAATCATGGCCGGCGGCGACGAGGTCGCTCTGGCCTTCCTCGGCCCGCGCGAGAGGGGCCGCGCCGCAAGCGAGCATTAAGGCGAGCAATAGTGATGCTGTTTTCATGCGGTCCTCACTCATAGCGCAGCGCCTGGATCGGATCGAGCCGAGCCGCTTTTTGCGCGGGATAATAGCCGAAGAATATCCCCACCGCGGCGGAGAATGCGAAGCCTATCACGATCGCGCCGAGCGACACTGGCGACGACCATTGGGAAAACAGCGCGATGATTTCCGAGATCACGACGCCCGCGACAATGCCGGCGACGCCGCCGCTGACGCTGATGAGCACGGCCTCCGCCAAGAACTGCATCAGCACATGCATGCGTTGCGCCCCGACCGCCATGCGCAGGCCGATCTCGCGCGTGCGCTCGGTGACGGAGACCAGCAGAATATTCATGATGCCGATGCCGCCGACGAGCAGCGAGATCGAGGCGACGATGGCCAGCAGGATCGCCATGACGCGGCTGCTGCCCTCGGCGGTCTCGGCGATCTGGCTGAGGTTGCGGATGTCGAAATCCTTTATGTCGGTCGGCTTGATGCGGTGGCGGCGGGTCAGAATGCGGTCGATTTCGGCGATCGACGTCAAAATCCTGTCCTGCCCCGTGGCCTGGACATAGATCGAATTGACATAGCCGGTGAGGCGCGGTTGCAGGTTGAACGGATTGGGAGCCGGCGGATAAAGCGCCGTCAAATTCGTCGCCTGGTTCGGCGAGGCGACGCCAAGCACTTTTTCCTCGCCGGTCTTGAACGGGATCATCACCAGATCGTCCTGATCCTGGCCCCACATGCTCTGCCCCTTGGGGCTAAGCACGCCGACGACGCGCAACGGAAAGCCCTTGATCAGAATAGTCGCGCCAAGCGGATTCTCGCCATGAGCGAATAGCTGCTTTTGGACCGTTCGGCCAATCACCACGACGAGGGCGGCGCTCTTTTCGTCCTCCTGGGTGATGCCGCGGCCGGACTCGATGGTCCAATTGGTGACGGGCGGATAATTGACGGACACCGCCTGAATATTGGTGGTCCAGTTCTGATTGCCCATCTGCACCTGGCCCATCTGACGCATCAGATAGGCGACCAGCGCGACCGTCGTCGCCTCGCGGCGGATCGCCTGCGCGTCGGCGACCGTCAGCGTCGAGGCGCTGCCAAAGCCCGCCCGCGCGCCGCCGGTCAGCACGGCGCCCGGAAGAACGACCGCGAGATTGGTGCCGAGACTCTCGATCTGCTTGCGCACCGCCGCGTTCGCGCCACTGCCGACCGCCACCATGGCGATCAGCGCGGCGACGCCGATGAACACGCCGAGCATGGTCAGCGCCGAGCGCAGCTTGTTGCGTCCGATCGCCTGTATCGCGGCGGAGACGATCATCGACGCGAAGGCCAGCGTCGAAACGCGGCCCGCGCCCGTCGCGGCGCTGTCTCGCGGATGAAAAATCAGCGCCGCCGCCGATGCGTCCGCCGCGCTCGCGGATTGGGCCGAACCCGCCGGCGCGGCCACGGATTGGTGGCGCTCGTCCGAGATGATCAGCCCATCGCGCATGGTGATGACCCGCCCGGCGTAGGCCGCGATATCGGATTCATGGGTGACGACGATGATCGTCACGCCCTGATCGTGGTTGAGCGCGACCAGCGTCTCCATGATCTCATGCGAGGTCTTGGTGTCGAGATTGCCGGTGGGTTCGTCGGCGAACAACACGCTCGGGCCGTTTATCAGCGCCCTGGCGATGGCGACGCGCTGCTGC
>PLAI01000369.1 GCA_003134075.1 Methylocystaceae bacterium | reverse complement strand
CCTATCGCGCCGCGTCCGGCGACGTGCTCGGCTATGTCTTGCGCTTCGATGGCGCGGACGGAAAGCAATTCCGCCCGCTCGCGCTCTACGCGCCGGCCGAGGGCGGCGCGCCGGTGTGGCGTTGGGAGGCTTGGCCGGTCCCGCGTCCGCTCTATGGGCTCGATCGTCTCGCCGAGCGGCCCTCCGCCTTTATCGTCGTCTGCGAAGGCGAGAAATCGGCGGACGCCGCCTCGCGGCTGCTGCCGGATTTCGTGTGCGTCACCTCGCCCAACGGCTCGAAAAGCGCCGCCAAGGCCGATTGGAGCGCCTTGCGCGGGCGCGATGTGACTGTCTGGCGCGATGCCGACGAACCGGGCCTCGAATATGCCCGCGCCGTCGCCGCGTTCTGCTACGCCGCCGGCGCCGCGTCTGTGGCGATCGTCGCGACGCCGGGCGGCGTCAAGGAAGGATGGGACGCCGCCGACGCCGAGGCGCAGGGCTGGACGCCGGCCCGCGCGCTCGATCTCGTCGGCGCCGCCGAACCGATCGAAAGGCCCGCGGCGGAGAGCGCGAAAAAGGGGAAACAAAAGAAAGAGCGGCGCGCGCGCCAGCGCGACGTGTTCATGGAGCTCACGCGGGATTGCGTGCTGTGGCATGGGCCTGATTACGAGGGCTTCGTAACCTTTCCGGTCAAGGATCATATGGAGACCTGGTCGCTCCGCTGTTCGGCGTTTCGCCGTTTTCTCTCGTCACGCGCCTATGAGGCGCATGGGGTTGTGCCGGGCGGCCAGGCGCTCGAAGACGTGACGCGCGTGCTAGAGGCCCGCGCCGTCAGTGAAGGCGAACAGCGCGCGCCATGGCGCCGCGTCGGCGCGCGCGACGGTTGTCTCTACATCGATCTCGCCGATGCGGAATGGCGCGCCGTCAAGATCACCGCGACGGGCCGCAAGCTCCTCGACGCGCATGATTTGCCTTTCGTGCGTTCCCCGCGGATGCGCGCCTTGTGCTCGCCGCTCGGCGGCTATTCGATCGGCGAGATTTTCCGCCCTTTCGCCAATGTCGCTCACGACGACGATTTTCTTCTTATCGTCGCCTGGCTGGTCGCGTCGTTTCGCGAGCGCGGTCCTTATCCGATCTTAGTCTTGAACGGCGAACAGGGTTCGGGAAAGTCGAGCTTCGCGCGACGGCTGCGCAGCCTGCTCGATCCATCCTCGCCGCCTATCCAGGGGCCGCCCAAGGACGAACAGGCCTTGATCGTCACGGCGCAAAATTCGCATTTGATCGCGCTTGATAATCTCTCCCACGTTTCGCCGGAATTATCCGATGGCCTGTGCCGGCTCTCGACGGGCGGCGGCTTCGCGGTCCGCGCCCTTCACACCGACAAAGACGAAAATATTTTCGACGGCGCCCGGCCGATCATCGTCAACGGGATTCCATCGCTCGCCGATCGCCCCGATTTAAACGAGCGCGCGATCATCGTGCGGCTGGCGACCATTCCCGAAGACAAGCGCCGCCCCGAAGACGATCTCGACGAGGAATGGGAACGGGCGCGCCCTTATGTTTTGGGCGCCATATGCGCCGCGCTCTCTTCCGCCTTGCGCAACATCGGGACAACAAAACTCGCGCGCTCCGGGCGCATGGCGGACTTTGAAAAATGGACGCGGGCGGCGGAGCCGGGCCTTGGTTGGGAGGCCGGAACATTCTCGCGTGCCTACGCGAGCAATCGTAGGGATAACGCCGAGGCGGCTTTCGAGAGCGATATTATCGCCGTGGCGATTCGTGATTTCATGGTCCAGGAATGTTCGTATTTTTGGAGCGGAACGGCGACAGAATTGCTCAATAAACTTGGGCTGGTTGTCGGCGAGACGACGCGGCAGATGCGCGTATGGCCAAAGACCGCGCAAGCCATCGGCAATTGCCTTGAACGTTGCGCGCCGCTGTTGCGCGGGAAGGGAATCACGATCGAGCGAAAACATTCGGGCGTGCGCGTGATCAATATTTCCCGCGTGCGCGAGAGCGACGCGCCGGCTTCGCAAAGGGACGACTTCCCATGACGGCGGATCCGCGAGATTGCGCGCGCGAGGTATTGGAAACGCCGAGCGCGCCCGCGTGTTCTAGCGACGTTGAATTCTTCACGCATGTCGACGGTTTGGAGCTCGCGGCCCGCGCCATGATCGAGGCGGGCAGGGCGCAAATCGACGCGGGCAATGCTCAACTCGAAAGCTGTCGCGCCTTGCGCCTGCTAGGACGAGCGTCGGCGCCGACTAATATCGCGAGCGATCTAGTCCCGATCGCCAGCGTTGCGAAAATGATCGGCGTGAGCAAGGCCGCCGTGCGCAGGAAGGCATGGCGCAAAGGGGTGTGCGTGCGCGTCGGCGGTCGCCTGCATGTTCATCAGTCTGCGATCGGCGCTCTTTACGTGTGACGTTTGTCCACTTTGCTTGGTTCATTGTGCTCTTTGCCTCAGTGCGAAAAGAGGGGAAGTTCGTCACTATCGCCGATGGTTGGAGGAGAGCGGAGCTATCCATGAGCGATTTGGATTTTGCGCGGGGCCTGGCGAGCGAGCGGACGCGCTTTCGCGAGATTGTCCTTGCATCCGAAGCGGTCGGCAGAGAGCGCGCGGCGATCGAGCTCGCGCTCAACACGGAACTTTCGCCGGACGCCGCGCGGCGGACGCTGCGAGAATTGGCGGCCGCTACGCCCGGCGCCGCTGTCGTGAATATCGTGGACGCGCGAAGAAAATAGGCGCGCTCGATGCGATATGCCGGACAGCGCGCGACTAAATCAATGTCGCCGCCGGCGTCGCAAAACGAATTGAGGAGACTTGCAGAGGGCGAAGCGGGAA
Organism: Methylocystaceae bacterium; assembly: GCA_003134075.1. Classification (GTDB taxonomy): domain Bacteria; phylum Pseudomonadota; class Alphaproteobacteria; order Rhizobiales; family Beijerinckiaceae; genus Methylocystis. The sequence goes on along the minus strand of PLAI01000369.1, from coordinate 527 downwards.
GCCCGACAACGGTAAGGTTTTCTCCGGCTCCTCAATGATGTGCTCCGGTCAAGGAAACCAATCCCGCGCTCTTTATTCGCGCTGTCCGAGATGAAAAAAGGAAATCAAATCGTGGTCGAAAAAGCATCCCCTCCATTAACTCAGACGCTCGAAACCGCGCAAAAATTATGCGCGAGCAAAGGCGCGAGCGCAGCCGAACTAGAGCGCGTGATTTCGCCGCTCCCTGGCGCGATCGAGGCGGCCGAGAGAAATCGCGACGCCTTGACCGGACGTCGCCGCGAGACGCTGCTCTCCGGGACGGACGGCGATTTGCTCAAACTCGACAATGATATCGCCGCCGCGAATCGTTTGCTCGATCGGCTTCGCGCGGTCGCGGAGGAATTGGACGCGCGGCTTGCGGGGGCGCGCGAGGCCGAAAGCGACGCCGCGCGGGCGCGACGCCGGGCGGAATTGGTCACCGAGCGCGATCGCGTCGCCGATCGTTTGCGTAAGGACTATCCGCGACACGCAACGGCGATTGCCACATT
>PLAI01000024.1 GCA_003134075.1 Methylocystaceae bacterium | reverse complement strand
GCGAAATGGAACCGGCGAACTGCACCTGATTGTCGATAGCACGGGGCTGAAGTTGCGTGGCGCGGGCGAATGGCTGTTTGAAAAGCATGGGACCGCGAAGCGCCGTTCCTGGCGCAAACTCCATATTGGCATCGACGCCGACAACGGCGAAATCGTTGCGTTTGATCTGACCGACAAGGAGGTCGACGACGCTTTGCATGTNNCTGGCGAGAAATCCGAACGCTAAATTCATCGTGCCTCCATGCAAGGGAGCCGTGACTGGGCCAACGGCCGCGACATCGCCAACCCAGCGAGACCAACATGTTCTCGCGGTCGATGCGCACGAGCGGATGAACTGGCAAAAGACGTCCGGCTACAACAGGCGCTCGAAAGTTGAAGCGTCGATCAGTCGCTACAAGCGCGTCATCGGAGACGCCTTGAAGTCGCGCGAAGACGCTCGCCGCGTGACCGAAGTTGCCATCGCGATCAAATCGCTCAACCGAATGCGAAGACTCGGGCAAGCCAATTTCGTCCGCGTTGCGTAAATGATTCCACGACGGCGCCGTCGCGTCTTTCGAAGCCTCCGTGCAACAAGGCCAATTGGCGCGTAGCGCCAAGGGGAAAATTGCCGCCGCGACGGGTTTCTATCGTGGCCGGCGCTCCTAGGAAAAAGAGCCATGCAGACGGGTCATCGCTTTGCCGGTGATCCGAGCACGGGTGCTGGACCAAACAATTTCAATCCGCCCACGTCGCCGGGAATAAGACGTAAGGCAAAAGCGAGCTGGTCGTCACGCACGAAGCCGGGCCGCACAACAGCGGGCCGCGCGGCAAAAAAGCGCCACGAAATGTTTGGCTCGATCCCGTCCAGCGCTCGCGCGCAAGAGATTGTGAAACGGCAAGGTCCGCGCTCTGGTTTCGGGGCGCCAACGCAAAAAGAACGGCGACGCAATAGGCGCCGGTCCAGGGTCACGGGCTGGTCGTCGCTCCGGCTCACTCCGCATCGAAGAGCATGACGTGGCGGGCTCGGCGATTTGCGCCAGCGTGTTCAACAGCTCGCGTGCGGAGCGCGCCAGCCAAGGTGCGTCGTGAGCGAGTAGTTGGGGCCGCGCATCTCTGCTTTTGACCTAAGGCGGCCTTCATCGACAGGGGCTATCTGGCTCGGCGAACACTTCCTCGTTCCCGAAGAAACCGGTCAAAGGCGTCGATGGTCGTCTCGGAAACGTGATGCTCAATGCCCTCCGCGTCCGCTTCCGCGGCCTCCGTTGGAACGCCGATGGCCAGGAGAACCTCGACCACGAGCCGATGACGTGATCTCACCCGTGCGGCCAGGGCTTGGCCAGCTTCGGTCAGGAAAATGCCTCTGTAAGGCCGCGACGTGGCCACGCCTGCCGTTTTAAGCCGCGCGATGGTCTTGATGACCGTGGCGTGCGACACGCCGAGCCGCCGCGCGATATCCGTCGGGCGCGCCTCGCCCTCGTTCGCCAGGAGGTCGCTGATCAATTCCGCATAGTCCTCGATCAGCGCTGAAGCCTGCGCCGCGCGCGCTTTGCCAAAACGTCTCGCCTGAGCTGATTCACTCGGCAGGTCGGACGTCTGCTCGGTCTGGTGCGCTATCGACTTGCCGCTCATGTTATCCGTCTTCGTTTTTTGCCTTGTTCGCCACTTTTGTAGCATAGGCAACATTCTCTAGCTATTGACAGAAACGCGCGCGCAACACATTGTGGCGACTGTAGCCAAGGCTACAATCTGGCTCCAAAGCTATAAGGCGTGGGCTGCTCATGACAGATGAGGCGACCAGGACTCTGAAACCAGGCTGGACGGATCGAACCGTCGCGGCGGGTCGCGAGATTATCGTCGGCCAACGTCGCGGAATTCGGGCCTTATTGCCCTTCGCCGGTCCGGCGATCGTCGCCTCGATCGCCTATATGGACCCGGGCAATTTCGCCACCAATATCGAGGCGGGCTCCAGATACGGCTATCTGCTCTTGTGGGTGGTGGTGCTGGCCAATGTCACCGCCATGCTGTTTCAGGGCCTGTCCGCCAAGCTCGGCATTGTCACGGGCAAGAGTCTGGCCGAGCAGTGCCGCGATCATTTCCCGCGCCCGGTCGTTTACGCGATGTGGGGCGCGAGCGAAATCGCCGCCATGGCGACCGATCTCGCCGAGTTTCTCGGAGCTTCCATCGGCCTGAGCCTGTTGTTTGGCTTGCCGCTGTTCTGGAGTTTGGCGATTGTTGGCGTCGCCATATACGCCATGTTGGTGCTGCAAGGCTCGGGGTTCCGCCCGATCGAGGTTTTGATCGCCGGCTTCGTCAGCGTCATCGGCGTCAGCTATCTCATCGAATTGGCCATCGCTCCGCCCGATTGGAGCGCCTTCGCCTTTCATTCCGTCGTACCGGGGCTGGCAGGTCCGCATAGCGTCACGCTCGCCGTTGGCATAGTCGGCGCGACGGTGATGCCGCACGCGATTTATCTTCATTCGAGCCTGACCAAGGACCGGGTGCCTGTTCACGACGATTGCGAGCGCCATCGGGTGTTGAGATTTTCCAATACCGAGGTTCTGATCGCCCTGGGCCTCGCCGGCCTGGTCAATATGGCCATGATCGCCATGGCGGCCGCGGTCTTCCATGACGGCGCGCATAACGATGTCGCGGAAATCGAAACCGCCTACCGCACCCTGATCCCGCTCATGGGGGCCGGGGCCGCTGGCGTGTTCATGATCTCGCTGCTCGCCTCGGGGTTTTCCAGTTCGGTGGTCGGCACGATGGCGGGCCAGGGCATCATGCAGGACTTCGTGCATTTTACGATACCCTTGTGGGTCCGTCGTCTCGTGACGATGATCCCGGCCTTCGTCGTCGTCGGGCTCGGCGTGAATTCGACGCAAGCTCTGGTGATGAGCCAGGTGGTGCTCAGCATCGTCCTGCCGATTCCGATGGTGGCGCTGCTCCTTCTCACCGCACGGCGCGACGTCATGGGCGGCTTCGTCAACAAACGCCTGACGACCGTGATAGCGGTGCTCGCGGCGGCTCTGGTCTTGGCGCTGAATCTGGTTCTGCTGGCGCAGGCGGCGGGGATTTCGATCCCGTATTTGCCGCTCGAATAGGGATTTTCACGCCCTTACCGGTGCGTAAAATCGGTTCACACGCCCTTATCGGAAAGGGATTCCATCAGGTCAGATCTGCGTCACGGCGCTCGATCCGCAAAGCGTCAACGCGATCATCAAAAGCCGTTGCGCCGCCGCCGGACTCGATCCGGCGCAATATTCCGCCCATGGGCTGCGCTCCGGCTATCTCACCCAGGCCCGCGCGCGAAGGCGTTTCGCCTCCAGAGGCCAGGCAGCAGTCGCGGCATCGTTCCGTGCAGCAGGCGTCGCGATATTATAACGAGGCGCAGATCGCACGCGGCAGGGCGGCGCGGTTGGCGTGAAGCAAACAGCGCATCGGCGGCAATGGTCTTGTCCGAGCGCTGTGCATATGTTATACAAATATACGAAACTGTTAAACAAACGGGGTGGCCTCTTGGTTACGCGCGCATCGTCCAAGACCGAGGCTGATCGGACCGCTTCGCTTCGTCGCCGATCCGTTGTCGACACAGCGAAGGCTGCCGGTCTTCTCTCCGGGGAGAACGGACGCATTGCCGGTCGTGTTCGGCAGCCGCTCATCGAAGCGGCGAAGGCCCGGAGCGGCATTGTTTCGGATACCGAGTTGCTCGAGTACGCCTTGGCCCGGGTCGCGCTCGAAGATGAATTTGGACGGAAATTGGTCGCCCGAAAAGGCCAGGTCGACTCGAGCCTTGATCTTGAATTTTGACCTGAAGCGCGCGCTGCGGCATATCGATCCGCAGCGTGCAAATTTTCTCCGATCTCCCGAAGTGGCGCTTGATTTTGTCGCGGAGCCTGTCGCGACCGGTTCACAGCTCTTGCTCGACACATGCGTCTATGTCGACGTTTTGCAAGGCAAGACCACGCGCGCCGTCGACACGCTGCTCGACCTGCGATTGGTAAATCATTCGGTGGTGTGCCTGTCGGAGCTCACACATCTTTTCGGTCGGCTCGATCCCGCCGACCCTCGGACCAAGTTCGCGTTGAAACAGATAGCCGGCGTTATCGCGGACATTCCGAACCATCGTCTCGGCGCCCCATCGGCGCAAGTTTGTGGGGAAGCTGGAATGCTTGCTGGTCTCGTCGAGCGATCACGCAATCCGCGAGACCAAACCCACCGCAGCGACCTGCTGAATGACGCGATTATTTTTCTCCAGGCGTTGGAGCAGGGCCAGACCGTGCTGACGCGTAATATTCGAGATTTTTCGGCATTTCTGGCGATGGCGCCGGCCGGTCGCGTCACGTTTTACCAAAGCTGACCCTATCGTAACGCCGCAGGACATGAGACCGAGCACATGTCGTCTTGAGGGGAGACTATTCGTCCGCGTAGCAGAGGGCTATTGATGATCGTGTGAATGAATCAGCAGTTATGCGTAGCCATTTTGCCCCATCGAAATCAACCCTTTAGGCTGTATAGAATTCAGGCGCGGATGGCCATGGCGCCAGCGAAAATGCTGGCCCGAAGACGCGGGGACGCTGTCAGTGAGTGGCCGGCCCGAGGGCGGCCCGCCGCCGTTCGTCGGCGGTTGACCCATTGGCGACGCAGGGGGAAAAAGCTATTCGGTTTGACCAGATGATGAGTTGCCGATTCGCGCGGCGAATCGGTCCGTGGCAAATCGTTCGAAGCATGTCGTCCCATGAAGATCCTCGAATTCGCTGACCTGGACACTTCTCGGGTAAAGCCCGCCTACCGCAAGGTCGTAGCCGCGATCGCCAGCGGCGATTTTCGCGCGGCTCAGGTGCGCAAGCTCGCGGGCGCTGGACATGGCAAACTCTACCGCGCCCGGCTCAATGACGCGGACCGGCTGATCTTTTGCCTCCTGCGGCACGATGACGATATCTGCGCCCTCATGCTGGAAGTGATCATCAATCACGATTACGGAAAATCGCGCTTCCTGCGAGGCGCGGTCATTGACGAGGACAAGATCGTCGATTGCGACGCCGCGGAGGCAGAAATGGAAGCGCAATCGTTGCGCTATCTGAATCCTGAACGGACGATTGTCCATCTGCTCGACAAGCCGATTTCCTTCGATGACGCGCAGGACGCCATTTTTCGCGCTCCCACGCCCCTCATCATCGTTGGCGGCGCCGGCAGCGGCAAGACGGCGCTAACGCTCGAAAAGTTGAAACTGGTCGAAGGCGAGGCGCTCTACGTCACGCATTCGGCCTATCTCGCCCAGAACGCGCGAAACCTCTATTACGCCAACGGGTTTGAGCGGGCGCGACAAGAGGCGACGTTTCTATCTTATCGGGAGTTCGTCGAATCCATTCACGTTCCACCGGGACGGGAGGCCGCGTGGCGGGATTTCACAGGCTGGTTTCAGCGCATTCGCCAATCCTTCAAAGACCCGGAGTTTCGCGACATCGACGGGCATCAGGCGCTTGAGGAAATTCGCGGCGTCATTACGGCTGGGGAGCGAGGCATGCTCACGCGGGAGGATTATCTCTCGTTGGGCGTGCGCCAGTCGATTTTCCCCGCTGGCCAACGCAATAGGTTTTACGACCTATTCGAGAAATATCTTGCCTGGCTGAAAGACGCGAATCTGTTCGACCTGAACCTGATCGCCCAGGAATGGCTCGCGAAGGCCGCGCCGCGCTATGACTTTGTGGTGATTGACGAAGTGCAGGACATAACGCCGGTCCAACTCGCGCTTGTGCTCAAAACACTACGCCATCCCAGCCATTTTCTGCTCTGCGGCGATTCCAACCAGATCGTTCACCCCAACTTTTTTTCTTGGGCTCAGGTCAAGAGCCTGTTCTGGCGCGATCCGGAACTGGCGCAACGTCAGCAATTGTCGGTGCTGACCGCCAATTTCCGCAACAGCCGTGAGGCGACGCGGGTCGCCAATCAGTTGCTCAAGATCAAGCAGCGGCGGTTTGGTTCGATCGATCGCGAAAGTAATTTTCTGGTCAAGGCGGTTGGCGCCGAAGCCGGAGAAGTGACGCTGGCGTCGGACAAGGACGATCTCAAGCGGGAACTCAACCAGAAAATTCGCCAATCGACCCGGTTTGCCGTGCTGGTCATGCGCGACGAGGACAAGATCGAGGCGCGAAAGCATTTCACGACGCCACTGCTGTTCTCGATTCATGAGGCCAAGGGGCTAGAATATGAAAACATCGTGCTCTACCGCTTCATCTCCGACCACCGGGCGGAGTTCAAAGAGATCACCGATGGCGTTACGGCACAGGATTTGACCGCCGACGAACTTGAGTATCGGCGCGCGAAAGATAAGGGCGACAAGTCGCTGGAGGTCTTTAAATTTTTCGTCAATGCGCTTTATGTCGCGCTGACCCGCGCGACGGCGAATCTATATCTGATCGAATCCGACACCGAGCATCCGTTATTCAAACTTCTTGAGCTGACCCCCGCGGGACAGGTGCGGGTGGATGCGAAGCAGTCCAGCCTCGAAGACTGGCAGAAGGAAGCCCGCAAACTCGAACTCCAGGGGAAGCAGGAACAGGTCGACGCCATCCGCCGCGGCATTCTCCGCCAAACCCCAGTTCCCTGGCCGATTTTCGATCAAGCCAAAACAACCGAACTATTGATCAAGGTTTTCCGTGAACGCGCCCCCGGCGGTAAGCCGCGCCAGCAACTCTTTGACATCGCCTGCTGCCATGACGAACCTACGCTTGCCGCCTGGCTGGCGAGGGACGCCGGCATGGATGCCGCGAAACACTTCGGGCGGCAGCGCGCCAGCCAAGGCCGCAAGAGCTACGCGGCTTATTTTTCCAAGAACTTCAAGGAAATTTTGCACCAGTGCGCCAGCCACGGGATAGAACATCGTTTGCCGATGAACCAGACGCCCCTGATGGCCGCCGCGGTGGCAGGCAATGTCGCCCTGGTGGAAGCTTTGCTTGAACGCGGCGCGGATCAGCAAAACGTCGATCATTTCGGTTGCAATGCGCTGCATTGGGCGATGCGCGAGGCCTTCCGCGATCCGCCATTCGCGAGCGGGCCATTCGCCGCGCTTTATAGCCTACTGGCGCCGTCAAGCATCGACGTGAACACGGGCGAACGGCTCGTACGCATCGATCAACGTCACTCCGAATATTTCCTGTTCCAAACCTTCTGGGTGCTTTTCAAGTCGCTTTTTACGCATGATCAGCCGCGAGACTTCGCCGCCTTGGAAACGCAAACTATTCTCGACGCTTGGCAACATCTGCCCGCAACCGTCGTCGGCCATGAGAAAAGGAAGAGGTCGTATCTCTCCGGTCTTTTGGCCCGAAACGAGATCAATCGCGATTACGCCTACAATCGGCGCCTGTTCAAGCGTAGGGCGCTCGGTTGTTATCAGTTCAATTCGGCCCTGTCGGTGCGCCAGCGGCGCAATGGCGAGGATGTATGGACTCCAATCTTCGAAGCGCTGAATCTACCTTTCATCGCCGAATTTACGCCATTCGATTTTGGCTGGAACGGCGTCCGGCTCTCGCTCCAATCCTATCTCGAGGAAGCGGGTATGCCGGAGGTCTCGCTTCCGATAGCGGAGGAAAGAATGCAAGCCGAAAGCTGAATGGGCTTTGCCCAAAGCGAAGCATAGGTAAAAAACTCGATTCGCATAATATCGATTATGGAACTAAAAGGCCAATTATATCAAATAGTTAATATGCTTTCTACCATTTCTGCCATCCTGTGTAAACTTTTTGATGGCGGCGGATTTGAATTTCAGCAATGCACCAGCCTCGCTGATCTCAGGACGCGGCCCGCATGGCCGGGTCACACCGGTGGGCGGACGTAATGCTGGCGGCGCAACAGGTCGGTGAGCGCCAAGACCGGACCCTCCTCATTTTCGGCTATGAGTCTTCGGCCGTCGCATGGTCCGACGTAAAATCCCAAAGTCCGACTGGATTTTTCGACGCGGGATACTAGCGTATAACCAGTGGCATCAACGTTTCTAGCGGGGGAATGGAAGATGAAGCAAGGCAACCCGGAGAAAGGGACGAGGAAGGTCAGGCGCGGGCCCATTAGGTCGCGGGCCGGCGGCTTAGCGCTTATTTTAGCGTCTTTGCTCGGAGCATCGATAGTCACGGCCCTGATCGTCGACTTCGTAAGCGACGGAAGATTCATGATTCTCGGCGTGTGCTTTACAGTTCTTGCCGGAATAAGAGGCGTCGATACGGGGAGACGGATGCGTTTGCGCGACGGATGGGAGGAGTTGCAGCGCGACCCACGTCCGCCGGTTATATTTTTGCGGCCGTTCCGCGAAGACCGTCGCACAATATCGAACGGACCCATAGGCCCGCAGAAGGGTGCCGACGTGCCCGCCGCCGCCGCCGAGGGGCGCGCCACTATAGAACCGCAGATTGGCTCCGCTCTACGTGCGATCGGTCCTTTTGTTGCAGTTGGACAGCCGGGAGAATGGCTCGCGCCCTTCGGAGCTGATCGTCTCTATGTCGACGAGGATGACTGGCGAAGTACCGTCGCACTTCTAATCGAAAATTCGGGGGCAATCGTTATTCAACCGGATGCAACTCCTAGTACGTACTCGGAGCTGATGTTTGTGGCGCGTCATGTCGATCCGCAGCGGATTCTGATGCTGGTGCCGAATCCGGCTCTGCGTCCGCTTGGTTTTGAACGTGTTCGGCGGCTCGCAGGATCTTTGCTTCCTGTGCCTCTACCCCAGAGCTGTACTCCCTGCGATGCGTTCATATTCGATCGTGACTGGAATCCCCGACCATTGCTCTTTGGGCGCGACTGGCGGCCGGCTTTCCTGAGCCGTCTTGAGCCGTCTATTGGGCCGTTTCTCAATTTGACGCTGAATTGGCTTCTCTTCGGGCGCGACTGGCAGGCGTCTTTGGACGAGTTCGTTCGGCAGGTGCGGCACTTGCCGGTTTCACGGGAGCAAAGCGATGCCTTCTCCACCTTCATCCAGTTCGTTCGATGCTGACATGCGGCGCCAGACGGATCTCGGCGCTATTTGGTCGGCCATTAAATGGGGTGTTCTGGCTGCACTCTTCCTGCTTTGGGGATTCTGGCTTGTGTTTTTCCCAAGTCCGAGAGCGGAGCCGGGCTCGCAGTTATTCGGTGTCGCCTTTCTAGTCGGTGGGGCAATAGGCTTGGCTTTCATCGTGAGAATCGCGTTGCAGCGGTTGACTCCCGGTGAGAATGCGCTGGACAAGGAACTTTCGGTTTTCGGAGATCCGAATCTGGTCGCCGCTGAGATCGACGTCGCCTTTGCCGGGAAGCGGTTCCGGCCCCGTCGGGTCGAGATCGCGGGCGATTGGCTTTGCTACGTCGGAAAAGGGCTCACGGTTGTCCGCCGCCTGGATCGCTTGATTTGGGCGTATAAACTGCGCCTGTCCCATCGCCTGAATGGGATCATTCCTTATCGTGTGTCGTACGATCTAATAGTTTGGGACCGCGACGGATGCGCCACAGCCATTCCAGGCTCAAGCACCGCAATTGATAAGACATTGCAGAACCTGCATGTTGCAACCCCTTGGTTACTGTTCGGCTATTCCGAGACGCTCAAGGAAAGCTGGAATTCGGATCGTGCAGACCTTATCCTCTATATTGATAATCAACGTCAGAGGCATATCACGACAAATGTCGCGAGTGAATGACTTCGGGAAATAAATTAATGCCACGCGAATTCGACCAGCATAAATTCAACGATGACCTACTACTCGAACAGGCCGACCGAGACGTGGCGGCTCGTCGTTACCCGACTGTGTTCCATGCGCTCGATCATCTGGAACTTCGGGAATACTTTCAACTGTTTGATCCCTCTGCCATTCGCGCGAAGCGGCGCAGCCGGATCGCCGGGTTTTTTGCTATTTGTTTAGGATGCATGGCGCTCATGCTCGCGGCTACCGAGCACTTGGTCGATCCTGCTAGCGACACCTTGCCGGCCTTTGTTGTCAAGAATTTGCCGGCGAGCGTCGTCAGCCTCCTTCCGAATGTCTCTCGCTCTACCTCATTGGCGACGGCTTCAAGTTTGGCCGCCATATCAAGCATCGCCATAGCGGGCATGGGTCTGCTGTTCGCTCGCAACAAACGACAGTGGCTTTTTCAGCGGCTCATGACGGAGCGCATTCGCCAATTTCACTTCCAAACGCTGGTATTTCGGCTGCCGGATATATCAGCGTCGCTGCAAGACGACCAGGCTCGCGATGACTTCAAAGCAAAACGACAAGAATGGTTTGAAGCATTCAAGAAGCGGATGGACGGCAAGCTGGACTCGGAATTTGCTGAAATCGTTCGCGATGACCCGCAGGTGGATGCATGGCTGCACGAAGAAAGGGGTGAACCCACAGAAATCAAGGAGAGCCAACATCTGGCGCCGCTTTTCCGCGCCTACCGAGAACTCCGGATTATGCATCAGATAGATTACGCGAATTGCAAGCTGGTGGATGACCAGAAATTGTTTTCTGGTTCACCGCCACGACAAGCCGCCGTTTTGCGCAACGCCGGCTATGCTTGCATTATCGTACTTGTGGTAATCCACTTTCTTATCCTGATCGGCGCTGTCTCCCAGGCTTTGTTCTGGACGCAATTCCGGTCGGAATTGAGCGTAATCGTTATGATTGTCGCCTTTACGGCGCTCGGTGTACAGACCCTCGAACAGGGGCTCCAGCCGGAACGCGAAACCGAGCGTTATCAGCAATATAATATTGCCATTCGCGCCATCAGGGAGCGGTATGACAATGCAAGATCACAAGCCGACAAGATCCGCGTAATGCAGGAGATGGAGCGGGCTGCTTTTGATGAAATGAGAAATTTCATGATGACTTTTAGCAAGGCTCGATTCGTAATGTAATACCAAATCTCACAGAGCGTGACTCCGCAGCTGTTCCCGAATCGGCAACGATCTGATTCAACATGGCGAACGAGGGAGGTTCGCCATGACCGCTATTCCGCTTCGGAGAGATTTTGACGCTGCGGCGCTACGTTCTGTTGCGAAGAAGACCAAGGACGCAGCCCAGGCGCGACGGCTTCTCGCGCTCGCCGCGATTTATGAGGGCGCCATGCGCACCGAGGCGGCAAAGATCGGCGATGTGACGTTGCAGATCGTGCGCGACTGGGTGGTGAAGTTCAACGCCCATGGCCCCGATGGCCTCATTGATCGCAAGGCTCCCGGCCAACCGCCAAAACTCAATGACGCGCACCGCGCGGCGCTGATGAAAATGATCGAGGACGGTCCAACACCGGTGATCCATGGCGTCGTGCGTTGGCGAATCGTCGATCTTTGCCAGTGGGTGTTCGAGGAGTTTCGCATCGCCATCGCCGAGCAAACCATGAGCCGAGAACTGCGCAAGATGGGCCTCCGGAAGCTTTCGGCAAGGCCGCGCCATCATGCGCGGGCCGAGGGCGCGATCGAGAATTTTAAAAAAGTTTCCCGACCCGCCTGGAGGAAATCGCGTGCGAAAAAGGTCTCTCACCCGACAAGATAGAAATTTGGTTTCAAGATGAAGCCCGCGTCGGCCAGAAGAACAAGATCACGCGACGTTGGGCGAAACGCGGCTCGCGGCCTTGCGCGCCCAAGGATCAACGAACCTCTTCAACCTATATCTTCGGCGCCATTTGCCCCAAGCAAGGCAAGGGCGCGGGCCTCGTCCTGCCTGTGTGCGACACCTTCGCGATGAACCTGCATCTTGCCGAAATCGCCAAGAACGTCGCTCCCGGCGCGCACGCTCTCCTGCTCGTTGATCAGGCCGGCTGGCATATGACCGATAAGCTCGCCGTGCCAGTCAACATCACCATAATGCCCTTGCCGCCCAAATGCCCAGAACTCAATCCGGCGGAGAACATCTGGCAGTTCATGCGAGACAATTGGCTGTCGAACCGCGTCTTCAAGTCCTACGACGACATAGTCGACCACTGCTGCGACGCATGGAACAAGCTTGTTGATCAACCATGGCGCATCATGTCAATCGGGCTGCGCGATTGGGCGCATCGGTTTTAATCAGTGAGGGTTGGTATAAGTTGGCGGGGGCGTCTCGACCGACAACCAAAGGACGCCCTGTCGCCAACACCCGGTTCAACCCAAACAGTAGGCACATTCAAAGCAGATTTTGGGTGCGTGGCGCAATTGCCGGATTGGGTCAAACCGCTCGTTTTGTCAACGAGCATGCGCTTTGCCCATTGGTTCAAGTCGCGGGGCTGTTTGGGGGCGTTGTTCTTTTGTTTCTGGGCCATGCTTTAGCAAACTTCAACATCGCCTTGCCCGCTTCTGCCTCGGCTTCGCGTCGAGTCGCGTATGAATGTGGGGATCGGAGATGAATTTGGCCTCCCTCGCAAACCGTCCAACGGAATCGGCGTTCGCTTAATGGGTCGGTCTCAATCTTGAACGTGAATGGGTGAGCTTCTGCCATACCGCATTATGAAGAGCCAACGGCGACATCGCTAGAGAAAAGTCATGGCGCCTGATTCAACTGGCACACTGCCAAAATTCAAATGCACCCGCTACCCTTTGCGGCGCTGCGAATGGTCTGCAACTCCTTCGCGAAGTCGTCGGTTCCCGCGCCTGGCATGGCGATTTCGATGCCAAGCGCGGGGTTGGCTTCCCTGAATTTCTCCGCGTAAAGCAGGCCGTCGGCGTGGCCTTGTTGCACGGAGGNNATTTACGCAACGCGGACGAAATTGGCTTGCCCGAGTCTTCGCATTCGGTTGAGCGATTTGATCGCGATGGCAACTTCGGTCACGCGGCGAGCGTCTTCGCGCGACTTCAAGGTAAGCCGTGTCTACGTCCCATTGCGGATGTTCTCGCGGGATTGATAGCAACGCGTTGTCGTAACGGATTGCAAATCGTTGGCGCAGCGCTTTGCAATGCGTTGGAGCAATGAACGCGCGGCGCCGGCGACCGACAAGAACTACGGCGTTCGGTCGAACGCCCAAGGCATGAGTTCGTCGATGCGCGCCTGCGGATGGCCTTGGGCGATTGCTTCGAGCGTGGTCTTCATCCAGGCGTAGGGCTCGACGCCGTTGATCTTGCACGTGGCGATGAGCGAGGCGAGCCGGGCCCAGGTGCGCCCGCCTTCGTCGTGGCCCGCGAAGAGCGCATTCTTGCGCGTCAGAGTCAGCGGTCTGATCTGATTTTCGACAGGGTTGGTGTCCATCTCGACGCGGCCGTCGTCGAGGAACAGGATGAGCCCGTCCCAATGGTTCAGGAGATAAGCGATCGCCTTGCCCATCCCGCTGCCCGACGACAGCCGCGCGGCTTGCGCGCGCAGGAAAGTCTCAAGTTCGACGATGAGCGGTCGGGAGCGCTCGGCGCGGACCGCTTGCCGCGTCGTGGGATCCTTGCCGCGGATCTCTTTCTCGATCGCGTAGAGCGCGGCGATGCGCGCAAGAACGGCGTCAGCGACGGGGGAGCCCGCCTTCGGGGTGGCGGCGATGATCTCGCGCCTGGAGTGAGACCAGCATGCGGCCAGCCGCAGCGGGGCGCCGCCTGTGCGGTCTGGCCGCGCGAGCCGATGATAGCCTGCATATCCATCGACCTGCAGAACGCCGTCGAAGCTTTCGAGGATGCGTTCGGCATGAGCGCCGCCACGTCCGGGCGCGTAATGATAGACGACGATCGGCGGATCGGCTCCGGCATGGCCGCGATCGTCGCGCACGACGGTCCACAGGTAACCGGTCTTGGTCCGGCCCCGGCCAGGATCGAGCACGGGCGCCCTCGTCTCGTCCATAAACAGGCGGCCGGACTGCTTCATCAGCGCGCTCATGCGCTCGACGAGCGGCGCCAGATGGAAAGCGACCGTTCCCATCCAGTCCGCCAGCACGGCGCGATCAAGCAGAATCCCGTGGCGGGCGAACACCTGCGACTGGCGATAAAGCGGCATATGTTCGCTGAACTTGGCGACAGCCACCTGCGCCAGCAGCGCCTCGGTCGGAACGCCGTTCTCCACCAGATGGGCGGGCGCGGGGGCCTGGCTCACCCCGGCGGAGCCGCAGGAGCAGGCGTAGCGGGGCCGCACGGTCTCAATGACGCGGTATTGGGCCGCCGTCACGTCGAGACGGCAGGAACGGTCCTCGCCGATCACGGCCATCCGTCCACATCCGCACGGAAAGTCGACGATCTCCGGTTCGACAACCTTGACGACGCGCGGCCTTGTTGCACGGAGGCTTCGAAAGGCGCGACGGCGCCGTCGTGGAATCAATTACGCAACGCGTAGGAAATCAGCTTGCCCGAGTTTA
>PLAI01000120.1 GCA_003134075.1 Methylocystaceae bacterium | reverse complement strand
TGGGCCGGCACGGCGGCGGCGCCTTCTCCGGCAAGGATCCGACCAAGGTCGACCGCTCCGCCGCCTATGCAGCGCGCTATCTCGCCAAGAACATCGTCGCGGCGGGTCTCGCCGACCGCGCCACGATGCAGCTGGCCTACGCCATCGGTGTCGCCGAGCCGCTGTCGATCTATGTCGATCTGCACGGCGCGGGGCAAGTCGCCGAAGAGAAACTGGAAGCCGTCCTGCCTCAGATCATGCGGCTGTCCCCGCGCGGCATTCGCGAACATCTGCAACTCAACAAGCCGATCTACGCGCGAACCTCGGCCTATGGCCACTTCGGCCGCACGCCCGACGCCGACGGCGGCTTCTCCTGGGAGAAGACCGACCTCGCCGACAAGCTAAAGGCTCATTTCTCCTGATCAACGATGCGGGGAGCGAGGGCGAGGTCGCGTCCCGGCGTCTCTATGGGCGCGCCAAGGGCAAGGCGCTGCGCAAACATCAGACCGAGTTGGTCGGCGAACTGTTGCCCAAGCTGGCTCTCGATCTCGCCAAGCCCCTCGACGATCCGGCGGCGCTGTTTGGCGCCCGGGTTCGCGAGACCCGGCTCGAGATCGGCTTTGGCGGCGGCGAACATCTGATCGAGGCGGCCGCGCTCGAGCCCGACGTGGGCTTCATCGGATGCGAACCCTTCGTTAACGGCATGGCCCGCCTGCTGTCGCTGATCGAGCGGCGCGGCCTGGAAAATATTCGTCTGCACCGCGGCGACGCCGTTGACGTCATCGACCGGCTCCCGGACGCCAGCCTGTCCCGGGTTTATTTGTTTTATCCAGATCCCTGGCCGAAGCGCCGTCAGCGCAAGCGCCGTTTCATCTCCGCCGACACGATCGCCCGTTTGGCGCGGGTCATGCGCGCCGGCGCGCAGCTGCGCTTCGCCACCGACATCGACGACTACGCCGCCTGGACGCTCGCGCGGCTGCGCGCCTCGCCGGATTTCCGTTGGACGGCCTCGGGCGCGGCCGACTGGCTCCAGCCCTGGGAAGGATGGACGCGGACGAAATATGAGGGGAAGGCGATAGCGGCGGGACGAAAACCCGTTTATTTGACCTTTGCGCGCGATTAGGCGCCGCCCGCGGCCGCGGCGCGACTGGAGGCGAAGCCATGAGTTTCAGCGATTTTTCGACGAATCCCGCCAATGAAGCGGCGGACGACGCACCCCTCGAAACCACGAGCGCGCGATTTCGCGCCGATGTGCTGGAAGCCTCGATGCGCCGCGTCGTGCTCGTCGACTTCTGGGCGCCCTGGTGCGGTCCCTGCCGCCAACTCGCGCCCAGCCTGGAGCGACTGGTCAAGGCGACTGGCGGCAAGGCGCGACTGGTCAAGATGAACGTTGACGACGAGCCGGAAATCGCGGCTCAGCTTGGCGTCAAATCGATTCCGGCGGTGGTCGCGTTCCAGCGCGGACGGCCCGCCGACGGCTTCGTCGGCCTGTTGCCGGACAGCCAGATCAAGGGCTTTCTGGAGCGGCTGGTCGGGCCGATCGAAGCGGAGGCCGACGCCTATCGGGTTGTCGAGGATTTGCTCGAAGCCGGGGATCTCTCCGGCGCCGAGGCGCTGCTGACCGAACTCGCCAGCCTGGAGCCGCCGCAGCCCAGGGCCTTCGCCGAATTGCTTCGGCTCTATACCGACAAAGGCCGCCTCGACGACGCGCAAGCGTTGCTGGCCAGGGCGCCCGAGGCGCTGCGCCGCGACGCTTCCGTCGCCGGAGCGGCGGCGGCGCTGGAAAACGCCTTGCGCGCGAGCGCGCTCGACGAGGTCGACGCATTGCGACGGCGCGCCGCCGCCAACCCCGACGACGCGCAGGCGCTGTTCGACCTCGCGCTTGCGCTGAACGTGAAGGGGCTGCGCGAAGAAGCCGCCGCGGCGCTCCTTGACATCGTTCGGCGCGACCGTAGTTGGAACGATGACGGTGCGCGCAAACAGCTCGTGCAGTTCTTCGAGGCCTGGGGGCCGACCGACAAATCCACCGCGAGCGCGCGGCGGAAACTGTCGTCGCTTTTATTTTCTTGAGGATCCTCGCGAGAGGAAGGGAGCGTCATCGTGTCATGTGCATGAATCGACAATACGCTTCCATCGACGAGCTTCCGAGCGTTTTGCGGCTGTTCCCGTTGACGGGAGCGCTGCTGCTGCCGCGCGGCGAGCTTCCGCTCAATATCTTCGAGCCGCGCTATCTGGCGATGATCGACAGCGCGATCGCCAGCGACCGTCTGATCGGCATGATTCAACCCTTGGGCGGCGCCCGCGCGGAAGATCGGCTGTATGAAATCGGCTGCGCCGGCCGCGTCACCCATTTCACGGAAACGGGCGATGGGCGTTACATCATAACATTGAGCGGCGTGACCCGATTTAAGATATTGGCCGAGGAGGAGAAGCCGAGCGCGCCGTTCCGAACCGCCCGCGTCGCCTTCGACGACTTCGCTCACGATCTCGAGCCAGGGGCCGGCGAAGACAACGTCGATCGCGCCCGGATGACGGAAATGCTGCGCAAATTCGCGCAAGCGTCTAAGCTCGATATCGACTGGGCCAGCATCGACGCCGCTCCGACCGAAATCCTGGTCAACGCGCTCGCGATGATGTGCCCGTTCGGCGCGCGGGAGAAGCAATCGCTGCTGGAGGCGATCGACCTAAAGACCCGCGCGGAGGTTCTGATCGGCCTGGCGCAGTTCGATCTCGCGCAGGGCGACCGCGCCCAACATGTCGTTGACCGCGCGCAGTTTCATTGAAGTTTGGGCGACGAATAGCCTATGATGGCGCGCGCGTGGACCAACGGCGCTGGCGCGTGGACCTATCGAGGAGACGGCATTGAACGACACTGCTGACAAGGCGCCGGAAGGCGCTCGGGAGCCCACCCGCGTGGATCCGCGACTGCTGGAGATTCTCGTTTGTCCCTTGACCAAGTCGACCTTGGAATATGACTCGGGGCGTCAGGAGCTGATCTCGCGTTCCGCGCGTCTCGCCTTCCCCATTCGCGACGGCATCCCGATCATGCTGCCAGAGGAGGCGCGGCGGATCGAGTGACCCGCGATGACGACCGACTCGTCGCCCCCGTTGGAGCGCCTGCTGGCGCTGCTCGATCTCGAATGCGTCGGCGAGGACGCGTTTCGCGGCTACAGCCCGCCGACCGCGGGACCAATGGTGTTTGGAGGTCAGGCGATCGCGCAGGCGCTGGTCGCGGCGCGGCGCACGGTTCCGGCTGATCGGCCGGCGCATTCGTTGCACGGTTATTTCGTGCTCGCCGGCGATCCGAAAACGCCGATCGATTACACCGTCGAGCGCGTTCGCGACGGCAAAAGCTTCACGACCCGGCGCTGCACGGCCAAACAGCGAGGCAGTACGATTTTCTCCCTGGAGGCGTCGTTCCAGATCGTCGAGCAGGGATTCGAGCATGCGTTCGAGCCGCCGGAAGTTCCTGGCCCCGAAACCTTGGCCACGACCAGCGCGCTATCCGAGCGGCTAAAGTCGTTTCTGCCGCGCGGCGCGCTGGAGCGGATGGAGAAAAACTCGGCGCTGGACATTCGCTTCGTCGATCTGGAGGGGATGCTCGGCGGCGCGCATCCGGGCAAGACGCGCCAGAATATTTGGTTTCGCATCGTCGACCCGATGCCGGGCGACTACGCCGTCCACCAAGCCGTGCTTGCCTATCTTTCAGACATGACCCTGCTGAACATGGCGCTGGCGGCGCATGGGCGCTCGATCTTTGATCACACGCTACAGGTCGCCAGCCTCGATCACGCGCTGTGGTTTCATCGCCCCTTCCGCGCCGACGAATGGCTGCTCTACGCGCAAGACAGCCCAAACGCCTCGGGCGGGCGGGCCTTGACCCGCGGCCAATTGTTCACGCGGGACGGGCGCATGATCGCCTCGGTGGCGCAAGAAGGGTTGATCCGTCAAAGAGGCGCTAAAATTTAAGCAGGGCAAGGATTGTTTTTGGGCAACTCGCGGCGGCGACGCCGAGTATGCTGATTTTAAAGGCGCCGAGGGCGCCGAGCGGGGGCGGACGACCGCTTGCCGGCAATCCCCGGAATCGCTCGGTTCAACGTAAAGAAACCCTAACGGGCGCGCGCCGGGCGATTTGCGTCGGCGCCGCGCTATAGCCTCCGCGCCCCGGTTTTCCGCGTGTTGCGACGAGTGGCACGCCATTTGAAAGCGACGGCCCAGCGTGGCGCTTTCGCCGCGTCCGATCGCCGCGCGCGGCGTTTTGTTTTCTCGGCGGGCGCCGCCCGTCTTTAAGTTCAACAACACAGGATAGGCAGATGAAAATCGTGACCGCGATCATCAAGCCCTTCAAGCTCGATGAGGTACGTGACGCGCTGACGGCGATCGGCGTCCACGGCCTCACCGTGACGGAGGTAAAGGGCTACGGGCGACAGAAGGGTCATACGGAAATTTATCGCGGCGCCGAATACGCCGTTAGTTTTCTTCCCAAACTGAAAATCGAAGTGGCGGTCGCGGCGGAGCTTGTCGACAAGACGATCGAGACGATCACCGCCACCGCTCGCACCGGCCAGATTGGCGACGGCAAAATCTTCGTCGCGCCGATCGAGCGCGCGGTCCGCATCCGCACCGGCGAAAAAGACGAGGACGCGCTGTGATTTTCCCTTCCCCGACCTATCAGGAGTCGTCAATGAGTCTTCGTCCGCCACGCGGCATTTCCAGCGTCTCGACCGTTACGGGAGCATTTTTCCTCGCCCAATGCGCCTTTCTCGCCGCATCTCCGGCGCTCGCCGCCGGCAACGCGCCCGTTCCCAATCCCGGCGACACCGCATGGATGCTGACCTCCAGCGCGCTGGTGCTGATGATGTCCATTCCCGGCCTCGCGCTGTTCTATGGCGGCCTCGTGCGCAGCAAGAACATGGCGTCGATCCTAACGCAGGTCTTCACCATCGTGGCGCTGGTCGGCGTGCTCTGGACGCTGTACGGCTATTCGCTGGCGTTTGGCGACGGCGGATCGCTCCAGCCTTTCATTGGCGGCCTCGGAAAGGCCTTCCTGAGGGGCGTCGGACCGGACGTCAACGCGCCGACCTTCACGCCCGGCCATGTCATTCCGGAACTCGCTTATTTCGTGTTCCAGATGACCTTCGCGATGATCACGCCGGCCTTGATCATCGGCGCCTTCGCCGAGCGCATGAAGTTCTCGGCGGTGTTCGTGTTCATCACGGCATGGGTGACGTTGATCTACTTCCCGATCGCGCATTGGGTCTGGGCCGTCGCCGATCCGAATGTGATCGTCGACGCGGCGACGGAACTCGCGGCGGCGACGACGGACGAAGCCAAGAAACTGTCGCAGGACAAGATCGACGCGGCGACGAGTTCCGTGGGCTGGATCGCCGGCGGCCTCGCGCCCTGGATGAAGGGCGTCGGCGCGCTGGACTTCGCCGGCGGCACGGTGGTGCATATCAACGCCGGCATCGCCGGTTTCGTTGGCGCGCTGATCGTCGGCAAGCGCATCGGCTATGGCAAGGAAGCGCTTCCGCCGCATTCGCTCACCATGTCGATGATCGGCGCCTCGCTGCTGTGGGTTGGCTGGTTTGGCTTCAACGCCGGCTCTAATCTGGAAGCCAACGGCACGACGGCGCTGGCCTTCGTCAACACGATGGTGGCCACGGCCGGCGCCGCGCTGTCCTGGCTGCTGGTGGAATGGGCGGTGAAGGGCAAGCCTTCGCTGCTTGGCCTCATCTCCGGCGCGGTCGCGGGCCTCGTCGCGGTGACTCCGGCGTCGGGTTTCGCCGGCCCGATCGGCTCGCTGGCGCTCGGCTTCATCGTCTCGCCGATTTGTCTGTTCTTCGTTTCGAAAGTGAAGAACACGTTCGGCTACGACGACGCGCTCGATGTCTTTGGCGTGCATTGCATCGGCGGAATCACCGGCGCGCTCGCGACCGGCATTCTGGTGAGTCCGGCTCTGGGCGGCGTCGGCATCACCGACTACAGCAACATCGGCGAGAACTTCGCGGGCAAATATGAAATGATCCCGCAAATGATCGCCCAAGGCACGGCCGTTGGCGCGACGCTGCTCTATTCGGGCATCGGCTCGGCCATCCTCTATAAGATCGTTGATCTGGTGATCGGCCTGCGCCCGGCGCCCGACCAGGAGCGCGAGGGTCTCGACATCACCGACCACGGCGAGCGAGCGTATAATCTCTGACCGTTCGCCTCAAACGATCGGACGAGCGGGAGCGGCGCCTCATGGGCGCCGCTTCTTTTTGTGCCGCGCTTCTCCCGTGCACGCCGTATCGAGACTTGCTCCCGGCGCGCGGCCGGACTAGCCTCGCATCATGTTCGAAGCAAAATTCCAGACCTTCGCCGACCCCGCCGAAAGCGGATCCCGCGGCCCCCGCCTCGATGCGTTGCGCGCGAGACTCGCGGGGCAAAATCTCGACGGTTTTCTCGCGCCTCGCGCCGATGAACACCAAAATGAATATGTCGCCAAATGCGACGAGCGGCTCGCCTGGCTGACCGGTTTTTCTGGTTCGGCGGGCTTCGCCGTGATTTTGAAGGACGAGGCGGCGATTTTCGTCGATGGGCGCTACGTCTTGCAAGTGCGCGACGAGATCGACCCCAAGCTATTCACGCCCTTGGACATTGGCGAAACGCCGCCGTCGCGTTGGCTCGCCGAGCACGCCCAAGCGGGCGCGCGCATCGGCTATGATCCCTGGGTTCATACGCCGGCGCAGATCGAGCGTTTCACGAAAGCGCTGGGCGGCGCGAACATCTCGCTGGTCGCTCTGGAGCATAATCCGATCGACGCGATCTGGACCGATCGTCCGCCTCCGCCGCTTGGACAAATCTCGCCCTATCCGCCGCGATACGCCGGCGCCTCGGTCAACGCCAAGCTCGCCCGCATCAGAAAGACGCTGCATGGCGCGGATGCGCTGTTCCTTTCCGATCCGCATTCCATCGCCTGGGCTTTCAACATTCGCGGCGCCGACATCGCGCATACGCCGATCCCGCTGGCCTTCGCCTTGCTGCCGGCGAGCGGCCGGCCGACGCTTTACGTCGAGGCCGAGAAAATCTCCCAAAAGACGCGCGGCGCGCTCGGAAAATTCACTGATATCGCGCCGCCGTCGCAACTCCTGCCCGATCTTCGAGACGCCGGCGCCAAGGCCCAAACCATTCTCTTCGACGCGGCCACCGCGCCCATGAAACTCGTCGAGACATTGCGCGCGGCGGGCGGCGAGCCGCGCCTTGGCGACGATCCCGTCGCGCTTCCCAAGGCGATCAAGAACGAAACGGAACTCGCCGGCGCGAGAGCCGCCCATGTTCGCGACGGCGCCGCGCTGACGCGCTTTCTCGCCTGGTTCGAGACCGAGGCGCTCACCGGCGGGCTGACCGAAATCGCGGCGGCGCAGGCGCTCGAGACATTTCGGCGCGAGGGCGGACTTTTGCGGGATATTTCCTTCCCGACGATTTCCGCCTTCGGTCCGCATGCGGCGATCCCGCATTATCGCGTCAGCGACGCCAGCAATCTGCGCATCGGGCGCGGCGTTTATCTCGTCGATTCCGGCGCGCAATATCTCGACGGCACCACGGATGTCACGCGCACCGTGACAGTCGGTCGGGCGTCAAAACAGTTGCGCGATCATTTCACGCGCGTGCTGAAGGGCCATATCGCCATCGCGCGCGCGGTGTTCCCGCGGGGCGTTTCGGGCGCGCAGCTCGACGGCTTCGCGCGCCGCTATCTTTGGGAGGCGGGACTGGATTTCGATCACGGCGTCGGCCACGGCGTCGGCGCCTATTTGTCTGTCCATGAGGGGCCGCAGCGTATCAGCAAATTCGGGTCGACGGCGCTGGAGCCCGGCATGATCCTGTCCAACGAGCCCGGCTATTATCGCGCGGGCGAATATGGGATCAGACTGGAAAATCTTGTGATCGTCGAGCCGCGACTGATCAGGGGCGCCGAGCGCGAGATGCGCGGCTTCGAGACCATCACGCTGGCGCCGTTCGATTTGAAATGCGTCGAGCCGGAGCTTCTGTCGGCGGAAGAAGCCGACTGGCTCGACTCTTATCACGCGCGCGTGCGCAAGACGCTGTCGCCGCTACTCGACGCCAAGACACGCCGCTGGTTGAAAACCGCGACGCGCAAGGTGGGGACGTAAGGTTTTTTGGGCCGCCGCCGCGAAAGAAGAAGTTGGATCGATTCCGTCCCCAAATCCAGAGACATTTCATGCCGCTCCTCTCGTCCCGTCGCGCTTTTCTCGCCGGCGTCAGCGCCTTTGTCGTTCCGCTTCCTGCCCTGGGAGAGACCGCGCCGCGCATTCTTGAGGCGCGGGCCGGTAAAACGCGACTCCTGCCGGAGCCCGCGGCCGCCACGGATATTCTCGGCTTCGACGACGCTAATAGCCCGCCGGGGGCCGTTCAGACGCCCTATGGCCCGCCGCTGCGCTACAAGCAGGGCGACACACTGGCCGTTCGTCTCGTCAACAAGACCGATCTGCCAATGAGCTTGCACTGGCAGGGCTTGCGCGGCGACAATGCGATGGACGGGGTGGTCCCGCTCACTCAGACCCCAGTCGCGTCCGGCGCGTCATTCGACTATCGCCGCGCGCTGAACGATCCCGGACTCTTTTGCTATCGGCCCAGCGTCTTTCCACGCACGGGCGAATTGATGGGTCGCGGACTTAAAGGTCTCGTCGTCGTCGACGAGCCGACACCGCTGATCAGCGACGCGGATCTCGCCGTTATACTGGACGACTGGCGACTCGACGCCAAAGGCGCCGCGGACGGCGATTTCGCCAACCCCGCCGAGGCGCGCGGGGCGGGGCGCATTGGAACATTGCTCACAGTGAACGGCGCGAGCGCGCCGAAGACGCATGAATTCGCGCCCGGCGCGCGCGTGCGGCTGCGGCTGGCCAATCTTGCCAATGCGCGAATCATGGTGCTGTCGTTCGAGGGCGTGACGCCCTACGTCATCGCCATCGACAGCCAGTCCTGCGACGCTTTCGTGCCGGTGCGCCAGAGCATTCCGGTCGCGCCGGGCGCGCGCTTCGAATTAATGTTCGACATGCCGGCGGCCGGGTCCGCCGCGCGCGTGATTTTGCGCGGCGCCGAGGGGCGGGACCAGGATCTTTTGCGCTTCGCCGCGAAGGGCGACGCGGTTCCGGTTCGCCCGGCGATTAAATCCCTGCCGCAAAATCCGCTATTGCCGCGGGAGATAAAACTCGCCGAATCAAAAAAAATCGGCCTCGCGATCGCGCGGGACAGCGGCGCCTGGACGCTCAACGGCGCGGCCTCGAAAGCCTATGGCGGCGACCCGCTGTTTCGCGTCAAGCGCGGGACGCCGGTCACGCTCGGCTTCGACAATCGCTCGGGCGTTCCGCTGGTCATGCATGTTCATGGCCACGCGATGAGGCTGCTGCATGATCTCGACGACGGCTGGGAGCCCTATTGGCGCAACGCCATTGTCGCGCCCCCGGGCAAGGTCAAGCATGTCGCCTTCGTCGCCGACAGCCCCGGCAAATGGGCGCTGCACGACGACATCCTGGAGCACGAGGCGGCGGGCGTGGCGACCTGGTTCGAGGTGACGTGAACGGGGTCGCGCGCGCCGCCGCCGCGTCGGATTTTTTCGTCGCTCTCGCTCTTGCCGCCGCGGGCCTCGCCGCTAGCTCTTTTGGCAAGCCGCGGCGCGACTGTCGGCGGCTATGTAGGCGAGCTGGCTTTTAAGATTGTCCAGGGCATCTCGCGACAATTGAACGGGACGCTTCACGCCGGTTGTTTTCGACTGGCGGCTTCTATGGCGCCACGAATTTCAGCCATGGCTTCGTCGTGAGGAACGACGCGTCCGGTTTCCACGTCGCGAATACCGCGCCGGACGCCCTCGATAATCTGGAGCTCGCTCTCGGCATAAGCCGACACCGCCTCGGCGGCGAGAAAGGATTTGCTGCGCCGCGTGCCTTCGGCCAATCGAGCGAGCTTGTCCTTCAGCTCGGCGCTGACACGAATGGTCAGAGTGGTCGTCGTGGTCATGAGAAGGCCCGTGCTGATTTGTGCACAAAATAGCACAAAGACGCGCCCGGCGCGACGAAATCATGCGAGTGTTCGTGATGGCTTTAACGGGTGTCGCTGCGTGAAGTCCGCGAGATGAAGGAGGCGCAGCGCTTTCCTAGGCTATCATTCGGCGTCTTCCTCCCCAAACAACCCAAATTGCGCTGGCGCGCGCGCGGGCTCCTTTAGCCCCAAGTGCCTGAACGCGTTTGGCGTCAGCACTCTTCCGCGCGGCGTGCGTTGCAAAAAGCCCTGTTGCAGCAAAAACGGCTCGATAATGTCCTCGATCGCGTCGCGCGGCTCCGACAGCGCCGCCGCGATCGTCTCGATCCCCACCGGGCCGCCGCCAAAATTCACCGCCACCATGTCGAGATAGCGCCGGTCCATCACATCGAGCCCGATGGAATCAACTTCCAGCAGCGTCAGAGTTCGGTCGGCGAGTTCGCGGGTAATTTTGTCCGCGCCTTCGACGATGGCGAAATCGCGCACGCGGCGCAGCAGTCTGCCGGCGATGCGCGGCGTGCCGCGCGAGCGGCGGGCGATTTCGCGCGCGCCCTCATCGCTCATGCCGACGCCGAGCACCCGCGCGCCGCGCCGCACGATCAACTCCAATTCCTCGGTCGTGTAAAAATTCAGCCGCACGGGAATGCCGAAACGGTCGCGCAAAGGCGTCGTCAGCAGGCCGGCCCTAGTCGTCGCGCCTACAAGCGTGAATTTGGCGAGGTCGATCTTCACCGAGCGCGCCGCCGGGCCTTCGCCGATGATCAGATCGAGCTGAAAATCCTCCATCGCGGGATAGAGGATTTCCTCCACCGCCGGATTGAGCCGGTGGATTTCGTCGATGAACAGCACGTCGCGCGGCTCCAGATTGGTGAGCTGCGCGGCGAGATCGCCGGCCTTGGCGATGACCGGCCCGGAGGTCGAACGGAAATTCACCCCGAGTTCGCGGGCGAGGATCTGCGCCAGCGTCGTCTTGCCGAGGCCCGGCGGTCCCACGAACAGCACATGGTCGAGCGCGTCGCCGCGCGTCTTGGCCGCCTCAATGAACACCTTGAGGTTCGCGCGCGCCGCCTCCTGGCCGGTGAAATCGGCCAGCGCCAGCGGGCGGATCGAGGCGTCTGCGTCGTCGTCGCGTTTTTGCGGCGTGACGAGGCGCCGGGGCGGGGTGGTCAAAGGCGGCTGCTCCAAGAGGCTTTACGCGGGAAGATGCGAGGATTTTCGGTCCGTGCTAGTCTGGCCAGGACCGGAGAAGACCCACGTGAATCGCATATCCTCCCAATATGAGTATATGGCCCTCGACGATTTCGAGGAACTTTTGGCCGACAAGCCCGCCAACGAGAAGTGGGAGCTGCTCGGCGGCCGGGTCGTGCGCATGATGGTCGGCGCGCGGTGGGAGCATAATCGCATCGTCGGCAACGTCTATTCGGCGCTGCTGACGGGATTGCGCACAAAGGGCTCGGATTGCCGCCCCTTTAGCGAAACCTTCTGGCTCAAGAACCGCATGCTTGATCTCGCCTGTTTCCCCGACGTGATCGTGCGGTGTGGACCACTCCCCCCCGACGCGACCTCTCTCGACGACCCAACTGTGCTGGTCGAGGTCGTCTCCAAAGGCTCGGCGCAGCGCGACCGCCACGAGAAATGGGTTCTTTACAACCGCCTTCCCTCGCTGCGGCATTACGTGCTGATCGAACGCGACATGCTCGCGGTCGATGTCCACGACCGCATCGAAGGCGGCTTTTTCGAGCGCCCGCGGCTGACGCTCGCGCAAGACCTCTTGCGCCTGCCGGCCTTCGACTTCGAGCTCCCGCTGGCCGAAATCTATCGCGACGTGATCGCCCCGACTTCATGATCGAGGTCAGCTTCTATCATCTGACGCGCCGTAAGCTGGAGCAGGCCCTGCCGGTTCTGCTGGAGAAATCGTTGGCGCGCGGGTGGCGCGTCGCCGTGCAGGCGCGCGACGCGAAGCGCCTGCAAAATCTCGACGACTTCCTCTGGTCTTTCGAGCCGACAAAATTCCTGCCGCATGGGACCAAATCCGACGGCGCGCCCGAAACCCAGCCGATCTATCTCACGATCGAAGGCGACAATCCCAACGCCGCCGATGTGCGCTTTCTCATCGATGGCGTGAACGCCGCGCCGCTGCTGAACGATCCGGCCAGCGCGCCCAAGACAAGAGCCGTCCTGATGTTCGACGGCAATGACGCGATGGAGTTGCAAGCCGCGCGCGAACAATGGAAAGAACTGCGCGACGCCGGGTTCGAGCTTGTCTATTTTCAGGAAGACGAACGCAGCGCGTGGGCCGAAAAAAAGCGGGAGAAAAAAGCGTGAGCGATGATTTCGCGGAGCGCCGCGCCAGCGCGCGGGCGCGGCTCGACGCCCTCGACCCGCACAAGACGCCAGGCGGCGTCGCGGCGGACCCGCTGCGGCGTGGTTGGTTCGAGGCGGTCTATGCGCTGGCCGAGCGCGACCCCGCCGGCGTGCCGTGGGCCAATCTCGCGCCGCATCCGCTGCTGGCGGAGTGGCTTTACGCACAAGGCCCGCTGGATGGCCTTCGCGCCCTGGATGTCGGCTGCGGGCTCGGCGACAACGCGCTCGCTCTGGCCAAGGCCGGCGCGCGCGTGACCGCTTTCGATTTGGTCCCGGGCGCGATCGATTGGGCGCGCCAGCGTTTTCCCGGCGAAGGCATCGAGTTCCGCGCCGCCGATCTTTTCGCGCCGCCTATGGAATGGCGCGGGGCTTTCGATCTCGTGCACGAGTGTTACACGCTCCAGGCCTTGCCGGAGAGCCTGCTGCCGCGAGCGGCCCAAGCGCTGGCGAGCCTCGTCGCGCCGGGCGGCCGCTTGCTGGTCATCGCCCGCGCCCGTGGCGATGGGCAGGACATCGCCGGTCCGCCCTGGCCGCTTACGCGCGGGCAGGTCGAGGCGCTCGCCGTGGACGGCTTGACATTGACTTCGCTCGAGGACTTGACGAACGAGCAGGGCGCGCGTCATTGGCGCGCGATATTTTCGCGCGAGCTTTAACGACATGCCGCTTCTCTCCGTCGAACATGCCTCGAAACGCTTTGGCGCCGTCGTCGCGCTGGACGATGTGTCGCTTACGGTGGACTCCGGCGAGTTTTTCGCGCTGCTGGGCCCGTCCGGCTGCGGCAAGACCACGTTGATGCGGCTCGTCGCCGGCTTCGAGACGCCGGATTCCGGGCGCGTGACGCTCGCCGGGCAAGACCTCGCCGGCGCGCCGCCGCATCGGCGTCCCGTCAATATGATGTTCCAGTCCTACGCCTTGTTTCCGCATCTGAACGTTTTCGACAATATCGCCTTTGGTCTGCGACGCCAGGGCGCGAGCCGCGTCGCGATCCAGTCGCGCGTCGCGGAATTGCTCGACATCGTGCAAATGCAAAACCTCGGCGCGCGGCGAATCGAGCAGCTTTCCGGCGGCCAGAGGCAGCGCGTCGCGCTCGCCCGCGCGCTCGCGCCGGGGCCGTCGCTGCTGCTGCTCGACGAGCCGCTCGCCGCGCTCGACCGCAAGCTGCGCGAGGAGATGCAGTTCCAGCTTAAGGACATTCAGCGGCGGCTAAAAACCAGCTTCGTGATCGTCACCCACGATCAGGATGAGGCGCTGGCGCTCGCCGACCGCATCGCCGTGATGCGCGCCGGCAAGATCGAGCAGATCGGCTCGCCGCCCGAGATTTACGAGCGCCCGGCAAGCCGCTTCGTCGCCGGCTTCGTCGGCGCGACCAATATGATCGAGGGTTTTGTCGCGCGAGATGACGGCGGCTGGTTCGTCGCGCCCTTCGGCCGGTTGAAGCGCGCCGATTGCGCTTTGCGAGACGGCGCCCGCGCGGCGCTGTCGCTGCGGCCCGAACAGATCGTCGTCGCGCGCGACGGCGAGGGCGTTCCCGGCGTCGTCGAGGACATCGCCTTTCGCGGCGAGACCACGCAATTGCGCATTGGCGTCGCGGCGCGGCAGGCGCTGCGCGTTTCCTGCACGAATGGAAACCGCTTTTCGCTTGGCGAGCCCGTGCGTCTCATGATCGCGCCGGACGCTGGCGTGTTGTTCGCGGAGGCCGAATGAGCGTCCCACGCAAAAAGCTCTCGGGCGGACAGCGCGCCGTTCTGGCGGCGCCCTATCTGTGGATCGTCGTTTTCTTTCTCGCGCCAATGGCGCTGATCGCCAAAATTTCGCTGTCGCATCCGGCCGAAACACGCCCGCCATATGAACCCACGTTCAGCATCGACGACGGACTGGCTGGCGTGCTCGCCAAAGCGCGGACGCTCGGCTTCGACGCCTATCGAGCGCTCGCCGACGATCGGCTCTATCTCGATTCCTATCTCACCTCGCTCCTCATCGCCGGCGTCTCGACGGCGATCATGCTGATGATCGCCTATCCCTTCGCGCTGACGATGGCGCGCGCGCCGCGTCGATTGAGATCTCTGCTGATCGGGCTCGCGGTCGCGCCGTTCTGGACAAGCTTCTTGATCCGCGTCTATGCCTGGATCGCGCTGTTGAAAGACGAAGGCCTGATCAATCATGCGCTGATGGCGCTGCATATCATCGACGCGCCGCTCTCGATCTACGCGACCAATGGCGCCGTCGTCATCGGCATTGTTTACAGCTATCTGCCGTTCATGTTGCTGCCGCTCTATTCGGCGCTGGAGCGGCAAGACCCCGCGCTACGCGAGGCGGCGGCCGACCTTGGCGCGTCGCCTTTGCAAGTGTTCTGGCGCGTCACGCTGCCCTTGTCGCGGCCCGGCGTGATCGCCGGTTGTCTGCTGGTGTTCATTCCGGCGGTCGGGGAATTCGTGATCCCCGATCTTCTCGGCGGCTCCGAGACGCTGATGATCGGCCGCACGCTGTGGAACGACTTTTTCGCCAATCGCGACTGGCCGGCGGCCAGCGCCGCCGCGATCATTTTGCTGGCGCTGCTCATTGGCCCGCTGCTCGTCGCGGAGCGCGCCCGGCTTCGCGCCGAGGAGGAGCCGTCGTGAGATTCGCCCGCTCCCTCGTCCTGCTGCTGGGCTTCGCTTTCCTCTATGGGCCGATCCTGATTCTCGCCGCGATGAGTTTCAACGCCTCGAAACTCGTGACCGTCTGGGGCGGATTCTCCACGAAATGGTACGTGGCGCTGCTGGATGACGCGGCGACGCTGAACGCCGCCAAGATCAGTCTTTCCGTCGCGGCTCTGTCGGCGGCGATCGCCACGCTGCTTGGCCTCGCCGCGGCGGTGGCCTTGGCGCGCTTTGGTGGTTTTCGCACGCGCGGGCTGTTCTTTGGCGCGGTGCACGCGCCGCTGGTGCTGCCGGAGGTCGTGCTGGGCCTCGCGTTACTGAGCGCCTTCGTCGCTTTTGGCTTCGAGCGCGGCTTTGTCACGCTGGTGATCGCCCATGCGACCTTCACCATGTGCTTCACCAGCGTCGTGTTGCTGGCGGCGCTGCGCGGCCTCGACCCGTCGCAAGAGGAAGCTGCGATGGATCTCGGCGCGACGCCTATGCGGGCCTTTGCGCTGGTCGTGCTGCCGGCGATAGCTCCGTCTCTCGCCAGCGCCTTTCTGCTGGCCTTCACGCTCTCGCTCGACGACCTCGTGATAGCGAGCTTCACCACGGGACCGGGGGCGACGACGCTGCCGATGCGGATTTACTCGCAAGTGCGGCTCGGCGTGACGCCCGAGGTCAATGCGATCTCGACGCTTTTGCTCGCCTTCGTCGGGATCATTCTCGCCATTTCGGCCCTGGCGCTAAACCGGCCCGCGCGCGATTTGGCTTGAGAAACGCCGCGCTCTCAAGCGGCGGCGCCGCAGCACTTCTTATATTTCTTGCCGGAGCCGCAGGGGCAGGGATCGTTGCGTCCGGGCTGCGCGCCCTTGACGATCGGCGCCGGCTTGCGATTGGCTTCGTCGACGAAATACCAGCGACCGTCTTCCGCGTCGAAGCGAAACAGCGAGCGCTCGCGATGCGCGCGCTCCTCGCCATCGAGGACGAAATGCGCGACGAATTCGACGAACCCCGTCGCGTCGCCGGCCTCGCCCTGTTCGGTCGAGAGAATGTCGAGCCCCAGCCATTGCGACTGCGACGCCCAGTGAGTCACCGCCTTGCGATCGAAATCGTGGCGCGCCTCGGGCGCCAGCGACTCGTAAAGGAAATCGATCTTGCCGAGCGCGAAGGCGCTGTAGCGCGCCCGCATCAGGGCTTGCGCCGTCGGCGCCGGCTTGCCCGCTTCGAGAACGGGCGCGCAGCAAGCGGAATAAGGCAGCGGCGCCGCGTCGCGCAGGCGGCAGGGGCAGGTCGTGTCGGTCATGTGGGGATGCGTCCAGCGAGAATCATCGCGCTCTTCTAAAGCGTTTTCGAACGAAGTGGAAACCCGTTCAGAAAACGCGTCAAAACAAAAATCTAGTCAATTCGCGGAAAAAGCGGAAGCAGCGCCGCGAGCTTGGCGACATCCGCCGCGACGCGCCAAGACCTCCCAGTCGGCCCGGCGCTCTGGGCGGTAGAGCGTCATGGTCGGACGCCTCGATACAGGCCAGCGCTTCCTTCGCTGGCCGTCGGGTTTTACCGCCCCGAGGACTTAAAATCGACTGGCCTAATGCGGAAAGGGAATCACACGCCACCATGCGAGGGCCAGAACCAAGCCGGCGACGAGGATCAACAGCGCTATCCACGACAGAACACGCGGGTCGATCAGGGCTTCCCGCGCTTCATTGTCTTGGATCAGCGCATCCAAGTCGCGGATGGGCCGCCCGGTCGGGCCGAATTTCCGCGCCGGCCGGTTGGCGGAATAGGCGTGGCTCACATTGACAATAAGTCGCGGCATGGCGTGTTTCCCGATGATTGCCTCGGGTGATCCACTTCCGTTTCAAAACGGAACGGATCGACCCGCTCGCAACCATCGGATCAAACCGGGCGCCAGCCCTCCATGCGCGCTATCGAGGCGCCGCCTCTTTAGGGAACGGACACCATCACGTCGGACGATTTGATCACCGCGTGAACGGATTGGCCGACGTGGAGACCCAATTCCTCGACGGCCTCATTGGTTATCGAAGCGGTCACAATGGAGCCGTTGACGTCAATCTGCACATGTGCGGTCGTCGATCCTTTCTTGATGTCGACGACCTTGCCCTTGAGCGCGTTGCGGGCGGAAATTTTCATCGGAATCTCCCATTTAATTAGAGTTCTAACTTCGGATGGCCACGACTCGACTTAAGGCCCGAGCGCCGGCGGCGCAATGCAAGCGGCAGCCTAAATATTAAGCGGACGCGAGCGCCGCGGGGCGAGGGCCGCCGCTGGCCCAGTCCAAAAGCTCCACCAGATGCAGCGCGGGAACATCGGTTCCGCCGCCAATCTGAATGATACACCCGAGATTGCCGGCGGCGATGACGTCGGGCGCCAGGGATTCGATATTGCCCACCTTGCGCGCGCGCAGTTGTTCGGCCCGTTCCGGCTGCAACAGATTATACGTGCCGGCCGAGCCGCAGCAGATATGGCCTTCGGGCACCGCCATCGCGGCGAAGCCGGCGGCCTCCAGCAAGGCGAGCGGTTGCTCCGTTATCCGCTGCCCATGTTGCAGCGAGCAGGCGGCGTGATAGGCGACACGCAGCGGCGGGGTCGTTCCTGTCGGCGTAAAGTCGATTTCGGCCAGGATCTCGCTCACATCGCGCGCGATGGCGGAGATATGCGCCGCCTTTCCCGCCAGCCGCGCGTCATCCTGGAACATGAAGCCGTAGTCCTTCACGGTCACGCCGCAGCCCGAAGTGTTGATGACGACCGCGTCGAGCCCGCCCGCTTCGATCTCGCGCGACCAGGCCTCGATGTTGCGCGCGGCGAAGGCGCGGGACTCCCGCGTTTTGCCGAGATGATGCGCCAGCGCGCCGCAACAGCCCGCGCCGCGGGCGACCACGACCTCGACGCCATGGCGGGTCAGGAGCCGTATCGTAGCCTCGTTGATGCGCGTGTCGAGCACGGTTTGGGCGCAGCCGTTAAGCAGGGCGACGCGCATCTTGCGTTTTCCCCGCGGTGGAAAAACCTGAGGACGATCCACCTTCGAGGGCGCCGGCAGGCGCTTCGGGGCCATCGCGACGAGGCCGGGCAGCCGTCCCGGCAGCGCCTTGGCGAAAGGCCGCGCCAGCGCCGCCCCGCGCAGGGCAAGGCGAAATAGCCCTGGCCGCGCCAGAACAAACGCCAGCGCGCCGCGCAAAAACCGCTCGCTCAACGGGCGCGAAAAAGTCTGCTCGATATGGGCGCGGGCGTGATCGACGAGATGCATGTAATGCACGCTCGATGGACAGGTGGTCATGCAGGAGAGACAGGAGAGGCAACGGTCGATATGGCGCGTCGTGCGGGCGTCGGCGGGGCGCTCGTNNCAGAAGCCGCAATGCACGCAGGCGCGCAAAATCTTCTCCGACCGCGCCATGTCGGGGTCGGCGAGAGCGGCCAATGAGAAATGCGTTTGCATCGCGTTAGAACTCCGCGCGCAGGCGGCCGCGCTCCAGAATATGCGCAGGGTCGAAACTCTCCTTCACGCGCCGCGTCAGCGCCGCCAGCGCCGGTGGTTGCGGCTGGAACACATCGACCGCCGCGCGAACCTCGGCGCTCGCGCGAATGAGCGTGGCGTGGCCGCCGAGCCGGCCGATCACCGTTCGCAGCAGCGCGGCGTGAGCGTCCGGCGCGGGTTCGAAACACAGCCAGACCAGACCGCCCGCCCAGTCGTAAAAATGCGCGAGCAAGGACGCCCCGGCTTCGCGCAGCCCAGCGACCAGGGCATGACCGTCGGAGGGCGCGACCGAAACGCGCCACGCCTGCCCGGGTTGGCCCGCGACCGGCGCCGCGTCGCGCAGCGCCCGCCACAAGGCGGCGGACTCCGCTTGCGGCAATATCTCGAAATCCCCGCCGCGCCCGGCCAGCAAGGCCCGCAAATCGTCGAGCCGCCGCGCGACGGAAATCGCGGGCCCCTCAAGGCGAATCGCCGCCGCGTTCACGTCGAGGCGAAGCGGCGCGGTGAGCCTCGGCAGCAGCGCCAACCCGCTCGGCTCATATGGCGAGCCGGAAGCCGCGCGCAGCGCCGCGAGGCTGGTTTCTTCGCAAAGCCCCGTGAGTAGCAGCGTCTGCTCCGTTTCGGGTTTGGGAAGCGCCTTGAAGGTGACTTCGGTCAGCGCCGCCAGCGTGCCGTGGGAGCCGGCGACGAGTTTCGAGAGGTCGTAGCCAGTCACGTTCTTCATCACGCGGCCGCCGGATTTGACGATCTCGCCGCGCCCGGTGACACAGCGAAAACCCAGGAGATGATCGCGCAGCGCGCCCGCCTTGATGCGGCGCGGACCGCCGCCGCCGACGGCGACAAGGCCGCCGATGGTGCCCTGTCCCGCGGCAAGGCCGAGCAGGGGACCGTAATCCATCGGCTCGAAGGCGAGGTGTTGGCCATGGGCTTCCAGCAGCGCCTCGATCTCGGCCAGCGGCGTGCCGGCGCGCGCGGAGATCACCAGCTCTTCCGGCTCGTAAAGCGTCACGCCTTCGAGCGCGGCGAGCGAGAGTTCCTCGCCGGTCGCGGGGCGGCCTAGCTGGGTCTTGGAGCCGGCGCCGGTGAGTTTAAGCGGCGCGCCGCTGGCGTTCGCCGCGCGAAGGGCTTCGGCGAGTTCGGTTTCGTCTCGCGGCGCGAGGCGCGTCATCGTCAAAACCTCGGCAGATCGGGAAAGGGCATGGCGCCGGCGACGACATGCATCGCGCCCATCTCCGCGCAGCGACGCAGCGTCGGAAACACTTTGCCGGGATTGAGCCGGCCAGCGGGATCGAAGGCGCATTTGACGCGCATCTGCTGCGCCAGATCGACCTCGTTGAACATTTCGCCCATCAGATCGCGCTTTTCGACCCCAACGCCGTGCTCGCCGGTCAGCACGCCGCCGACCGCGACGCAGAGTCGCAAAATGTCAGCGCCAAGCGCCTCGGCCCGCGCGATGTCGCCGTCGATCGACGCGTCATAGAGAATGAGCGGATGCAGATTGCCGTCGCCGGCGTGAAACACATTGGCGACGCGCAGTCCGTGCTCGCGCGCCAACGCCTCCATGCCGGTCAGCACCTCCGGGAGCTTTCCGCGCGGGATCGTGCCGTCCATGCAGAGGTAATCGGGGCCGATGCAGCTCACCGCCGGAAAGGCGTTTTTGCGCCCGGCCCAAAATTGAAGCCGCTCGGCCTCGCTGGTCGAAACCTTCGTCGTCGTCGCGCCCTCCGCTCGGGCGATTTGCTCGACGACGCCGACGAGCAAATCCACCTCCGCCGCCGTTCCGTCGAGTTCGACGATCACCAGCGCCGCCGCGTCATCAGGATAGCCGCAGGGCTGAAAGCGCTCCACCGCGTCGATGGTGGCCTTGTCCATCATCTCGAGGCCGCCGGGAATAATGCCGCGCGAAATAATCGCGCCGACGCAACGCGCGCCGGGCTCGACGCTGGAAAAGCCCAGCAAAAGCCCGCGCGCCGCCGGGGGCTTGCGCAGGATTCGCACGGTGATTTCGGTGACGACGCCAAGCAGCCCTTCCGAGCCGGTCATCAAACCCATGAGGTCGTAGAGTTCGCTGTCCAGATGCTTGCCGCCGAGGCGAACGATCTCGCCGCCCATCAGCACGACTTCGAGCCCCAGAATATTATTGGTGGTGAGGCCATATTTGAGGCAATGCACACCGCCGGCGTTTTCCGCGACATTGCCGCCGATCGAACAGGCGATCTGCGACGAGGGATCGGGCGCGTAATAAAAGCCCTCGGCCTCCACCGCCTTGGAGATCGCCAGATTCTGCACGCCAGGCTGCACGCGCGCGCAGCGGTTTTCATAGTCGATTTCGAGGATGCGGTTGAATTTCGACAGCCCAAGGAGAATGCCGTCCTCGAGCGGCATCGAGCCGCCCGACAGCGACGTGCCGGCGCCGCGCGGCACGATCTTCACATTCATCTCTTGCGCCAGCGCCATGATCGCTTGCACTTGCGCGACCGTTTCCGGCAGCGCGACGACCAGCGGCAGCGCGCGATACATAGTGAAGGCGTCGCAATCGTAAGCGCGGCGCGCGGTCTCGTCGGCGATCACGCTTTGCGCGGGGAGAATTGCCCGCAGCCGCGCCAGAAGCTCGTCGCGGCGCGAGAGGATTTCCGGCTCGGGGGCGGGCATTAACAGGGTCATACGCGGAGCTTACACCCGCTTCGGCACCAATATCACGCGAAAATCATTGACGTTGGTGCGCGTCGCGCCGGTGACGATGAGGTCGCCGAGCTTCTCGAACGCCGTATAGGCGTCATTGTTGGCGAACAGCGCCTTCAGATCCACGCCGGCCTTTTGCGCGCGGGCGAAGCTGTCAGGCGTCATGATCGCGCCGGCGTTGTCCTCGCTGCCGTCGATCCCGTCGGTGTCGCAGGCGATGGCGGAGATTCCGCCAAAGCCTTCCAGCGCCAGCGTCAGCGCCAGCAGAAATTCGGCGTCGCGTCCGCCCTTGCCCTTGCCGCGCACCGTCACGGTGGTCTCGCCGCCCGAGATGATCGCGACCGGCGGCTCGAACGGCTGGCCGTGCAGCGCGATTTGCTTCGCTATGCCGGCGTGAACCAGCGCGACGTCGCGCGACTCGCCCTCGAGATCGCCGAGAATGCAGGGCGTGAAGCCGGCCTTCTTGGCGACCGCCGCCGCCGCGTCGAGCGAGCCCTGCGGCGTCGCGATGAGAATGTTTTCGACGCGCTCGAAGATCGGATCGCCGGGCTTTGGCGTCTCGCAGGCGGGGCTGTTCAGATGCGCCAGCGCGGCCGCCGGGGCCTCGATTTTATATTTGGCGATCACCGCCAGCGCGTCCTGCCGCGTCGTCGCGTCGGGAACCGTCGGCCCGGAGGCGATGACGGAAAGGTCGTCGCCGGGCACATCGGAGATCATCAGCGCCACGACGCGCGCCGGCGCGGCGGCTCGCGCGAGGCGCCCGCCCTTGATCGCCGAGAGATGCTTGCGCACGCTATTCATTTCGGAGATCGTCGCGCCGCTTTTGAGCAGCGCCTTGTTGACGATCTGCTTTTCCTCCAGGCTCACCCCTTCGGCCGGCAAGGCCAGCAAGGCCGAGCCGCCGCCCGAAATCAGCGCCAGCACGAGATCGTCTTCGGTCAGCCCCTCGACCGCCTTCAGCACGCGTTTCGCCGCTTCGCGCCCCGCGGCGTCCGGCACGGGATGCGAGGCCTCGACGACTTCGATGCGCGAGGTCGGCGCGCCGTGTTCGTAACGCGTGACGACCAGACCTTCGACCGGCGCGGGATAATGCTTCTCGACCGCCGCGGCCATGGCGGCGGCGGCCTTGCCGGCGCCGACGACGACCGTGCGGCCCTTGGGCGGCGCGACTTTCGCCAGATAGGGCGGCAGGCAAACCGAAGGATGCGCCGCGCCCACGGCGGCGTCGAACATTTCGCGAAGGAGTTTGCGGTGATCGTCGGACATGGCGGGTTCCAAAATGCGGTGGACGCCGAAGCGGCGCCTAAAGCCCTCTCCCCGCGAGCGGGGAGAGGGAATAGTTCTGCGCCTTACGCGCCGGACATCGCATTGGCCTTTTCGATCAGCGCTTCGGCCATGCGGATCGAGGCGATGTCGATCAGGCGGCCGTCGAGCGACACCGCGCCCTTGCCTTCCTTGGCGGCCTGGGCCATCGCCTCGAGAATGCGGCGGGCCTTGGTCACTTCCGCCTCGGAGGGCGTGAACACCTGATTGGCCAGCTCGATCTGCGACGGATGGATCGCCCACTTGCCCTCATAGCCCAGCACCGCGGCGCGCTTGGCCGCCGCGATATAGCCGTCGGGATCGCCAAAGTCGCCGAAGGGTCCGTCGATCGGGCGCAGGCCATAGGCGCGGCACGCGACCATCATGCGCGTCTGCGCGGCGTGCCACTGGTCGGCCCAGTAATAGTCGCGCTTGCCGTTGGCGTCCTTGTCGGAAAGAACGCCGTAATCCGGGTTCACGCCGCCGATCACCGTCGTGCGGGCGCGGGTCGAGGCGGCGTAATCGGCGACGCCGAAGGACATGGCCTCGAGGCGCTTCGACGACTGCGCGATGGCTTCGACATTGGCCATGCCGAGCGCGGTCTCGATGAGGATCTCGATGCCGATCTTCTTGGTGCGCTTCTTATACTGCTCGATCTGCGTGATCATCATGTCGATCGCATAGACGTCCGCAGGCACGCCGACCTTGGGGATCAGCACGACGTCGAGGCGCGGACAGTTTTCGAGCACGTCGACCACGTCGCGATAGCAATAATGGGTGTCAAGACCATTGATGCGGAGCGTCATGGTCTTCTTGCCCCAATCGATGTCGTTGAGGCCCTGGATGATGTTCTTGCGCGCCTGCTCCTTATCGTCCGGCGCCACGGCGTCCTCGAGATCGAGGAACACCACGTCCGCCTTGGACGTCGCGGCCTTTTCGAACATGCCCGGCGCCGAACCCGGCACGGCCAGCTCCGAACGGTGCAGACGCGATGTCGCCTGCTCGATCAACGTGAAACTCATCTCAATTCCCCTTCCTTGGGTGGTTGGCATATCCCTGGAAAACTTTGCATTTTCCGGATCGGGATATGCGCTGCGATTAAAGCCTTAGCCGGTGGCCCCGAGGCCAGCGGCGATGCAGCTGATCGAGAGCAGCAGAGGAATCTTGATCGCTTCCTTGGCTGTCTCGTCTTGCGCGCTTCTGAACCGGCGCAGCAGTTCGACCTGCTCCCGATTCACCTCATTGATGGTCGGCAGCCGGTCGGCGAGCGTCGCGCGATAGTTTGGAAAGCGCTCGCCGATTTCCGCCGCGCCTGTGACGCGGAGCACCATGGCGCGCGTCAGTTCGTGCTCCGTCTCGATGGCCGCGAAGATTTTCTCGCGCACGGCTTCGTCGGCGACCAGCGAGGCATAGGCGCGGGCGAGCGGCAGATCGACAATCATCAACGTCTTCTCGACCTGATCGAGGACAAGCTTGAAGAGCCGCGATTTCTCGAACATGAGGCGCAAAAGTTCGAGCCCCTTGTCGCCGCGCGCGTCGAGAAAAGCCTTGAGCCCCGAGCCGACGCCATACCAACTGGTGATCGCGTGACGGTTCT
Source organism: Methylocystaceae bacterium (assembly GCA_003134075.1). Taxonomy (GTDB): domain Bacteria; phylum Pseudomonadota; class Alphaproteobacteria; order Rhizobiales; family Beijerinckiaceae; genus Methylocystis. Next base: position 11,205 of record PLAI01000120.1, on the reverse strand, counting down.
GCGCCCAGGCGAACACCCAGGGGATGGCGCGAAGATCGGCGAGACTCTTGGCGCCGAAACGCCGCGCCGGGCGCGATCCGATGTTGAGCATCGAGATTTCCTCGAGCGGACTCGCCGCCTGGAAATAGACGACGAGATCGGGGTCGCCGACAAAGCTCGTATAAGCGGCCAGCGCCGCGCTCGACATGGCCTCGAAAGCCTCGTCGAATTCCTCGCGCGGAACCAGCGCCTCCTCGCGTTCGGACTTCAGCGCGTGGGTGAAGACCGACGACGCCAGCAGCTCCATCTGATAGGCCGCCGTGCCGCGATTGGCGTATTTGAACGACACCACCTCGCCCTGCTCGGTGGAGCGGAAACGCCCGCGAATGGAGCCGGCCGGCTGCGCAGCGATGGCGTGGCCGGTCGGCGCGCCGCCGCGGCTGACCGAGCCGCCGCGCCCATGGAAAAACGAGATCGCGACGCCTTCCTCGACGCCCACCGCCGTGAGCCGCGCCTGCGCTTTGTAGAGCTCCCAGTTCGAAGGCAGAAAGCCGCCGTCCTTATTGCTGTCGGAATAGCCGATCATCACCTCTTGCAAATCGCCCTGACGCTGGGCGCTGCGCTTGACGATCGGTATCCGCAACAGCTCGCGCATGATCGCCGGCGCGTCTCGCAGGTCGGGAATGGTCTCGAACAGCGGCACGATCGGCAGCGTGCAATAGACGCCCTTCGAACTCTGGCGCACAAGCCCGGCTTCCTTGGCGAGCACATAGGCGCCCAGCACATCGGCCGCGTTATGCGTCATCGACAGAACGAAACTGCCGAAGGCCTCGCGGTCGAGCTTGCTTTGCAGTTCGGCGACAAGCTCGAACATTTCGATGGTGTCGCGCGTCTCGCTCGAAAAGCTTTCGCGCTCCTCGGAGCTGAGCGGCGGCGTCTGGATTTGCTCGTCGAGCCAGGCGCGCCACTCGGGAGACTCGGCGTCCGGCGCCGCGCCCTCGCGGGTCGCCCGCCACAGGTCGCAAAGCGCGCTGGTGGTGCGCGTCGTGTTCTCGCGCAAATCGAGGCGCACGGTGGAGAAACGGAAAATCTCGACGGCGCGGCGCAGCGGGCGCACGAGATCGGTCGCGAGCCGCTCCGAGCCGCCCTCGACTAACGAGGCTTCGAGCACCTTGAGATCGCCGATCAGTTCGTCGGCGTTGGCGTAGCGTTGGTCGCTCGGCTCGCCCTTCGTCGCGCGCAGCGTCTCGTCGAGCTTGTAGACGATGAGATTGACGAACTGACGATAGGGCTCCATCTGGTTGCGCGCGCGAATGGAGCTCGCGTCCTTCAAGGCGCCGAGCCTTTGCTCCAGCGCGTCGCGCAGCATTTGCGGAATCAGCGCGGCGCGCGGGCTGATCGACAGCATGCGGCCAAGATCGGTCGCGCGCTGGCGATAATAATTGAGGCTCGCGAGCGCATTGTCGCGCATTGTCTGGCGCGTCACCGCGTTGGTGACGAACGGATTGCCGTCGCGGTCGCCGCCGATCCACGAGCCGAACTGAAAGAACGGCGTCACCTCGAATTTTTCGTCCGGATAGTGCTTCTCCAGCGCGCTTTCGAAGGTGGAGAGCAAATCCGGCGCGAGGTCGAAAATCGTTTCGGAAAAGAAGTGCTGGCCCCAGGAGACTTCATGTTCGACGGTCGGCTTTTCGAGATGCAGATCGCCGGTCAGGAACAGGAGCTCGATCTGGTCCCGCAGCTGCGCGCCGAGCGCATTGCGCTCGCGGTCGGTCCAGCGCGTCGATTCGAGATCGCGCAGCAGCAAATAAATGCGGCGGTTCTTCTCCAGGATCGAGACGCGCTTGGCTTCGGTCGGATGGGCTGTGATCACCGGACGAATGCGCAGCGTCTGCAATTGCGCGCGGATCTCGTCCGCGCTGACGCCGGCGCGCGCGGCGCCGGCCAGCACCTGGTCGAAGGTGCCGAGCAATTGATCATGTCCGCGCTCGCGTTCGATATGGCGGCGCCGGCGCATCGCATAGGCTTGTTCGGCGATGGAGACGAGCTGGAACAAAATGCCCTGCGCCTGCAAGGCGCGGCCCATCTCATAGTCGGTGAGTTTCGAGCCGGCGGCGAAGCCTCGCAGCACCGGTTCGATCTGCGGCATGTGGCGCTTGACCACCAGCACGAGCTGATCGACGAGAAAGGCCGAGGCCTCCTTGACGGAGCGCGTGGCGAAGGCCGAGGGCGCGGCGGCGGGCGGCGTGTTGGAAGGGGCGTCGGTCATCAGAAATCTCGAACTCCGCGAGGGGCGTTACGGGAAACCGCGGCGCCCTCATGCGCTTCGGCCTTAGCCCGCTGCTTGCGACGAGCGTCCTCGCGGACGCCCTTTGGCGGAGCCGCCTTCTCCCCTCAGTGGGGTGAAAGCGCGCCGCCGATTCCTTCGACCTAGCCCGCCAAGCATTGTCGCCTCCACGACAATGCTAAAAGCTTGGGCGTCCCCTTCTCCCGCGAGCGGGAGAAGGCGTCATGCGTCGCATGACGGATGAGGGGCGCCGCGACCGGGCGCGACGATACTAAATCACGCGCGTTGCAGAACCTTGGCGACGGTCTCGCCGAATTCGGCGGGGCTCGGTGCCACGGTGAGTCCATAGGACCGCATGATCTCGGTCTTCTCGGCGGCGCTGTCGCCGGTCGAGGAGATGATCGCGCCCGCGTGGCCCATCCGCCGACCCTTGGGCGCGGTCAGCCCCGCGACGAAACCGATCACCGGCTTGGAGAAATTCTCCTTGATCCAGGCCGAGGCCTCCGCCTCCTGCGGACCGCCGATCTCGCCGATGATCAACACGGCGACCGTATCCGGATCCTTGTCGAACAGCACGAGATGATCGAGGAAGGAGGAGCCGTTGATCGGATCACCGCCAATGCCGACGGAAGTCGAAATGCCGATCCCCAACTCTTTCATCTGCTCCGCGGCCTCGTAGCCGAGCGTGCCGGAGCGCGAGATCAGGCCGACATTGCCCTGCTTGTAGATATGGCCGGGCATGATGCCGAGCATCGCCTTGCCGGGGCTGATGATTCCGGCGCAGTTCGGCCCGACCATCATCGGACGGCGATCCTTGGGATAGCGCATGAAATATCGCTTCACGCGCATCATGTCCTGCGCCGGAATGCCGTCGGTGATCGAACAGATCAGACGAATGCCGGCGTCCGCCGCCTCCATGATCGCGTCCGCGGCGTAAGGCGGCGCTACGAAGGTGATGCTCGTCGTCGCGCCCGTCTCCTTCACGGCCTCCTTGACCGTGTTGAACACGGGAACGCCATGCACGGACTTGCCGCCCTTGCCGGGCGTGACGCCGGCGACGACCTTGCTGCCGTAATCGAGCATTTCCTTGGCGTGGAAACTACCCTTGTCGCCAGTGATGCCCTGCACCAGAATCGGCGTCTTCTCGTCGATAAGAATGCTCATGATTTCCTCCCGGCGCCTTATGTCGCGCGCCCGCCGCCGTCAGAACCCTCTCGAAGCCAACAGGCTCATCCCGCCTTCTTGCAGGCGGCGACGGCCTTGTCGGCCGCGTCCTTGAGCGTCGACGCGCTGATGATCGCGATGCCGCTTTCCTCGATGATCTTGCGCCCGGCCTCGACATTGGTGCCGGCGAGCCGCACCACGAGCGGAACCGTGATGTTGCTCGCGCGCACCGCGTCGACGACGCCCTGAGCCACCCAGTCGCAGCGGTTGATGCCGGCGAAGATGTTGACCAGCACCGCCTTCACATTGGCGTCGGACAGCACCAGCCGGAACGCCGTGGCGACGCGCTCGGCGGAGGCGCCGCCGCCAACGTCGAGGAAGTTCGCCGGGCTGCCGCCGGCGTGCTTGATCATGTCCATGGTCGCCATCGCGAGCCCGGCGCCATTGACGATGCAGCCGATCTCGCCGTCGAGCCCGATGTAGTTGAGGGCGTGCTCCAGCGCCTGCGCCTCGCGCGGATCGGACTGCGACGGATCGTTCATGTCGACGATATTGCGTCGGCGGAACAGCGCGTTGTCGTCGAACGACATCTTGGCGTCGAGCGCCAGCACCTTGTCGTCCTTGGTGACGACGAGCGGGTTGATCTCCAGCATCGTCGCGTCGCAGTCGCGAAACGCCCGATAGGCGCCGAGAATCGTCTGCACCGCGCGCGAGACTTGCTTCAGGTTCAAGCCGAGCTGAAAGGCAAGTTCGCGCGCCTGGAACGGCAGCAGGCCGACCGCCGGCTCGACGATCACCTGCAGCAATTCCTCGGGCGTGTTCTTGGCGATCTCCTCGATCTCCATGCCGCCGTGCTTGGAGGCGATGACGCGCACGCGCTCCAATTTGCGGTCGAGCACATAGCCGAGATAAATCTCGCGCTCGAACGGATCGGCGAGTTCGACGTAAACGCGCTGCACCGGCTTGCCTTCCGGCCCGGTTTGGCTGGTCACGAGCCGCTTGCCCAGCAGATCTCGCGCCGCCTGCTGCACCTCGTGATAGGTGCGGCAGAACTTGACGCCGCCCGCCTTGCCGCGCGCGCCGGCGTGAATTTGCGCCTTGACGACCCAATGCGAGCCGCCGAGTTCGGTCGCCGCGTACACCGCCTGATCCGGGCTGAAGGCGATCGTGCCGGGCGGAATGGCGACCCCGTGGGCCGCCAGAAGTTCCTTGGCTTGATACTCGTGCACGTCCATGTTGTCCTCCCTGGGACGACGACTGTCTTTGTTTTTTTTACGAACCGATTTTGCCGCGCACGACGGCGTAGACTTCTTCTGTCTTCAGCGCGGCGAGCTCCGTGAGCGCGTTCACTTCGCCGAGACGGATTTCGGCGAATTCGCGGTCCTTGATCGACTTGGTGTTGATGTAGACGTTGAGCGCCGCGCTGCGCAGTCCGGCGTTGGCGGCGAGCACGGCGACGCCGGCGTCGCTGATCACGTTGACATTGCCCTTTTCGGCGACGACGGCCGAAAGCTTGATCACCTCGTGGCAGGCCTTGACGGCGCGCAGCGGCGCGTCTGTCGCCTGCTTCAACGCGGCCTGGATCGCGGCGGCGCGCGCGGCCTTTTCCTCGTCCGTGCCGCGCGGCAGGCCATAGGCGCCCATGACGCCGTTGAACGCGACGACGTCCTCGTCGATGGCCGCGGTCAATTCCGCCCGCACCTTCTCGGCCGCAGCGTTGGTCGCCTTCAGCTCAGCGTCGAAGGCTTCGTAGTTCTTCTTGCCGATGGTCAGATTGGCCACCATGGAAACCAGCGCCGCCCCGACCGCGCCCATGATGGCCGCGGCGCCGCCGCCGCCGGGAGTCGGCTGTTCGCTGGCGAGTTCGTCGAGAAATTTGGCGATTGTGTTGTTCTTTGTCATGGGTCGCGGTCCTTCTCGGCTCAGGCGAGCGCCTTGGCTTGCGCGTAAATGTTTTCGCAGTCGAACACTTGATCGGCGGCGTCGAACAGTTTGCCGACGCATTCGCGATGCAGCTTGAGTTTCAAGCCGCCGAGCCCCAAGGCGCCGATCACGATCTTGCCGTGACGCTCCTTGGCCTTGTCGGTCGCCTCGACGCCGCCGAGCCCCAGCGGCGGCTGCGCGTTGCAGTCGGCGAGGAGTTCTAGCGTCGCGTCGTCTCGCCAGTCCTTTTCGTCAAGCAGCGGCACGCCGATGGCGCCGGCCGCGAAGACGATTTGCGCGCCCTTGATCGCCTGGGCTCGCGCCGCGTTGTCGAAAGCCTCGATCGCCGTCGGCAGGAAGCCAAAACGCCCCTCGATCGCCGCCGCGGAAGCTTTCGCGCGCGAGAGCTGTCGCGAGGTGATGGCGACTTCGGCGCCCTCGATATGCAGCATGGCGGCGGCGCGCATGCCGACCGGGCCGGTGCCGGCCAGCACGACGGCCTTCTTGCCGGCCAGCGGCTTCGCCTTGGCGAGCAAGGCCACGCCGGCGGCGGCGGTGGTGTTGGAGCCATTGCTGTCCAGCATCACGGACACGCGGAAATTGGAGAAAAAGCGTTTCTTCACCGCTTTGAACAGAGTCTCGCCGGCGGTCATATCGCCGCCGCCGACGAAGATCGCGGTGTATTGTTTTTCCTTCGGGCCGCGCGTGTAAATGGTTCCGTCGACCAGCGCCCCGAGGTTTTGCGGCGTGACGCCGCCGTAACCGATGATGTGGTCGGCGCCGCCATCGTAACCGACGACCGTGTCGAAAACGCTCGGGACGGGATCGGTGTCCAGCAGGAACAGGAGTTTCTTGGTCATTGTCGTCTCGTTCTGTTGGCGGCGGTTCGTTTGGGGCGCTCCGAAACCCGCCCGCGGCGGTCCATTTCCGCGCGGTGGGTGGCGCGACGGCTCTCGCCTCAGGCGGTCACGATGTTGCGCGGCTCGCCGGCGACGAAGGCGTCGATATTGTCGATCAATTGATCGGCCAGCACCTGCATCGCCTCCTTGCTGGCCCAGGCGACATGGGGCGTGACAATCAGATTGGGGATGGTGGGGTCGAGCAGCACATTGCCGTTCTTTGGCGGCTCGACGGTCAGCACGTCCATGCCGGCGCCGGCGATGACGCCCTTGCGCAAGGCGCCGGCCAGCGCCGCCTCGTCGATGATGCCGCCGCGCGCGGTGTTGATGATGCAAGCGGTCTTCTTCATCGACGCGAGTTCTTTCGTCGAAATCATGCTTTTCGTTTGCGGCGTCAACGGCAGGTTCAGCGTGACGATGTCGGACTCGCGCAGGATGGTCGCGATGTCGACCTTGTTCGGCACGTCCGTCACGTCGTTGATCAGCACCTTCATGCCGAACGCGACCGCGCGCCGCTCGATCTCCTTGCCGAGCGCGCCATACCCAATGATGCCGAGCGTCGAACCGGCGATGTCGTAGATCGGGTAATCGAAATAGCAGAATTGGCTATTGTAGCCCCAGCGCCCGTGGAACACCGAATTATGATAGTTCACGAGATTGCGTCGCAGCGCGAACAGCAACGCGAAGACATGCTCGGGCAGCGTGTTGAAGGCGTAGTTGCGGATGTTGGAGACCGTGATCCCATGCGCGGTCGTATAGGCCTTGTCGATCACGTCGGTGCCGGTCGCGGCGACGGCGATCAGCTTCAGCTCCGGAAGCTGCTTCAACACTTCTTCGCGCAGTGGAACCTTGTTGGTGATGCAGATGTCGGCGCCCTTGAGGCGCAGGGCGACCTCGGACGGCGCGGTCTGCGCATATTCCGTGTAGTCATGCGGGAAATTGGGCTTGCGCAAATTGGCGTCGAGCGTCTCGCGGTCGAGAAAAACGATTTTGTGCGACATTCCCTTGATCCCTCGCATGGTGTGCAATTGGCGCGTTGTCGCGCTCGTCAAGTTTGGCGCCCGGCGCGGCCATGCGCGCCGGGCGTTTAACTGTCTTAGGCCTTCAGCAGCGGATTGGCGCGATAGACCGCCTGAGCGGCGGCGACGCCGGAGCCGGGCTGAATCTTGATGCCGTTGTCGAGCATCGCCATTTCCGCGCCGGCGATGGCGCCGAGCAGCATCAGCTCGTTGAGATCGCCAAGATGGCCGATGCGGAACACTTTGCCCGCGACCTCGGAGAGGCCGGCGCCGAGCGCGAGGTTGTAACGGTTGTAGGCGGTCGAAATGACCTTGGCGGCGTCATAGCCTTCCGGCACGACGATCGCGGTGACCGTGTCCGAATTCCACTTCGGCTCCTTGGCGCAGGTCGTGAGGCCCCAGGCCTTGACCGCGGCGCGCACGCCCTCGGCGAGGTGATGGTGGCGCTTGTAAACCTGATCGAGACCCTCTTCGAACAGGATCGCCAGCGCTTCCTTGAGGCCGTGCAGCAGCGGGATCGACGGCGTATAAGGGAAGTAGCCGGTCGCGTTGTTCTTGATCATGTCCTGGAATTCGAAATAGGCGCGGCGCGACTTGTTGTGCTTGCCGGCTTCGACGGCCTTCTCACTCGCCGCCATCAGCAGCAGGCCGGCCGGCAGCATGAAGCCCTTCTGCGAGCCCGACACGATCACGTCGACGCCCCACTTGTCCATGTGGAACGGGAGCGAGGCGACCGAGGACACGCCGTCGACGAACAGGAGCGCCGGGTGCTTCGCGGCGTCGATCGCCTTGCGCACCGCGCCGATGTCCGAGGTCACGCCGGTCGCCGTTTCGTTATGCGTGGCGAAGACGGCCTTGATCTCGTGGTTCTTATCGGCCTTCAGCGTCTCTTCGATCAGCTCCGGATCGTTGCCGGTGCCCCAGGGACGCTCCTGCTTGATGACCTCGAGACCGAGACGGTTCGCGAGGTCGATCCACAGATGCGAGAACTGGCCGAAGCGCTGGGCGAGAACCTTGTCGCCGGGGGAAAGTGTGTTGGTGATCGCCGCTTCCCAGCCGCCGGTGCCCGACGCCGGGAAAATGAAGGCGTGGCCCTTCTCGGTCTCGAACACCTTCTTCAACTGCGGGAAAAGCGGCTTGACGAGATCGGGGAAAGTCGGCGAACGATGGTCTTCCGACGCCACCATCATCGCGCGCTGCACGCGGTCGGGCAGATTGGTCGGACCCGGCACGAACAGAAAATTGCGGCCGGGAATTCTGGAATTCGACATATTTGGCTCCCTTCGAGCGCTGGTGCTGGTTGTATTTACGGGAACGCCGGAAGCGCTAGGCGCGCGTCGCGGCGAAATTTTTGGCCGGCGGCGGACCGCCGCGCCAATCAGAATAGGCCGGAGATGCGGCCGTCGGCCCCGACCTCGATGTTGTTGGCCGCCGGAACCTTCGGCAGACCAGGCATCGTCATGATGTCGCCGCAGACGACGACGACGAATTCCGCGCCCGCCGACAGACGCACTTCGCGGATCGGAATGGTGAAGCCAGACGGCGCGCCCTTGGCGTTGGCGTCCGTCGAGAAGCTATATTGCGTCTTCGCGATGCAGACGGGAAAGTGGCCGAAGCCTTCCTTCTCGAGTTCGGCGAAGCGCGACTTGACGCTGGCGTCGAAGGAGATGTCGGCGGCGCCGTAAAGCTCCTTGGCGATCGTGCGCGCCTTCTCGACGAGCGGCAGATCGTCGGCATAGAGCGGCTTGAAGTTCGACGGCTGCGTCTCGATCGTGTTCACCACGGCGCGCGCGAGATCGGCCGCGCCGGCCCCGCCCGAACCCCAATTGTCGGCGACGACGCATTGGGCGCTCTCGGCCTTGCACAGCTTCTCCAGCAGCTCCATCTCCGCCTGCGTGTCGGTCGAGAATTTATTGACCGTCACCAGCACGGGCACGCCGAATTTGCGCACATTGGCGATATGGCGCTTGAGATTGGCGAAGCCCTTTTCGAGCGCCGCGACATTCTCGGTCTTCAAATCATCCTTGGCGACGCCGCCGTGCATCTTGAGCGCGCGAATGGTCGCGACGATCACCGTCAGATCGGGCTTCAGGCCGGCCTTGCGGCATTTGATGTCGAAGAATTTCTCCGCGCCGAGGTCCGCGCCAAAGCCGGCTTCCGTCACGACGTAATCGGCGAGCTTCAACCCGGATTTCGTCGCGATCACCGAATTGCAGCCATGCGCGATATTGGCGAAGGGCCCGCCGTGGATGATCGCCGGATTATTCTCCAGCGTCTGCACGAGATTGGGCGCGATGGCGTCCTTCAGCAGCGCGGCCATCGAGCCCGCCGCCTTCACTTCGCTGGAGCGGATGTTCTTCTTTTCCCGCGTCTGTCCCACGACGATATTGCCGAGCCGCTTCTGCAGATCGGCGAAGCTGGAGGCGAGACAGAAGATCGCCATCACTTCCGACGCGACGGTGATGTCAAAGCCATCCTCGCGCGAAAAACCGTTGGAGACGCCGCCGAGCGAGGAGACGATCGAGCGCAGCGCGCGGTCGTTCATGTCGACGACGCGGCGCCAACTGATGCGGCGCGTGTCGAGCGCGAGCGAGTTGCCCCAATAGACGTGATTGTCGATCAGCGCGGCGAGCAGGTTGTTGGCGGCGCCGATGGCGTGAAAGTCGCCGGTGAAATGGAGGTTGATGTCCTCCATCGGCACGACCTGGGCGTAGCCGCCGCCGGCCGCGCCGCCCTTGACGCCGAAGCATGGGCCGAGACTCGGCTCGCGCAGGCAGCACAGCGCCTTCTTGCCGATGTGGTTAAGGCCGTCGGTCAGGCCGACGGTGGTCGTGGTCTTGCCCTCGCCGGCGGGCGTCGGCGTGATCGCGGTGACCAGAATGAGCTTGCCGTCCGGCCGCCCGCTCAGCGACTCAATATATTCGAGCGCGATCTTGCCCTTGTAATGGCCGTAGGGCTGCACATGTTCGGCGGGAATGCCCAGCTTGTCGCGCGCCACGTCGAGGATCGGGCGCATCTTGGCGGCCTGGGAGATTTCAATATCGGACTTTGGCGAAAGATGCTGATTATCTTTCCCGCTCGCGCTTGGCGCCGGGGTCGACGATGGCGTCGTCATTGTCGGTTCCACTCCCTTCGAGGCCCGCGTCGCGCGGCGCCTTCAATCAATTATTTCGCCGCTTCCTCAAACCGCGCTCGAAGGGCGAGCAGACGCACGACGCGCTTGAAGACGCATGACGCGCAGGCTCCCGCCCCCAACGGCAGCCGGGCCGAAGTGACGCAAACCCGTCATCGGCCTTTTCAACGACCCTAGAATCATATCCGCCGATCATCAAGCGACAGGACCGCGCAGCGGCGTTTTGGCTCACTCAACCCGGACCTACCCGCCCCGCGCGCCGCTCACGCGACTCGGCGACGCAGCCCCTATGCCGATAAAGGAATTTGCTCGTCAAGCGAAATTATCGGTTAAACGAGGCGATTGCGGACGGCGGCGAGCGCCGTTTCGAGAGGCGGCCCGTTCCCGCGACAAGCGGACGCCGCGCCGGCGCAATAAGAAAGCATGGGCGTGCGCGCCTGCCCTCTGGCCATCTGAATGGGTAGTTCTAGGTGCCGCCCATTAAGCGGCCGGGCTGCAAGGAATCTCCCGCGAAATCCGGGCTTCCCCCGTCTTTTCGCGAAACCGGAACGGCAGGCGCCGCCGCGCGGCGGCTTGGGCCAGCGGGGCGGTTGCGCGTGAATTTTCCCTGTCCGCGGAGAGAGGCGCGAGTTTCGCTTGGCGGGCGGCGCTTTTGGGGAAGAAAAAATTTGTTGCCGGGATCGAGGATTCGCGGGCGCCCGTTCATGGCAATAACTCAACGTTTCCATTGTGTAGCAATTCAATTGGTTAATGCCTGAAGCGTGGCAAAGCGTTTCTACGTACATTCACGTAGTTGAAAAC
>PLAI01000320.1 GCA_003134075.1 Methylocystaceae bacterium | reverse complement strand
CGCCGAACACGCCCAAGCCGCCCGAGGCCCCCCAGATCAATACATTGTCCGACGGCTTCAAGCGATGCGGCTCGTGGCCGAACAACATGCGATAGGCAGTGGCGAGCGTCAGCGTGTAGCAGGCCGATTCCTCCCAGGTGAGATGCTTGGGCCGCTCCATCAATTGGCGGTCCTGCACGCGGCAGAACTGCGCGAAGGAGCCGTCCGGCGTCTCGTAGCCCCAGATGCGCTGCGAGGCCGAGAACATCGGGTCGCCGCCGTTGCACTCCTCGTCGTCCCCGTCGTCCTGGTTGCAGTGGACGACCACCTCGTCGCCGACCTTCCAGCGCTTGACCTTCGAGCCGACCTTCCAGACGATTCCGGAGGCGTCGGAGCCCGCGATATGAAACGGGTTCTTATGCGCGTCGAGGGTCGAAATCGGCTGCCCGAGCGCCGCCCAGACGCCATTGTAGTTGACTCCGGCCGCCATCACCAAGACCAACACGTCATGGCTGTCTAGCTCCCAGGTCGGCACGACTTCGAGCTGCATGGCCTCTTCGGGCGGCCCGTGCCGTTCCTTGCGGATCGCCCAGGCGTACATTTTCGCGGGGACGTGCCCAAGCGGCGGAATCTCGCCCATTTCATAGAGGTCTTTGGCTTCGCTCAACGTTGCGTCTCCTTACGGGAGGATTCTTGGCCCCGCCCGGGGCCGCTGGTTTCGGGCGCTATTCATATACGCCCTGCTTTCGCCTGAATAGGGTCATCTGTCCGTCATGGCCCGGCGTTGATACATCGGAGAAAGTTTACGATAAAGCGTCCCGGCGCCGCGCCGGTTGGCGCGGCGCGGCGTTTCGGCTAAGCACCGGCACGCGCCTTCGCGCTCAAGGACCCCGCGATGTTTCCCAAGCCCGTGTCAGACCTCAAGCTCAACACCTACGCCTATGAACAGACGCCGCTGGTCAAGCCGACCGGCTTTCGCGAATATGACGCGCGCTGGCTGTTCGAGAAAGAGCTCAATCTGATGGGCGTGCAGGCGCTGGGTCTTGGTCTCGGCACGCTGCTGCATGAAATGGGCGTGCCGCTGGAGCTGGCGACGGGCCACGACTACCGCGCCTATTCGGCCTCGATCAAACTCGCGATGATCACCGGCCTGATGGGCGCCGGCGTGCGGGTCCACGACATCGGTCTCGCTCTGTCGCCGATGGCCTATTTCGCCCAGTTCGAACTCGACGTTCCCGCCGTCGCCATGGTCACGGCGTCGCACAACGACAACGGCTGGACCGGCGTCAAGATGGGCGCGCAGAGACCCGTCACCTTCGGTCCCGAGGAAATGGGCCGGCTCAAGGAAATCGTGCTGTCCGGAAAATTCCGCCTCGCGGACGGCGGCTCTTATCGCTTCGTCGAGAATTTCGGCGCGCGCTATCTCGACGATCTCGCGCGCGGCGTGAATTTCACCCGCAAGATGAAGGTCGTGGCCGCCTGCGGCAACGGCACCGCCGGCGCCTTCGCGCCGAGATTGCTGGAACGACTCGGCTGCGAGGTGGTCCCGCTCGACATCGAACTCGACTACACTTTTCCGCGCTACAATCCCAACCCCGAAGATCTCGAAATGCTGCACGCCATGGCCGACAAGGTGCGGGAGAGCGGCGCCGATGTCGGGCTGGGCTTCGACGGCGACGGCGACCGCTGCGGCGTCGTCGACAATAATGGCGACGAGATTTTCGCCGATAAGATCGGGGTTATGCTGGCGCGCGATCTGTCGAAGACTTACCCCGGCGCGCGCTTCGTCGTCGATGTGAAATCGACCGGCCTGTTCGCGACCGATCCCGTGCTGATCGAGCGCGGCGTCGTCGCTGACTATTGGAAAACCGGCCATTCCTATATCAAGCGGCGCGTCAGCGAAACCAAGGCGCTGGCGGGCTTCGAGAAGTCCGGGCATTTCTTCTTCAACGCTCCGGTCGGGCGCGGCTATGACGACGGGTTGCTGACGGCCATTCACGTGTTGGAGATGCTGAACCGCAACCCTGATAAATCGATGGCGCAACTTTACGCCGATCTGCCGAAGACCTGGGGCTCGCCCACCATGTCGCCGCATTGCGGCGACGAGATCAAATACGGCGTCGTGGAGAAGGTGACGGCGCGCTTCCAGGCCATGCAGGCGCAAGGCGTTCCCTTTCTCGGCGGCCCGATCCGCGATCTCGTTACCGTGAACGGCGTGCGCGTGACGGTCGGCGACGGCACCTGGGGCCTCGTGCGGGCGTCCTCGAACAAGCCGGAGCTGGTGGTGGTGGTCGAGAGCCCCGCCTCGGAAGCGCGGATGCGCGAGATGTTCAAGGCGCTCGACGAAGTGCTGCGCGAAAACCCGGAAGTCGGGGCCTATAACCAGACGATCTGACTTCCTCTTCGACAAACGGATGGCGGGTTAGCCGATCCCACGCAGGTTAAAATTTGGCGACGACCGGAGCCGGCGTCCCCCAGTCGAAGTGATAGTTCAGACCACCGCGAACGACATTGCCGTTAAAGCGCGTGCTGGCCTGACTCGCGAGCGTGTAGGCGTTGGACGGAGCGCCGGCCGGCGTCACCCCCGACAGCGCGCCGGCGACCGAGACGGCGCCGAGATCGTAATAAAGATATTCCGCTTTGACGCTCCAGTTGGGTTGGAACATCCATTCGAAGCCGCCGCCGGCCGTCCAACCGACCAGCATGTTGGAATATCTGGTCGAACCGAAGGCGGAGCCCAGCGGCGCTCCATTCCCGTCGACCGCCAGCAAGGAGGTTTGCGTGGTCAGTTCAGCTTGGCCGTAAGCCAGACCGCCGGTCGCGTAAAGGAGCAGGTTCGGCTTCAACAGGTAGCCGGCGCGAACACGCGCCGTGCCGAAATAATCGAGATGCTCCGAGACCGACACGTTGCCGGTGATGGCATTCGCCGCGTTAAAGGCTCCCGGCGCGCCGTTGGCGAGCGTCCCGCCGACGCCGGCGCCCGCCTCCGCCTGAATGTCCGCTTCGACGCCGACGACAAAGCGGGCGCGCCCGAGACGGTCCTGGCCCAATTGCCAATCGTAGCCGATTTGGCCGCCGCCCAGAAAATCGCCGAAATTGCCCAATCCGCTGGTCAGGGCGCCCGTGACGGCCTGCGCGACGCCCAGGTCGCCGCCAGGGGCCACCGGGCTGCCCACCACGTTGAGATTGCTCGTGCCGAAGATTCCGCCGGCGTTCAAGCCGACATGCGGACCGGTCCAGGCGACGGTTGGCGCGGGGGGCGGCCCCTTTTTGTTGGGGAGACCCGGGGCCAGGGCCATGAAGCCCTCGTCGTCGGGCGGAAAGACGTTTCCGCTGGACACTTTTTCGGCAAAGGCCATGAAGTCCTTATACGGCGTCCTCGCGTCGGGCGCGGGCGCGAAAACCGGGTCGAAGGCATGCGTCGACAAGGGGCCGCTCAGCGTCACGCGGGCCGCGAGCGGCTCCATCGGCTTGAAGTGACGATCCATCTGGCCGATCGCGCAGACGGCGGCTGGCGCGGTTCCGTTCTGGCAGGGCGCGAACAGCGGGTCGGTCGGCAGCAAAGAGCCGTAAGCGTAGCTGATCTGGTCCGATTTCGAATTGAGCACGTTGAAAATGTCGAGCTGGAGCTTTAAGCCATTGTCCCAGCGATAGCCGCCGCGCACATCGAGCCACCCCGTGGCCGGCGCCTTGAAGTAGCCGTCCTCGGTCAAGGGATAGACGCCCTTGAACCGAAATTTCACCGCGCCGAACCAGCCTGTCTTCTCGCCGACTTCAACCACCAATTGGGCGATGATCGGCGGCGCCTCGGGAATATAATTGCCGGGCGCGTTGCCGAGAAAGGTGTAATATCCGATCGTCCCCGGCTGGACGAGTTGCGCCCATTCCACAAGCTGGGGCGTGTCAAAGCCGCGCGAGCGCGCATGGCTTAGAGTGAGATCGCCGTCGAAATGCAGCCAATCATAGGGCGAATAATGATTGGCGAGTTCGATGCCATAGCGTCGGCTCGGACGACCGAATAGCGTCGTGCCGGTATCGCCGTCGAATTGGCTTTCCGAGTCGAAATCCAGCCCCCAAAACGTGAGCGTGGAATCGAGCCCCTCGATGAACTTGGTGCGCGTGCCCACTTCGACTCCGCGCGCCTTCACCAGCAGCGGAGTCTTCGCCACCTCGGTGCCGTCGACCGGGCTCAGATTGGTGACGGTTCCACGCGCGTCGGTGGAGTGGAAGCCTTCGCCCGCATTGATGAAGAATTCAGTCTTCTCCCACGGACCCAGCACGATGGAGAGCTTGGGGCTGTCCATCGCGGCGGATTTCGACCCTGAATTCCACGGGCCTGTGTAGATCAGGGCAGGATAAGTCGTATTTGCGTTGTTGAGGAAGCTGGGCAGGCCGATCGGCACGCCGGGGGCGGTGAGCCAAACCGCCGAGGACGGACTCTGTATGTCGCCGACGCTGGCGGCGAAATAGTCGTAGCGAATGCCCGCCGTCGTGCGCAACCAGGGCGTCCATTTCACGGTGGTGTCGGTCCAAACGCCAACATTGCCCTCGTCGACCGCGTCGTTGCTCAAGGTCTGGAAGGCCATCTTGTCGTATGTGTCTTGCAGGCCAAGGCGAATGTCGTCGTAGCGGCTTTGCACGCCGACGCGGGTCTCGACCGGGAAGCCGGCGAAATTATAATTCCAGCCATGCTCCGCCTTGAGGCCTAGGATCGTGCGGCGATCGAACTGCCGGAACTGATCGCCCAATAGCGGCTGCGACAGGTAGTAGTCGAAATCATTATAGAGATCGAGCGTCGAATGTATCGCATAGGCTTCGATCCGCGAATGGCTGTTGGCGTCGGTCTCGCTCCAGCGGCCCGAAAAGCTGAAACGCGTGGTGTCGCCGCGGTCCGTGGGATTGATGTTGCCCCAGAGGGAAATCACCCCTGCCGTCACCGCGCGTTCGGGAATCTGATTCGACGCATGAAAGCGGTTTGCGTAAGCCATGGCGTCAAACGAAATCCCGTTTTCCTGCGTCCCCTGCGACCAGATCATCACGCCGTTAATCTTGTGCATCTCGTCCGGAACCGTCCACGGGCCGTTGTAAATGCCAAGCTCGGCCGCGCTCAGCAGAGTGCCGCCCTCGAGCTTGTTGGAGGTTATCCCGAGCAGACGCCCGTAATCGAAGCTGCCGGCGGTGGCCGTGAACAGGCCGCCCGGAAGGTCGTCCTTATATTGAATATGCACCGCGCCAGCGGCGGAGAAATCGCCCTCGTCGGCGAAATACGGTCCCTTTTTCCCAATGACATAGGAAAACAGTTCCGGGATCAGGAAGTTGGCGTCGGCGTAGCCTTGGCCGTGGCCATGGGTCGGCATATTGAGCGGCATGCCGTCGAGCGTGATTGCGAAGTCGGTGCCATGATCGAGCTGGAAGCCGCGAAGCTGATATTGATTGGCCTTGCCCTCGCCGCTATGCTGCGTGACCATGAGGCCGGGAACCGCGGTTTCCAGCGCCTCGCCAGGCCGACTAAACGGCACGTCGTTGATCTGTTTGCCGGTGGTGAATTGTTCACTGGAAGCCTTTTGCGTCTCGTCAAACTTTTCTTCGGCGCGCTCGACCTCGGATTTGGGCGCGGCGACCACGACCGAGGGCGACGGCGCGGGGGCCGGGAGCGCCGGCGCGGAAACATGCGCGACCACTGGCTTCTTCGGTTTCGACGACGGCCGGGCCCGCTTGGGCTTGCCGACCTCAATGTCCGGCAAAGCCTCCTGCGCCAGCGCGGCGCCCGCGGTCATCGCGACCAGCAGCGCCAGCGTGGAAATTTCTCGAAAACGGCGGCGGATCATCGAGGCTCCCCAGGCGAGTATGAGCTTCGTGCCCACTTTTCTTACTTGTGCAGATTTTTTCAGCCTTGAGCCGTCACTGTCAATGCGGCGCCAACAAAATGTCGCGAGCGTGTCAATATTGTCACACTTCGCCAAGGCGCGACCACCCAAGCATTTACGCGCGATGGCGCTCGGCGCGCGCCGCATGAACCGCTCGCCGCGAACCGCTTCCCGAAGTCAGGCCGGCTAAAATCCCTTGCGCGGGTCGTAAGGCTTTTTGTCGCGCCATTTGGTCATCAACGCCTCATAATCGGCGTCCGGCGCCTCGGGCGCCATGAGTTTCAGCGAAACATAAAGATCGCCAGCCGGCTTGCCGTCCGCCGCGGGCAGACCCTTGCCGCGCAGGCGTAAAACCCGCCCGCCGTTGGAGCCAGGCGGGATGCTCAGCTCCACCTTGCCGGAGAGGGTCGGCGTCCCGACCTTGGCGCCCAGCGTCGCCTCGTAGAGCGTCACGGGAAGATCGAGCCGCAGATCGCGGCCCTCGACGCGAAAATACGGATGCGGCAGGATTTTCACAGTCACGAGCGCGTCGCCGGCCTCGCCGCCCACCGGCCCGGGGTGACCCTGGCCGCGCAGGCGAATCTGCTGGCCGTCGTCCACGCCGGCGGGGACTTTGACGTCGACCATGCGTCCGCCGGGCAGCGCGACGCGGGCGGAGCCGCCCAGCGCCGCCGACTCCAGCGGCACATTGGCGGTGGCGACCATATCGGCGCCGCGGCGCGGCGCGGCGCGGCCGCGTCTGGCGCCGGCGCCGAACAGATCGCCGAGAATGTCCTCGAAGCCGGCATGGCCGCCCGCGCCGCCCATGTTGAATTCGAAATGAGCGCCTCCGGGCCCGGGCCCGGCCGCGCCGCGCGTAAAACCGCCAGGTCCAGCGCCAAAGCCCTCGAAGCCGTGCGCGCGCGGCTTACCGTCGGCGCCAATTTCGCCCCGGTCGAATTTGCCTTTCTTCTCGTCGTCGCCGACGATCTCATATGCCGAATTGATCTCGGCGAAGCGCTCCTTGGCCTTCGGGTCGGTCTTATTATGATCGGGATGAAATTTCTTGGCGAGCTGCCGATAGGCCTTCTTGATCTCGCCGGCGCTCGCCGTCTTGGCGACGCCCAGAACGTCATATGGATCACGCATGTTTTTTCATTGGCCCATTTTCGCGGCCGCCCAATCGGCGCGGGCGCGGATGTCTCTTAACGCTATTTGGGCGTCTTCCCGCCACGGCGCAAGCGGAGCGCCTTCAGGGCTCTTCCGGCGTCACGCGCGTCACATGGCCCATCTTGCGGCCCGGACGGACCTCGCTCTTGCCATAGAGATGCAGGCACGCGCCCTCTTCCCCCAACAGCTCGCGCCAGCCGTTGGCGTCATCGCCGATCAGATTGCTCATGACCGCGCGCCCATGCCGGCGCGTGGAGCCGAGCGGCCAGCCGGCGACGGCGCGCATATGCTGCTCGAATTGCGAGGTCGTCGCGCCGTCGAGCGTCCAATGGCCGGAATTGTGGACGCGCGGGGCGATCTCATTGACCACCAATCTTTCCCAAATCGGCCCGACCGCGTGATCGAGCACGAACATCTCGACCGCGAGAACCCCGACATAATCGGCGGCCTCGGCGATCGCTCGGGCGATCAGGGCCGCCCGCGCGGCGGTCTCCGGGCGTATATTCGCGGGCGTCGTCGTGGTGGCGAGGATGTGATGCTCATGCACATTCTCGCAGACGTCGTAGGCACGAAACTCGCCGTCGACGCCGCGCGCCGCGACCACCGAAATTTCCTTGGAAAAATGCACGAAGCTTTCGAGAATGCAGGGCGCGCCGCCGAGCGCGCGGAAAGTCACGGCGAGATCGGCGCCGCCCTGCAGCAGGATTTGCCCCTTGCCGTCATAGCCGAGGCGGCGGGTTTTCAAAATCGACGGCCGCCCCAGCTTGGCGACGCCGCGCGCCAGCGCGCCGGCGTCGGCCACGTCGGCGAAGCCGGCGGTATCGATCCCGAGTCCCTGCACGAATCGCTTCTCGACGAGCCGGTCCTGCGTCAGCGCGAGAACCCTGGGGTTCGGCCGCACCGGCTTGCGCGCGGCGAGAAACTCGGCGGTCCGCGCCGGCACATTTTCGAACTCATAAGTGACAACGTCGACCGCCTCGGCGAAAGCGGCCAGCGCCGCCTCGTCCTCATATCGCGCGACCGTGCGCGCCGCGCAGACGTCGAAGGCCGGCTCGTTCGCGCCGGGGGAAAATATGTGAGACTTGAGACCGAGCCGCGCGCCGGCCATCGCCAACATGCGCGCGAGCTGGCCGCCGCCGAGGATGCCGATCGTCGCGCCTGGCGTCAGCATGCCTCTTTAAGCCTCATCGCTCGGCGTCTCGCCGACGCTCTCGGTCTGCTGGGCGCGGTATCGCGCGAGGCGCTGCGCGAGCAAGGAGTCTCCGCGCGACAGAATCGCGGCGGCGAGCAGCGCCGCGTTCACGGCTCCCGCCTTGCCGATGGCCAGCGTCCCCACCGGCACGCCGGCCGGCATTTGGACGATGGAGAGCAGCGAATCCATGCCGCAGAGCGCGGCGGAATTGATCGGAACGCCGAGCACCGGCAGGGCGGTCATCGCGGCGGTCATGCCCGGCAGATGGGCGGCGCCGCCCGCGCCCGCGATGACGATCTCGAACCCTTCGTTCTCGGCGTTCTTGGCGAAGGCAATGAGCCGGTCGGGGGTGCGATGCGCCGAAACGATCCGCGCCTCATAGCCGACGCCGAGCGCGTCGAGCGTCTGAGCGGCGTGGCGCATGGTCGCCCAATCGGATTGCGACCCCATGATGACTGCGACAGGTGTTGCGGCTTTCGTCACGACGCTTCCGGCGGGCTGAAACGATGGAAGCCATGCGGGATAGCCGAAGCGGTCCCCCGGCGCAAGCGTGGGATTGGGGGCTCGGGGCGATGGCGCGGGGAAGGCCGTGTCGCGACAGCTTGAGATTTCGATTTTGCTCGAGAAGCGAAGGTTAATGTCGTTCTGGCAAGTGCTAAATAACTTCTGGACGAATAATTTTTCAAGTGACCAAGGTGAATGTTTTCCAAGGAATAACGGTTGTTTCGCAATAGCGAACAACTATGTGCGATCGTCTTATAGCCGGCTTTTTCTTTCCTGTGGAAGTTTGACAGACCCCCTTCTTTAGACGAAGGAACTTCGGCGGCAAAAACAAGAACAAGCCAAATCAGGCGCTACGAGGAAACATTGAGCGATATCTTCGAACCGGCCTCCGGATTCCGCGGCATGCGCGATCCGGATGCGAGAGCGCTTGCGCGACACATGACGGCACTCAAGGCGCTGGCGAACAACAAAGGGTATTTTGGCGTCCCGCTCTGGGAACAGGCGCTTCGCTGTTTCGAACTCGTGGCGTTTCCTCTTCTCGCCTTCGTCCTTTTGGCGCGGGGCGGCGGCGCGGCCGCCGCGGGCGCCATGGTCCTCGCCCTCCACTATCCGCGAACCGCATATCTCGGCCATGACCTCGCGCATAATCAGTGGGGACCGCGAAACGACGCCAAGCCGCGCTTCATGCTTGGAGCAGTTGCCCTTTTCCAAGGGTTTGGTTCGACATGGTGGGTCGAAAAACACGAGTTGCATCACGCTTTTCCCAATGGCTGCCGTCTGAACGACAGCGGAGTCCTCGCGCCGATCGACGGAGACATCGATTCCGCGCCTTGGATCGTCTGGGACAAAATGCTGGCCGAGTATAATTCCAACGCGCTCAAATCGACTTGGGGCAAGCTGCTCGCGTCGGCGCTGCTGCGCGTGCAGACCCAATTGTTTTTTCCATTCCTTTCCGTCGCCCGCTTCAACTGGGGTTGGCGGAGCGTCGACACCGCCGCGCGCAAGAAAAAATTCGGGGAGGCGGCTCTTTGCGCGGCCCACTGGATTTTGGGGCTTACGCTCGCGGCGGTCCTCACGCCGGGTCCGGCCTGGACAGGCGCGGCCTGGTTCCTGTGCGCGCAGCTTTTGGGCGGATTTCTTCTCGCGATCGTCTTCGTCCTCAACCACACGGGGATGGAGGTTTACGACGCGAGCAAGGCCGGCGGCTTTTACGACAGGCAGGCCCGAGCCACCCGTAACACGCCAAGCTCCATATTCTTCGACTGGATCACCGGCGGCCTCAACAGCCAGATCGAACACCACATGTTCCCGACGATGGCCCGGCGCAATCTGCCGAAGATGCGCGTATTGACAAAAGCCGCCATGCTGGAATGCGGATACGCGTATGAGGAACTGAAAAACCGGGACGCGCTGCGAGCGGTTCTAATTTCCCTCGGCGACGCCGCGCGCGCCTGACGAAGGCGGCGTTGCAACTGGGCTCGGAGGGACCGGCGAGGGCGCGATTCGCGCATGGCCCGCCCCCCCTTGCTTTCCTCGCCGTCGCGTTCATGTTAGGGGCATCGTTCGCATTTGGCGGCCTTGAACCGTCTCGCCGCGCTGTCGGCAAAGCTTTAGGATACACGCCTTGTCCATTCCCTTTCGCTATGTCGCCAAGGTCGGCGCCTATCTCATCCGCCAGCAGCTTCTGGGGCGTAAACGCTATCCGCTAGTCCTGATGATGGAGCCGCTGTTTCGCTGCAACCTCGCCTGCGCCGGCTGCGGCAAGATCGATTATCCCGACCCCATTCTCAACAAGCGGCTTTCGGTCGCCGACGCGCTCGCCTCGGTGGACGAATGCGGCGCGCCCGTCGTCGTCATCGCCGGCGGCGAACCCTTGTTGCACAAAGACCTCGCCGAAATCGTCGAGGGCGTCATCGCGCGCAAAAAGTTCGCCATCGTCTGCACCAACGCGCTGCTGCTCGCCAAGAAAATCGACCAGTTCAAACCCAGTCCCTATTTCACCTGGTCGATCCATCTCGACGGCGACAAGGAAATGCATGACCACGCCGTTAGCCAGGAAGGCGTTTACGAGCGCGCCATCGAGGCGGTGAAGCTGGCGAAGTCCAAGGGCTTCCGCGTCACCACCAACAGCACCTTCTTCTCCAACACTGATCCCGTGCGCGCGGCGGCCTTCCTCGACGAGTTGACGAAAATCGGCATCGACGGCATGACGGTGTCGCCGGGCTACGCCTATGAGCGCGCGCCCGATCAGGGGCATTTCCTCAACCGCGGCAAGACCAAGGAACTGTTCCGCGCGATCTTGAAGCGCGGCAAGGGCGGGAAGGCCTGGGCCTTGCAGCAATCGGGCCTGTTCATCGATTTTCTCGCCGGCAATGTGAGCTATCACTGCACGCCCTGGGGCATGCCGTTGCGCACGGTGTTCGGCTGGCAGCGCCCCTGCTATCTGCTCGGCGAAGGCTATGTCCCGACCTTCAAGCAGTTGATGGAAGAGACCAATTGGGACGCCTATGGCGTCGGCAATTACGAAAAATGCGCCGACTGCATGGTGCATTCGGGCTTCGAGGCGACGGCGGTGGAGGACAGCGTCAGGCGCCCGTGGCGCGCGCTGAAAGTCGCGCTGTTCGGCGTCAAGACCGATGGCCCGATGGCGCCCGATATCTCGCTGGATAAGCAGCGCCCGGCCGAATATGTGTTCGACGCCAATGTCGCGACGCTGTCACAGACCCGCGAGCACGAGGCGAAGCAGCGGGCCAATCAGACCTCCACAGCGGCCTAAGGTCGCGAAGGCCGCGCGGGCGTCGAGCCCCGCGCGGATCAAATCGCCGATCTGCGCCGGCGCGCACGCCAGTTCCCGCAAGACTCCGGCGACATCGACGCCGCCGTCGGGGCGGATCGCCTTGGTCGCCAGTGGCGGCAGCGCGCGCGCGGCGGGGTCGCCGATCGCCCGGACGATCGCGAAGGGCAAGCCGCGCCGCCGGGCGAAGGCGCCGGCGAGGTGCGACTCCATATCCACGGCGACGCCACCGCTTCGCCCGCGCAATGCGGTCTTGCCGGCGACCGTGAGAACGGCGGCGTCGACGCCCGCGACCGCGCCCTCGCGCGCCGCGACGCCCGCCCCGGAAAAGCCGTTGAGCAAAACCTTGCGCAGCGCGGGATGCGCGCGGAAATGCTCGCCATCGCTCGTCGCCGTGGTTCCAACCGCCACGTCGCCGGGACGCAGCGCGGGATCCAGCCCGCCGGCGAGCCCAAAGCTCACGACGGCCGAAAATTCGACCTCGGCCAGATCAAGGAGCGCCGCGTGCAACAGGCGGACATCGGCGCCGCTGCAAAGGGGGATCACGCCCGCGCCGCCGCCAAGGCAGGCGGCCTCTCGCGAAAGCCCGGTCACGACGAGGATCGGCGCGGAGGCGTGGCGCGACGCCTGTTTTTTCGCATAGGCGGGGCTTGTGGTCATCGGCGCTTCTCCAATGATCGGCGAAGCGACGACCCCGCGCGAAAGTCTCCAGCCGCCCGCCTTAGAGCGGCGTTCGATCAAGCTGTATCATATCCGCAGGAGTTTAAGAAATTTTTACATTTGGCGGGGTTGAAAATGTCGGCGCGGTTTCTACGCGCCAGCGCGATGTCCGGCGCGCGGCGGGTCAGGTTCGGAGAATAGTCGCGACGCGGCGGGGGCGACGATCGCCGCCGCGCGGGCGACGCTCGCTTCACGCGGCGGGAATCATGAATCAGAATTCGGTTGATTCGGGAAATCCCCGCGATTCAATTTGTCCGGGAACCGTCCTAAAGCCCGACGCCGACGCGCCGATCGTTCGCGCGCAGCAGATTGCGGTAGCGCGCCAGCGCCCACAGCGGGAAGAATTTTCCGTAACCGTGGTAGCGCAGATAGAAGACGCGCGGGAAGCCGGTCGCGGTGAAGCGCGCCTCGTCCCACAACCCATGCTCCGCTTGCGTCTTTTGCAGATAAGCCACGCCGCGCTTGAGCGCCGGATGATCCAATTCGCCCGCCGCCATCAGCGCCAGCGCCGCCCAGGCGGTCTGCGACGCCGTGGAGGGCGCGGGCTCGTAGCCGCGATAATCCAGCTTGTAGCTGGACAGATCCTCGCCCCAGCCGCCGTCGGGATTTTGGATCGCGACGAGCCAGGCGACGGCGCGGCGGAAGCTGTCATGCTCCAGCGGCAGGCCGGCGGCGTTCAGCGCGCACAGCGACGACCACGCGCCGTAAATGTAATTCGCGCCCCAACGCCCGAACCAACTGCCGTCGGCCATCTGTTCGGCGAGCAGATAATCGACGCCGCGCGCCAGCCGCTCGCTCGACTCCGGCGTGTCGCCAAGCTGCGCCAGCATGGAGACGCAGCGCGCGGAAACGTCCGCGGTCGGCGGATCGAGCAGCGCGCCGTGATCGGCGAAGGGAATGTGGTTGAGGTGGTAATGGCAATTGTCGGCGTCGAAGGCGCCCCAGCCGCCATTCTTGCTCTGCAGCCCCTCGACCCATATGCGCGCGCGCGCGATACGTTCGCCATGGGGCGCGTCGCCGGTCTCGCGGGAAAAACGGTCCATCGCGGTGACGACGACGGCGGTGTCGTCGACATCGGGATAATAGGCGTTGGCGTATTGGAACGCCCAGCCGCCGGGCGCGACGTCGGGCCGCTGCGCCGCCCAGTCGCCCTTCACATCGAGAATTTGCAGCGGCGCCAGCCATTGGAGCGCCTTTTTGACGCGCGCGCGCGCCTCCTCGCCGCCCGCTTCAAGCAGAGCGTGCGCGACCAGCGCGGTGTCCCAGACCGGCGAGACGCAGGGCTGGCAATAGGCTTCATGCTCGTGAATGACGAGCAGCCGCTCAATCGATTCCCGCGCGGCCTTTACGCGTGGATCGCTCGCGGGAACGCCGAGCACGTCGTACATCAGCAGGCTGTTGACCATGGCCGGGAAGATCGCGCCGAGGCCATCGACCCCGTTGAGTCGTTCGGTCGTCCAACTTTCGGCGAGGGCCATCGAGCGCTCGCGCGTCGATTTGGGGAAGAAAGGCTCTGCGACATGCAGCAGCCTGTCGACCGCGCCGAATATCGCCGTCCAGGGAAAAGTCTGATGTTCGCCCTTGGGCCACTGACGCACCTCTTCGGGCGGCGTGACGAACAGTTCGCCGATATGCACGCCAAGCCGATTCTTCGCGCGCGGCTTTTTCGCCATTAGCACCAGCAGCGGCACGAGAACCGTGCGCGCCCAATAGGACATTTTGTCGAGATGGAACGGAAACCATTTGGGCAGCAGCATGATCTCGACCGGCATCACCGGCACGCCGCGCCACGGGATTTCGCCATAGAGCGCCAATAGAGCGCGCGTGAACACATTGCTTCGCGCGGCGCCGCCATGCTCCAAAATAGCCGCGCGCGCGCGCGCCATGTGAGGGGCGTCGACACTGTCGCCGATCATCTTGAGCGCGAAATAGGCCTTGACGCTGGTGCTGATGTTGAGGGCGCCGTCCTGAAACAAAGGCCAGCCGCCGTGGTCGCCTTGCAGGCGGCGCAGATAGTTGCCGATCTTGCCCTCGAGCACGGCCTCGACGGGCTCGTCGCGGTAATGGCGCATCAGCACATATTCGGCCGGGATGGTGCAGTCGGCCTCCAGCTCGAAACACCAGTGACCGTCGCTCTTGCCGAGCGCGAGCAGCGCGGATTGCGCGCGCTCGATGCTGTCGTTGAGCGGATCGAGGGAGGCGGAAGCGAATTGCTCCGCGGGCGCTGATGCTGTCATTATTCAATTCCTCCGACGAAACTCGTGATCGCCCGGCCGAAGCGTCAATCGACGCGCAGGCTGGGAGCGGCGCCGACATGCGGGCGGACGGAGATTTCCACGTCCTGACCCAGCGCCACCAGAAAGCGCAGCAGCCGCTCCAGCGAAAACTGGCGGAAGTCGCCGCGCAACAGCTTCGAAACATCCGGCTGCTTGACGCCGAACAGGCCCGCCGCCTCGATCTGGCGCAAGCCGCGCTCGCGCATCAAGCTCGCGATTTTGCGCGCCAGCTGTGCCTTGACGGGATTGTCGCCGCCGCGATCTTTTTCACCAATCATCGCTCTATCCCGCGGGTGCGAAGGTCGTTCCGAGAAGCTCCAGGGGTTGCAAAGAAGGCATGCAAAACCACGCGAACGGCTATTTATAGTGAATTGACTATAGGATCAAGCCCGGGGAAAGCGATATTGTATTCGCGGCGGCTTTACGCGCTAGGACGCGAGATGCGCCTCATGCCTTGACGACCGCTCCCGGAGATCGCGACGCAAGATGGAACAGCCGTTTTCGCGGGCTGTCGCTCTACGGTTTAGCTTATTTGTGCTGCGGCGCACGCAAGTCCCGCGACACGAGGTCGCCGTTGTCGTCCTCGGCGGACGCGGACGCGCTCACGGCCGGGCCTTCGCCCCGCCGCAAAAAATTGCGTCGAGACGGGGATAATGCTTTAAATGGTCTTCACAAGCGACGTTGCGCGGCCCGCCCGCGTCCTTTGTAATGGTTTGGCCTAGAATGACCTCCCTCCCTCTCGACCACGAGCCCCTGGTCGCTGGCAAGCGACCAGCCGACACGCGCGTCGTGGTCGCCATGTCGGGCGGCGTCGACTCGAGCGTCGTCGCGGCCCTGTTGAAGGACCGCGGCTACGATGTCGTCGGCGTGACCTTGCAGCTCTATGACCATGGCGAGGCGACGCATCGCAAGGGTGCCTGCTGCGCCGGGCAGGACATAGAGGACGCCCGCAAGGTTTCCGAGCGCCTCGGCGTTCCGCATTTCGTGCTGGATTACGAAGCGCGTTTTCGCGAGAAGGTGATCGACGGCTTCGCGGAAAGCTACGCCAATGGCGAAACGCCGGTGCCTTGCGTCGCTTGCAACCAATTCGTCAAATTCGCCGATCTGTTCGACACCGCCCGCGATCTTGGCGCCGACATACTGGCCACCGGCCACTACATCTCGTCGCGCGACGACGGCGCCGCCGGCCGCGCGCTGTTTCGCGCCCGCGACGCGTCGCGCGACCAGAGCTATTTTCTGTTCGCCACGACGCGGGAACAATTGCGCATGCTGCGCTTTCCGCTCGGCGATTACGCCAAGAGCGAGGTGCGCGAACTCGCTCGCCGCTATGGGCTGGAGGTCGCCGACAAGCCCGACAGCCAGGACATTTGCTTCGTGCCCTCCGGGCATTACACCGATGTCGTCGAGCGCCTCGCGCCCGGGGCGGTCGTTCCCGGCGACATCGTGCACATCGACGGCCACGTGCTCGGGCGTCACGCCGGCGTCATTCACTACACCGTGGGCCAAAGGCGCGGTCTCGGGCTCGGCGCGGCCCAGGCGGGGCACGCCAGCGAACCGCTGTTCGTCGTGCGGATCGACGCCGCCAAGGCGCAAGTCGTCGTCGGCCCGCGCGAGGCGCTGGAGACCCGCGCCGTGGCGCTACGCGACGTGAACTGGATCGGTGACGGCGCCTTCACGCAATTGCCGGCGAGCGGCCGCGACATTTTCGTCCGCGTGCGCTCGACGCGGCCGCCCGTGCCGGCGCGGCTGATCGCGCGCGGCGAACGCCAGGCGGCGGTGATATTCGCCGCCGGCGAATATGGCGTATCGCCCGGCCAGGCCTGCGTGTTCTACGACGATGGCGAAGAGGCGCGCGTGCTCGGCGGCGGCTTTATCGCGGCGGTCGAACCGGCGTCGCCGGCGGCGATCCTGGACCACAAGCCGCGCGCGGCGAGCGGCGGGGCTGGGGCGCGGGGCTAACGCTTTCGAGCAAAGACTCCAGGAAGACGCCATCAATGATCCGCGAATCAATTAAAGGCGGGGGCTTCATGCGCCCGCCGGAATAGACGCCAATAGGTTTTCCAGGGCGCCGACTTCGATTGGCTTGACAAAGTGCCGGTCAAAGCCGGCTTCCATGGCTCGTTGACGATCCCCGGCCTGCCCCCAGCCCGTCAGGGCGACGAGAACGATATTTTTCCCTTCCGGCAGCGCGCGAATTCGGCGCGCGGTTTCATAGCCGTCCATGTCGGGCATCCCGATGTCTATAAAGGCCAGATGGGGCTTGAACTCGGTNNATGGCGACGATCGCCGCGGCGCCCCCGTAGGTCACCAGAGCATCCACGCCGATGCACTTCAAAAGTATGCCGAGACTATCGCCGACGTCTCGATCATCGTCGACGACCAAAACACGACAGCGTCGCTCCGGCGCGGCGGCGGCCTTCGCCGCGCATTCCGCTCCAGCGACAATGGCCGCATCCGTCGGCAGACGCACCGTGAACTCGCTGCCCCGGCCAGGGCCGTCGCTGTAGCCGAAGACGCTGCCGCCATGAAGCTGCACGAGGCCGCGCGCGAGCGCCAAGTCGACGCCGAGCCCTCCTCGCTCGTGGCGGGAAACGCCATTCGCCTGGGCGAAGAGGTCGAACACGCGGGGCAGCATGTCGGCCTCGATCCCAGCCCCCTCGTCGCGCACGCTCACCAGGGCTTCTTCGCCCACCTGTCCGGCCTTAAGCCAAATACGCCCGCCCTCGTCCGAATATTTCGCGGCGTTGGTGAGGAGGTTGGCGAAGACTTGCGCGAGCCGCACGGCATCGGCGTCGAGCGTCACGGGCGATGAGGGCAGTTCGATGATGAGGCGCTGATCGGCGGCCTGGATGTGCGGCTGGCTCGTCTCGATGGCGTCGCGGAGAATCCCGAGAAGGTCGCACCTTTCCTTTTTCAGTTCTATTTTGCCCTTGCTGATACGAGAAATTTCGATGAGATCATCCACCAGCCGGACGAGATGCTCGACTTGCCGCTCCATCATCGGGAGCAGTTTTTCCGCGTCGAGGCTTCCCGTCCCATGGCGTCTGAGCACATGCAGGCCGTTGCGGATCGGCGCCAAGGGATTCCGCAGTTCATGGGCGAGCGTCGCCAGAAATTCGTCCTTTCGACGATCGGCGTCCTGCAACCTCTTCTCGATTTGCTTGCGCTCGCTAATGTCCCGCGACACCACTTGGATCGCTTGCTCTCCTTGCCAGAATATGGGCGCCGCGACGACTTCCACCGCCACCCACGATCCATCAAGCCTCACCCAAACGGTCTCGTTCGCTCCGAGGTGTTGCTTCTCGTCAATCACGAGACGCATCCGCTCGCGCACCTGTTCATGGTGGCTTGGCGCTATGACGTCAAAAGGTGAAAGCCCGATAATCTCGCTTGTATCCTTGGCGCGAAGCAGCCGAACCGCCGCCGGATTCGCATAGACGTAACGGCCTTTCAAATACACCAATATGGATTCTGGGCTCATTTCCGCCAACGCGCGGAAGCGCTCCTCGCTTTCGCGCAGTGCCTCGTGAGCGAACTTGAGGTCGGTGATGTCGACGACGATCCCGTTCCATTCGCTATCGCCGTTGAGGCGGAACGTGGGGCGGGACTCGATTCGCAACCAACGTAATTGCCCTCGAATAGTGAAGCGGCCTTCGAAAAGGAACGGTTCGCCGGATGTCGCGGATTTCAGGTTGGCTTCGTCGAGACGGATGCGATCCTCTGGAAGCGCGCTCGCGAAGGCGAGGCGCGCATCATTCAACAGAGCGGCCTTTTCCAGTCCGGTGATTTTGCAGAATTGGTCATTTAGATATAGAAAATGGAATGAGCCATCAGAAACATAATAACACATAGTATAAAAGCCAACTGGAACGAATTCGGCGAGTTCGCTTCTATTCGCGTGCCACTTGGAAATGTCCAGGATCAAGCCCGCGCTCCAGAGCGGCTTCCCTCGAGCGTCTCGTTCGATGACGCGCCCTCGGCAATGAACGCAAAGCCACTGGGAATCGCTTCCACGCAAGCGAAACTCCGCCTCATGAAAATAATCATCGGCGGCGTCCTCCGTCGGCATCCGGTCCAGAACATGACCGCGGTCCTCCGGATGGACCAATTCAAGCCATTGCTCCAACTTGTTGGGCAGTTCCCCCTTGGCCCGTCCCAGCATTTTGAAAACTTCGGAACTGCATGTGGAGGCGCCGGAGGCATGGTCATATTGCCAAACGCCCGCGCGATTGGCTGACAGCACCATCTGGAAATCGTCGCCACTTCCGATCATCTGATCCTCATAGGAAGCCTGAACCTTACACGACGTTCCGCCGCGCCCCGGCGCGCGCCAATAAAGCCGCGGGGCGCGTCGAGAGGGCGCGAGGGCCAGGAAACATCTGGATAACGCGTGGCGATTTGCATCTTCAACTGTTTTGTGGCCGCCGAGGCAAATCGTCATGCGCATAAAGCGACCCCCGCCAGCAGAACAGTTTCATGCCCGAGGCTTCCGCTACTCCACCATCACGCGCACGCTGCGCGAGGCTCCCGGCCGCAGCGCGAGCCGCGCCTGAATCCTGTGCGCGCCGGGTTGTAGCGGCCAGAACACGGTTTGATCGGCTTCCGCGACGACAAATGGCTCGCCGTCGACATACCAGACGATTTGCGCGCCGGGCGTTCCCTGCGCGAGTTTGAGCGCCAGCCGGTTCAGCGCGGCGGGCTGATCGGGGTTGCGCCAGATGTGGGTGTTGTGTTCTGGCGCAGCGATGGCGAGGACCGGCCCGGCGGACGCTTCCATCTCTTGCCCGGCGCTTGACGCCGAAAGAGCGGGCGCGGCGATGGGCGCGGCTTCGCCCGGCTTCACCCATTCGCGGATCGTCTCGAAGCAGTTTTCGCGCGCGTCTCGACCAAGGCACAGATCGACCGCACGGCGTTCCGGCGGCGGCGGAAAGTTTTCCGCGTCCATGTCGCCGGGCTTGGCGCCGTGCAGCTTCACCAGAATCGCATGAGCGAGGCGGGCGCTCGACGCCGCGCCGCCCAACTCCTTCATCGTTCCGGCGTCGGCGCGCCCGAGCCAGACGCCGACGATGAATTTCGTCGAATAGGCCAGCGTCCAGGCGTCGCGATAGCCCTGGCTGGTGCCGGTCTTCACCGCGACGGCGAAGGGATATTCGAGCGGCCCGTAACGCGGGAAGGTCGGCAGCCGCGCCTGTGGATCCGAGAGGAAGGAGGTGACGAGCCGCGCGGTGTCGACCGACATGACGCGGCGCGGGGCGGAGCGACGCTGCTCTCGCGCATAGACGAGATCGCCGAGGACGCCGTCGTCGGCGAGCGCGGCATAGGCGCGCATCAGATTCTCCAGCTTCGTCGGCAGCGAACCGATCGCCATCGAAACGCCGAAGGATTCGGGCGGCGCTTCGAGATCGTGCAGGCCGAGTTCGTGCAGGAAGTGGAAGTTCGCCTCGATGCCGACGCGGCGCAACAGATTGGCCGCTGGGACGTTGCGCGAATTGGCGAGCGCCTGACGCGGCGACATCGGCCCCAGAAACGCCCCATCGGCATTGTTGACGCCCGAGGCGCCCTCGGGAACATCGGCGAGAATGTCGGTCGCGCTGAGCGCGCCGCGCTCGAAGGCCAGCGCATAGACGAAGGGCTTCAGCGTCGACCCCGGCGAGCGCGTCACCCGCGTGAAGTCGAAGGCGCCGGAGCCCGCGCCGCCAAAGCGCGCGGAGCCGACCTCCGCGACAACGGTGTTGGAACCGCCAGTGTCTCGAGCGGCGCCGCCTAAAGTCGCGCCGCGTTCGGCGACCATGACGGCGACCTGCCGCGCGCCGGCGCCGCGAAAGCCGTTGAGATAGCGCCGCGCCATCAGCGCGACCTCCTCCTCGACGCCAAGGTCGATGCTGGCGTGAATACGCGGATCATATGGCGACGCGGCCACGATCCTGCCTTCGCGCGCGAGACGCTCATAGCGCAGCGCGAGATGCAGCGTCTCGGGGCGCCTCGGCGGAGCGATCCGCTTCATCGCGGCGAGTCGCGCCTTCGCCAGCGCCGCCTGCGCGGGATCGAGCGCGCCCATGCGCGTCAATTTGTCGAGCGCGCGCGCGGCCCGCGTCGAGGCGCGCGAGAGACCGCCCTCGCGCGAGAGATTCATGCGGCCCGGCGCCTGGGGAACCGCGGCGAGCAGCGCCGTCTCGGCCCAGGAGAGATCCTCGACCGGCTTGTCGAAATAATAGCGCGCCGCGTGGGCGACGCCGTGGCTTTCGGCGCCATAGGGCGCGAGGCGCAGATATTGCGCCAGAACCGCCTCGCGGCCGTGGCGCGCGATCAACGCGACCGCCGTCGCCGCCTCGATGATCTTGCGCTTAAGCCCACGCGGGCCTGGATTCTGCATCCGCGCCACCTGCATCGCGATGGTCGAGGCGCCTTCGCGCCGGCCGCGCCGCGCGATGTTGTTCCAGGCCGCGCGGGCGATGGCCAAAAGATCGACGCCGCCATGCGAATAAAAGCGCCGATCCTCGAGCGCCAATGTCGCCGCCACGAAGCGCTCCGGTATTTTTTCCAGCGGCCAATAGCCGTAACCCGCGCTCTCGCCATGAGCGATCTGCGTGAGAAAGACGCCCTCGCGGTCATAGACGATCTCGGTCGCCCTCGGCGCAACGAGTTCGGCGCGCGCAAAAGCTTCGCGCGCCAGCCAGACGCCGCCGCCAATCGCCGCGCAAAGGACGACGGCGAAAGCGAGCGCGAGGCGCCGTTTCATTTGGCGATCTCGATGCGCAAGCCGGCGCTGGCGCCCGAAACGCCCTTTTTATACATGGTCTCGACGACGCCGGAGGGCTGCGTAAACGCCCCGACTGTCTGCGCCTTGGCGCGGAAGGCGAAGCGGTAATTACCCTTCGGCAATGTGTCATAGGCATGGAACACAAGGTCGTCGCCGTAAGAGGTCCAACTCGGCGCGAGCGTCGGCGCGGTCGAGGGCCGGGCCTCGCGCGACGCGGTGGCGATATTGGGGTTCAGCGGCTCGAACCCCGCCGGCAGCGGCAGCGAGATCGCGACATGGGTGCGATCCTGCGGATTGACCAATTCCGCCGTCTCCTCGATGACATCGCCTTGTTTCAGCGCGATGACGCCGCTGTCCGACGGCTCAAGCCTTGAGGGCGGCGCGTCGCCAGGATTGACGCGCCACAGCGTCGTCGTCAGCGCGAAACCTTGCGCGCGGGCGGGCGCTTTCGCGCCGGGCTCCGAAGGCTCGAAGCTCGTCTCCACAAGCGCGATGACCGGCGCGTTGGAGCCATTGGCGATGACGAGCGGCGTGTTCTCGCCGCTGGCGTAGTTCAGCGCCGGCGTATTGGCGTCGAGCGTTCGCGCTTGCGGCGCGGCGGCTCCTTGCGTCAGCGTCAGCGCGATGGGATTCGCTGGCCGGCGCCAGCCCTCGGCGAGCGCGCGGATCGCGTCGGCGTCGGCGTCGGTGCTGCCCCAGCCGTCGCCCTCGCCAAGGCGCAGCAGCGCCTCGCGCAGCACCGGCGCGCGCGGATCGCCGGGCGCGGCCAAAAAGGCGGCCCGGGTCATTTCGGCGAGCGCGCGCGATTCGGATGGCGGGATGATCGGGCTGCCGCCATCGGCCGCCTGCCCGCCATAGACCAGCGCGCCGCCCCTTTGCAGAAACTTCACCCTCGCCCACATCGCGTCGAGCAGCGAGGCGACGGCGCGCGCGTCGCCGCCCCCGCCTTTGGCCGCCGCGCCGGCCATTTCCGCGACGCTGATGTTGGGCAGGAAATCCGCCTGTCGCAAAAATTCCGCGACATAGGATTCGTCGAGCTTGCCGCCTTCTGCCAGCGCGTTCAGCGCCTCGACCCGCTCGCGCAATTCGTCGCCGCGCAGCAGACGCGGATAATCCGAACGCAGCGAGTTTTTGAGCACATTGGCGAGCCTGTCGAGCAGCGTCTTGTCGATGGGTTCGCCGGCTTTCTCGGCCTCGACGAGAAAGGCGTAAGACCAGGCGGTCAGCGAGACGTCGCCGGGCGCGCGCGGCCAGAAGGCGACGAGTCCATCGCCGTCGATGGATTGTTCGACCGCCTGCGCGGTCGTCTTCACATTGGCGGAGATGCGCCCCTCCAGCCCCGCCGCCGCGAGGATCGGCGAGAAGCCCTTCAGCGCGAGACCCGAGCGCGCCAGCGAAAGACGTTGCTCGGTGCAGCCGTAGGGATATTCGACCAGAGCGTTCAGTCCCGCGACGAGCTTAACGACGGCGGGATCGCCGGCCAGCACGATCTTGCGTGAGAAACTTTCAGGACGAAGTCCGTCGCTCACGGCGGGAAGCGTCTTGCTCTCGCCGGCGGCGATCTCGACGACCTCATATCGGCGCGTAGGCTCGCGGTCGGGCTTGATTGGCAGGTCGATTTCAACAGCGTCCCTTGCGTGATCGGCGTCGCGTTCGATCTTGAAACCGAGCTTGACGCTTTGCGCGCTCAGCTTTTGCTCGGGAACGCTGGCGCGAACGTCGAGGCGCGCGGGCTTGTTTTGCGTCCACTCGATCTTTTGACTCGCCGCGCCCTGTAGATCGAGACCTTGCGCTAATATCGACGCGGAGCCGGCGCCGCCCGGCCCTTCGACGACGCGCGCGACGAGCCCGAGATCGAGCGTATCGCCGGGCCGCACGAAGCGCGGCAAGGCGGGCTGCGCCACCAGTTCCTGACGGATCAGCATTTCGCCGCCGGCATAGCCGAAGCGGTCGGGACCACTCACCGCCTTGGCGCGCAGCTTGAACACGGTCAGGGTGTCGGGCAGCTTCACCTTGATTTTGGCGATCCCGTCGGCGCCGATTTTCACGCTCGGCAGATAGATCGGCACGGGCGTGAAATTTTTCCGGACGGAGATGTTGTTCTCGGCGCCCCATTCCTCCAGCGCCGCGCCGTCGCCGCCGGGAACCTCCTCCAGCGGGATGATTCCGAAGGCCATGTTGCGGGTGTCGCGCGCCGCCATTTTGGTGTCGCGCGCGACGATGAAATTGGCGAGCGGATCGAGCGGCTGCTCCTTCGCCAGCGACAACACGGCCTGATCGACCATCCAGAATGTGGCCTCCCCAGCGAGCGGCTTGCCCGCGTCGTCGGCGAGCCGCAGCGAAACCTCCACCTCCTGGCCCGGCCGCGCCTTGCCCGGCGCCTCCAGTTTCACCGTGACGATGTTCTTGACCGGCGTCACCTCGATCCATTTCGTCGCGGCGATCGTGATCGGCTTGCCCTGGTCGATGCTGGAGGCGGCGGTTGGCGCGCTGTCCTTGAGGCGTCCGCGCATGATCAGAAAATGCACGGCGAGTTTTGGCGTCTGCTCCTTTTTGAGCGTCAGCGCATAGCGGCCAAAGCCATTGGCGATGTCGATGAATTGATAGTCATAGACGCCGCTTGGCTGTTCGACGATGACGAGCGCGCGCGCGTTCTGGAACGGCGATTGAACCAGCAGCGTCGCGGTCTCGCCCGGAGCGTATTTCTCCTTGTCGAGCGTGATGGTCGCGGTTGAGGACGGCGGACGCTGGAAGGTGACGGGCGTGTCGCCGCCGACGAAAAAGTCGACGCTGACCTGCTGGCGCCGGCCGATGCGGTCGTAGGCTTCGAGTTGCACGACGTAGACGCCGGCGTCCTTCGCCTCCAACTGGATCGCCTGCGCTTCCTTCGCGCTCTTCACCTTGCGCTCAAGCAGCGTTTCGTCCTGAACCTGCGTCACATATTTGGCGGCGCCTTGCGCGAAATCAGATGCCTGCAAGGTGGAAATCCAATTGCGCCTGATGAAGCGCAGCGTCATCTCCAATCCTTCGACGGCCTCGCCCTTGCCGTTAATGGCGATGAGTTCCGGCGTGATGGCGCCGGGCCGCGCGACATAGCGCGGCGTCTTGACGCCGAGCACGAAGGGCGGCACGGCGATCACATTCTGCACATTTCGCACCTCTATGCCGTCGTCGCCGGTCACGGTGGCCTCGATAGAATAGCGGCGCGGCTGGGCCGTCGGCTCGATGGTGGTGTCGAAACTCATGCGCGCGGCGCCGCCGGCGTCGGTGCGCTGATCGCGCTCCAAAACGGCGGTCGATTTGAACTTGGCGCCGCCGGAAAAGCGCGCGTCGGTCGAAAACAGAAAACCCTCGCGACCCGGCGGCGTAAATACATAAGGAAACTGCGCCGCGCGCCATTTGACCGGACGATCAGCCGCGAGGCCGCCGGCGAAATAGCGCGCCAGGAGATCGACGCTGAATTCGCCGTCGAGCGGAACCATTTGCGGCGCGTTCAGCACGACCTCGAAGGTCGGCAGGCGATAGGCCTCCTTCTTGAACGGAAAGTTTCCGCAGGAGAGGTCTTCCGGCGCGGCGGCGGGCGCGGCCTGCTCGTCACCGTTCTCGACCTGTTGGTCGTCTTTCGTTTCATCCGCCGCGTCGGCGTCCTTGGCCGGCTCCTTCGCTTTCGGCTTCATCCCGGCGGGTTCGTATTTGATCGCATAATCCCCGGTCGCCGGCGTCAATGCGTCGAACTTGTGATAAAAGCCGCCGCTGGCGTCGGGCTTGACCGGAATGCGCCATTCCTGATTGCCGGGACCGCTGACGACCAGCGTCCCGCCTTGCTTCGGCAGGCTCAACACGCCGCCGCGATACACCCGCACGTAGCCCTTGATATGCACGGCCTCCTCGGGACGATAGATCGGCCTTTCCGTGAAAAGATGGCATAGCGTGCGCGGCCTCTCGATGCGCTGCTGCTCGGGGTTCGTGGTCCAGGCGAGCCAGTCGGCGTCAGGCTTCGACCAATTTTCGTTCGCGTATTCCGACGGCGCGCTACCCGGATCGACCACCAGCGTATCAAGCCCCTTGGTGACGACGACGCGGCGTAGTTCCGCTTCGGCGCGCTTCGCGAGGCTCCAGGTGAAGAAGCCCGAAGCGTCGGTCGTCCCTTGCGCCAGCGTGACGAATTTATCGTCCCTGACGCCCTCGACGCGGAGTTGCGCCCCGGCGATGGGCTGAGCCGTGGCGAGCGAGGTGACGGCGAAACGTACCCTCCCCGGCTCTTCAATGGCGCTGAGCGTCAAATCGGTGACGACGACGCGCAGCCAGTGGCGCGCGCTCTCGCCCGGCGCGCGCAGCCCGACCAGATAGGCGCCGGGCTGTTCGCGCCCCTTGATGCGGGCGAAATCCTCGGAAAGATCAATCCCGAACCTGGCGTCGGCGCCGTCGCGCCGCAACGGCAGGATGGCGAGTCTCGAGACGGCGGGCGATCCCAGCGCCTTGATGCGATCCTTGATCGCGTCGGCCTCGATGTCGGCGGTCTCGCTCCAGGCCTTGGGCTCATCGCCGGGCAGCGGCGGCGCGGCGGCGTCGGCGGTGTCGACGCCATGATCGGGGAAGGGCCAGAAGTCGCGCGACAAGGGGTCGATCGCGTGAATGCGAATATCGGCGCGCTCGACGCCGCGCCCGCGCAGCGGCAAGACTTGTGGGCCAAGACGTTCGACGATTCCAAAACCCGCGTCCCATTGCAGGGCGGGCGCGTCGCGCGTGAAGGCGAAGCGTTGCGCGAAGGCGCCGGCCAAGGTCCGCCCTCGCGCGTCATGCAACGCGCCCGGCGCGATGTTCAACTCGTAAACGCGATCCGATAAAAACTTGGCCGTGATCTTCAGGCGCTGGCGGTCGACCTCGACGCTGAGATCGTCGACGGGCGGCGTAAAGCGCAGCGCTTCTCGCGCGCGTAAGATATCGAGCGGCGCTGGCTCGGCGGAAAATCGCAGCGACAGGCGCCGCTTGTTGGCGGGCGCGTATTGCGAGCNNGCGTCGCCGCCTTCTTCCGCGTCACTCTCTGGCGCCGGCGCGGCGGCGCCGTTCGACGCGCAGCGCAGCACGCCGTCGATCTTGTCGTCGTTCCAGCCGCGGCCGCAGGTCGAGTCGGCAACAGTGAAGGGCGTCGCCGTACGCACGCGCAATTCGAAGGTTTCCTCGTCGAAGCCGGGCTCGTCGGCGAGTTTCAGCCTGATGACCGCGAGTTGGCCGTCGGCGATGGCCTCGCGAAATTTTATGACATAGCTTTGCTCGGCCGAGCGCTTGCTTCGCTCGAGCGGCAGAATGTCGAAATCGCCTGACGACAACATCCGCCCGCCGCGCGGCGAGACGCCCGGTGACGGCCGTATTTCGATGGCGAGCAGGCGCGCCAGCGCTTTCGCCTCTACCGGCGAGGGGAAAGTCAGCGCGATTTGCGTCAATTCGGCTATGGGGTCAGCTCCCTCGGCCGGCGTCGTGGAGCTTGGCGTCGGCAGCAGCGCGACCAGCCGCGTTTCGCTTGAGCCGGATTTCACCACGAACCGCGCCAGCGGCGTCCAGGGCTCCGCCGGGCGAAACTGCAGGGCGCGCGGCCCCAGCCAGCGCCATTCGCCGGCCGGCTCCGGAGTCATGCTCGCGAATTTTTCATGCGCGTCGGCGGGACCGCCGTTTTTGGGCCCGGCGTCGGAATCGAAGAACACGGTGACGGGATCCCAGTCGCGCAGGAATTTTTCTGGCACGACGCGGGCGCCGTCGGCGCGCTGAACGCGGTCGAAATTGGTGGGCGGGCTTTGCGGCTCGGCGCGCGGCGCCGGCGCGAAGAGGGCGAGCGACACGACCGCGAGCAAGGCGAGAAATCTGTTTTTCATCGAAGCGTCTCGTTCCCTATCGCGGCCTGGCCCGTCTTTCGAGACGAGCTGCTTGTTCCGCCCTATCGAGTCTTGGCCTTCTTCAGTCCGGCCTTGTCCAGGAATTCCGCCACGACCTCGTCCGGCGGCCCCATCGGCGGCGGCGAGAGGCCGAGCACGGCCAGCCGCACGACGCTCAAGGGCGCGTCGGCGGGAATGCGCGCCTCGACGAGATAGCGCCCCACGGGGAGCTTGAGCGATTGTTCGACGCCCTCGCCGAGCGACTGGCCGTCGGCGCGCAGCAGCCGCAGCGTCGCGCGGTCGGGTTCGGCGCGCAGCCCAAGGCCAATCTCGGCCTCGCGCTTGGTCTCGAACGCGAACAGCGCCGCCGCGCCCGGCGCCAGCGTCACGGCGTCGTTGATGCCCTCATGCGCCTCGATCACCGGACTGGTGAAAATATCCAGCGCGCCGGTCAGCGGCCCTTCGTGCGGCGAATACACTTCGAGCGTGGCGTCTCCGGCGATCATCAGGCGGCGCAATTCGACGCCGCTCGGAAATGCCAGCACCTCGCGCTGGCCGTTTTGCGTGAAGGCGACGATGGCCGGTGCGTCTGCGCGCGCCGTCAGCAGCACGGGCTCGTTTTGATGTAGCGCGAAACTCGCAGCCGAACCCTCCAGCGCCACATGGCCCGGCGGGCTCAGCGGCTTGGCGGCGACCGTGGGCCACGGCCCTTTTCCGGCGCGCTCCAGCCATAGCGCCGCGAGCCCCGGCGGGTGATCGAGCAGAGCGACGCCGGGGCCGTCGATTTCAATCGTCGCGCCGCCCGACACGGACCCGCTCCGCGAAACGAAGCGCGTCTCGCCGCCGAGCGACACCAGCCGGTCGCCCTTGGCGCCGTCGACGGGAACGACAATCTCGCCGGCGGCGCCGAAAAAACCTTTGAACGCATGCGTCGTCGAGGCGGTCTCGCGCTCGCCGGGCGCGGACGCCGCCAGCACGGGAGCAGGCGTGCTGGAAAGATTCACCAGCCAGAATTTGCCGCCATTCGGCGCGCCGTGATGGGTCGCGGCGAGCGGCGAAGCGCCGCCGTAAATCGCGAAATCGGAAGTCTCGCCCGGCGCCGCGAAAGCCGCGGCTTCCGCAGGCAGCTCCAGAGCCAGCGGCGCGTCGCCGGTCGCGAGCGTCACCGGCTGCGCGGTCAAGGGCGGAATCACCGCGCGAAACAGCGCGCCGCCTTGCGCCACGGGCGCCACATCGACGTCGATCGCGCGCAAGCTGAGCCGTAGGGGCCCAGCCCCCGAAGCGTTCCAGAGGCGTGGGGGCGCATCGCCCGCCAGAGCCAGCGTCGCGTCCCGCGACACCGCCATGCCGCCGCCGGCGACCAGCCCGACCCGCATTTGCGCCGATTCCGCCAGCCACAGCCGCGCCTTGCCCTTGGGCGGCGCCAATAGCGGCAGTTCCGCGCGCTCGCCGGCGGCGAGATCGAGCGCGATTTGCTCGCCGCGCCATTCCAAACTTTTCACCGCGACGCCGGTCTTGCAATCGCCGGGGGCGACGAACCAGAGATTGCGCGATTGCGGCGCCAGCGCGCCCGCGCGCGCGTCGCGCAAAAGTTGTCCCGGTGAAGAGCCCGTGAAGAGACCCGCGGAAGGAGTCGCGATCTCGACGACCGAGGCGGCGGGAAGTTCGGCGAGCCCGACGCAGATCGGCGCGGGCGCGCCCTCGACGGGATCGAGCGCGATCTCCGCCCCGCCTTGTCCGCGCCGCTCGACCGCGCGGGCGGCGATCGTGATCGGCGCGTTCGCCCCGCCGACGCTCCAGACGACGGCGCGCCAAGAACTCTTATCCGAAGCGGGCGCCGGCCATGCCGCGAAGGGCGCGACGCCGCGCCGCGATCCGACGACCTTCCACGCGCCATCGGCGTCGCGGCGCTCGATCGACAGCGCGATTTCGGACGAGGATCGCGCCTCCACCAGTTCCAGACTTCCCGCTTGCGCCGCGGGAAGCGCCAACACATGCGCGCCAGCGCCTGTCAGCGTCTTCGAGGCCGCCGCAGCAAGGGCGCCGTCGTCGGTCTCGACCGGCAGCGCGAGGCGCAACTCGGTCTGGTTCCCGCTGTCGTCGTTCTTGGCCTCGCTATTGTCCGCGCTCGAATCCTCTCCGTCGCCCGGCGCGCTTCGCGGGCTGGCGCCGAGCGCGGCGAGTTCCAACGTGTAGGCGCCCGGCGGGAGGCGGCGCGACAGCGCGATGTTCCAGTCGTCGGCCCGCCCGGTCAGTTGTTCGACGACCAAACCGCCCGAACCCTTCAGCACGCCGAGCGTTTCCTTGTCGCCAAAACTCGTCAGATCGACGACCGCGTCCCGCGCCAGCGAAAAGGCGACCTTCGCCGGCAAGTCGACGAAGCGCGCGACGCCGGGCTGCAACTCCTTGGATTTCAGCGAAATTTCATAGTCGAGCCGGTCGTCGCGGGAGATCGCGCGCGCCTCCACGCGATAGTCGCCGGCGCCAAGCCGCCCTTGAAAATCGCGCCCGGCCACCGCCTTGCCGACGCTCTCCTTGTCGCCGCGTAAAATCTCGGCCGTCATGCCGTCGGTGATCGACAGCGCGGCATCCGCGTCGCCCCGCAGCGAGAAGCGCCAGATATCGGGGTCGCGCGCGCCTTGCGCCGACGGTTCGCGCCATTGCAGCTTCTGCGGCGCCTCGAACGGCAGGGGATGCGGTCCGTGGCCAACAAGATCCGGCGACGGGGTAAAGCGTCGCAGCCGCGCCGCCATGCGCGCTTCGACATCCTCGGGCGAGACGACGAGACGATAGCTCCCTTTTTCGAATTGGCGCGTCAGCAGCCGGGTTTCGCCGGGCTTGCCAAGCGGCCAACCCTCAAAATCCTCCAGACGCGCCCGCCAGCGGCGGCCGACGCCCAGAAGATCGATCGTGTAGAGGCCGTCTTGCGTGATTTCCAGCGGGACGCTCGCCCCCTTGCCGGGCGCGAGCGTCGCCCGCGCGCTGCCCTCGTCGATGAGTTTTGGCGTCTCGATCAATGTCGCGGGCGCCGCCGAGAAGCCGAGCCGACCCGCCGACTCCTCCGCGGTGACGGCGGCGCGATAGGGTCCGGCGCGCAAATAGGTCGTGACGAGGCCGTTGTGGCCGGGCCCATTGTTTTCGCCGGCGCCGAGATTGGTCGCAATCGCCGCGCCGATCTTGATCGCTGTTTGCAAGCGCCCCAAGGTCTCCACCCGGTAGAGCCCGCCTTGCGCCACATCAAAGCGCAATTCGCGTGTCTCGTCCCGCGCCAGGTCGAAATAGGTCGGACGCCCCGCCGCCGCGACCAGCGGCGCGCGGCCCGGCGAGGGCTTCGACGGCTTTGGCGCGGCATTGGACTCTTCCTGCTTTTCCTTATCCGCGTCTTTTGCTTCCTCCTTCTCCTCGGTTTTCGCGGCGGGGTCCGGGACAAAGGCGAGGCCAAGCGCGCGGGCCTTGCCGCTGGGCGCGATTTTCACCGTTCTGACGAACATCGCGTCGTCGATCGTCTCGGGCCCAAACGTCAGCGCGACATCGCCGCCCCTGCTGTCACGCGCGACGATCCTGCCGTTCTTCGGCGAGCGCAGCGGAATTGAAATCGTCTCGTCCGCGCCTTGCCACAGCGGCAGGGGCGCCTTTTCGAGATTGGCCGGCAAGGCGACGACGCGCGGCCCCACCAGCAGTTCCGGCGCGACATTGGCGATGATGAGATACGAGCCGTCCCGCTCCAGCCGCTGCTCGCCGAACGAAATCGCGACGCGCGCCGGGGCCTGAACCGGCGCCGGGACCGCGACGCCGGGGCTTCCGAGCGTAACGTCGACGACGCCGGCGGCGTCGCCGATCGGGTCCAGCACGAGCGTATAAAAGGCCGCCGCCAAATCATAGCGATTCGGAATCTTGCCGTCGGCGCGCGGCGCCAGCGCGCCAAACGTCGGCTCGATCGTCGCCGCCAGCTTGACGCCCTTGGCGTCGATGGCGACCGGACCGGCGTCCACGACCTCGAACAGCAGCGTCGTGCGTCCGCGCAAGTTGAACTTGCCGCGCCANNCTTCTCGACTCGCGCGAACAGGGCCGTGGCCGCGATTTCGTCGCCGCCCTCGCCGGCGATGTCGAGGCCAACGAGATGCGGCCCGGAGCCGTCGAAGCTGAAATGCGCGTCGCGCCGCACCGCGCGCAGCGAGAAGGCCTGGCCCTCGTAACCGGAAACCTCGAGCTTCGCCGGCTCCTTGCCGTCGGAGGGGAGATCCAGCGTGACGAAGGGATCGCGGCTGTTCTTGGCGATCGCGCCG
Organism: Methylocystaceae bacterium; assembly: GCA_003134075.1. GTDB lineage: Bacteria > Pseudomonadota > Alphaproteobacteria > Rhizobiales > Beijerinckiaceae > Methylocystis. Next base: position 29,957 of record PLAI01000320.1, on the reverse strand, counting down.
GATCGCGCCATCGACGCGCCGCGTAGCGCTTGCAGTGTCACCGGCGCGGGTTGCGGCGTCTCCAAGCGAAAACCGTCGTAGCCCGCCGGCGCCGCGAAGCGCGGCGAGCCGAAGGGACCGATCACGCCCTCGAACAGACCCGCGTCGAGCGAGGTCCAGCTCTCGAGGCGCAATAAAAACGGTTGCGCGGTCGCGCCGCTCGCCCAGACCAGCGGCTCGCCGCCGTAGGCGGTGACGAGGTAATGGCCCGGCGCCAGCGCGCCCTCCAGCCGGATCAGCGTCATGAACTGGCCGGGCTTGGGCTCGACATTGCGTCGCTCGAAGGCGAGATCGACCAATTCGCCGCCTGGGCGCCAAAGCCGCATGTCGGCGAGGGCGCGTCCCTCGGCCTCGATCGCGACGCGGCCCTCCGGCCCGACATCGAGCGCATAGCTCCGTTGCCGCAAATCGCCGAGTTCGCCGCTTTGGGTCAGTCCCGCGACAAGAGCCGGAGTCCCGCCGTCGACCTCGACGAAGAGTTCCGCCGACAGCAGCGCCTTGCCGCTCGCGCCTTTGGCGTTGGCGACGCGGATTTTATATGCGCCCTTGTCGAGCAGCGCGTCTATGCGTCCGTCGCGCAGCCCCGGCGCGCCGGAGGAATCGGTCGGGCCCTCGATCATGTCGACGAGTTCGATGCGGGCGCCCGACGGGCTTTTGACGCGAATGCTGTAGCGTCCCGGCGCCGGCGTCGTCAGTATCGCGGAACCGTCGCGGTCGGCTGGAAGCTCGGCCGGCGAAAGCCGCGCCGGGGCGGGTTTGGCTTTTTGCGCGACAGCGGGTTCCGGCCGCGCGGCGCCAGCGCCCACCGCGAGCGAAGCAACCAGCGCGAGCGCGCCAAGACTGATAACAAAGGGCTTCATGCGGTCTCCAAAAGGAGCCTAAGCGAAATCGCTGGCAGCTTAATCCCGCTTGGAAGGGATTGGCGAGCCTTTATTAGCGCGGCGCGACGATCCTGGGCGTGCGCTGGAGCAAGTCACGCGAAGGCCGACGAAGTTCCGCGAAAAGAACATGATTTCAGTATTTGGGTATGGGGCGATTTCGCATCGCTCCGATGTCCATCGGAGCACTAGGCGCGGAGGGATAACCGCGCGTTAACTCACTGGCGCCAACATGGTTAGCGCTATCTGAAAGCATTCGGGGTTCATCGCTTTGGCGCGCGGGCGCGGGAGATCACCACGGGGGTTCCACATTATGAACGAGCTCATAGTCCTACCCAATCCGCCCGACACGAACGTCGGCCCGACCGGACCCGGCCCGGACGAGCAAGAAAAGTCCCGGCTCAAGCGGGAATCCTGGCGCCGTCTTGGCCTCGCTGCCTGCGCGCTGGCCTTGACGCTGGGGACCGGCTGGGCCGTCGGAACCAAATTTCAGTCGCGCGAAGCCGCGGACTCCCGTGGCGACGCGAATGCGGCTCGAAAACTCGCCGCCGATGAAGCGGAGCGCGGCGACATCCGCGCCTTGCGCGAGGAAATTCGCGCGCTTCAAGCAAAGCTCGACTCTCTCGACAAGCGAAGCGACGCCCCGGAAAGAGGAACCCTCGAAGCCAAGCTGAACTCGCTCGACCGAAAAATCGAGGCCAACCACGTCGATGCGGCCAATGTCGCCGTGCAAATCGCGGCGAGGCTCGAAAAGAACGACAAGTCCATGGAGCGGCTCGAAGCGGCGATTTCCGCCAATTCGTCGGTCCCGGCGACGGCCAACGACGACGCCAAGGGCGGCGTCAAGCCTGCGCCAAAAGTCGCGGCTCCCACCCCGGCGGCGGCTATTTCCGCCAAGTCGCCGGTCCCGTCAACGGCCAGCAACGACGCCAAGGGGAGCGTCAAGCCGGCGGCGAAAGTCGCGGCCCCCGCCCCAGCCGCGACGGCCGGCGGCGCGAATGTCAAAGCCGCCGACGCCGCGAGGCCGATCGGCGATTATACGGTGCGAAAGGTCCAGGACGGCATAGCGCTCGTGCAGGGCCGCGCCGGCGGGCTTTACGAAGTTGGTCCCGGCGACTGGCTGCCGGGCGCGGGCAAGGTCTTGGGGGTCGAAAAAATCGGCCGAAAATGGGTTGTCGTCACCGAAAGCGGCCGGATCGACGGGCAAGCCCCCGCTCCCCAACCCCGCTACTCCCAGTGGGGCGGTCCAGGCGAATATTATTACGACGGCCGCTTCTAACCCGAATTGCACGACTGGCCCGCATTCGGCCATTTTCCCCGCCTAACGGCTATCGCCGTCTAACGCGATTCGGATTCTTCCGGCCGCGCGTCCCCTTGGTCGCGACGCTTGACGAGAGGAGAAAGCAACTTATGACGAACAAACGCATCGCCCTTTTCGCGGCCTCGGGATTTTTGGCCGCTCTGTGCGGTCTGGCCGGGTCCGCGACGGCGCAATACGCCGATCCCTACGGCGGCTATGGCTATGGCTATCCCGCGCCTCCGCCGGTGGTCGCGCCGCTCCCCGTCGCGCCCCTTCCCGTCGCGCCCTATCCCTATCTCTTCGGCAACCAGCGTTACTGCTGGTACGACTCGGCCTGGAACGGCCCCGGCTGGTACTATTGCGGCTACGCCTTCCGCCGGGGCTATGGCTGGGGCGGCGGCTATGGCTGGAACAACTGGCGCTGGAACGGACGCGGGGGAGGGGGACGCGGCGGTTGGGGACATGGCGGCGGCGGATACGGCGGCGGCGGACACTACGATCACCGCTGACGCGACGCCGAAAGCGCGCGACAGCGCATCATGATTCAAGCCTTCGCGCCGGAAAGCGCGGGGGCCTTTTTTCGTCGGCCGCGCGTTTTTGTTCGAACGCCTCCGCGCATCGTCCTCGCCAGGGTCAGAACTCCTGTTTCAGCCCCGCGAAAAAGCCCCGGCGCGGGGCATATTGAGGGGCGAACACGCCGATGCCGGAGCCGCCGCGAATGGCATATGGGTAGTCGAGAAGGTTGACGACATCGAAGCGGAGAGTGACCGGCTTGCCCCATGGCGTCGAAAATTCGCGCGACAGGCCGAGGTTCACCTGGGTGTAGGGCGCGACATGATCGGTGTTGGCGAAGCCGCTGCGCAAGCCGCCGCCATAGATCAGATCGGCGGAAACCAGCGTCCCGAGCCAGCGATATGAGGCGCCCGCCGATCCCGTCCATGTTTGCGCGTGGTCCGTGTAGATGTAATTCGTCGCTATATAGGGAAATTCATCGGCGCCGAAGAGAAATTGATTGGAAATGACCTTTGTCGCCCGCTGGCGGCCCCAGGCGAGGTTGCCGTAAGCGCGGAAATCGCCGCTCTGATAGACCGACTTGAATTCGACGCCGGTGTTGTAAGCGCGATCATAATTGAAGGCGGTGAGCACCAGCGCCTGACCGAATTGCCCGTCGTCGATCAGATTGCGCGCGCGCTTGAAATAGGCGTCGACGCCGACTTCAAGTTCCTTCGTCAGTTTCTGCGTCACTCCCGTGTCGATGTAATTCGCCCGCTCGGGACGGACCGGGCTTGAGAGGGGGACGGACGGCTGTTGCGTCGTGTTGTTATAGAGCGCCAAATTCGTGGGAACCGCGAGGGCTTGCTGCGGCGGCGTGAAATAACGGGCGTAGCCGATATGGAAGGCGGTTTCATTTGCGGGCTTATAGACGACGCTGACGCGCGGGCTAAGCTGGTTCGCATCGACGAACTGCCACATCTGATCGAAACGCAAGCCAGAATTCAGCGTCAGCAGGTCGGTGATCTTCCATTCGTCCTGCGCATAGATGCCGGTGAGCCAGCCGAGCTTGGAATTCCGGTCGCTCACGCCGAACGGCGCATCGATCGGATTCCCATTCACGTCGAGCGGTTCGATGATCGAGGAATTGACGGTTTGCGTGTTCTCGCCGCTCGCCGTGAAGCCGGCGCGCAGGGTGTGCCCGCCGCCGATCCGGTAAGCCCCGTCGCCCTGCAGGCCGTTGACGAAACTGGAGCGATAGATGTCAGACGAAACGCCGTTGAAGACGAGATCGCCGACCTCGTCCGGCACGAAATGCAGCTCCGAATAGCGCGAGAAGTACGACAGTTGCGTATCGATGTCGCCGCCCGCATGGGTCAAGGCGACGACATTGTAGTAACTGCGCTCGACCTGGTTCTCGTTGAGCTTGCCGGAATCGAAGTAGCCTATCCCGAAGGCCGTAAACTGTGGCGGCTGGCCGGGATTGTTCGGAATCTGATAATTGGCGACCGACGTTCCCGTGATGAAGCTGAGCTTGGTCGCGTCGTCGACGGCATAGGACAGAAAACCGAAGAACCTGCCCTGCCGCGTCCGGTCATGGATCGCCTCATAGCTGCTTGTCGGGTTTTCGATCCCCAGACTGTTCATGACCAGCCGGCCCGCCGCGAAGACCTCCCATTGGCCGATCTTCGCGCCATAGTCGAACGCGGTCTGGCCGGTTCCATGACTGCCGCCATAAAGCGTGACGCTGCCGCCCGGCGTCGTGGGCGGCGCGCGCGAGACGATGTCGACAAGCGCGGAGGTGCGCAGCCCATATTGGGCCGGCAGAGCCCCGGTGACGAGCGACATCGAACTGGCGAAGCTCGTCTCCATAAGCTGCGAAAAACCGGAAACGCCATCCGGCAGCAGAATGCCGTCGACGCGATACCGCACATTGGCGTGCTCGTTGCGGATATGGAGATTGCCGCTGGCGGCGGAATCCTGCGACACGCCTGGCGTTTGCAGCAGAACTTTTTCGAGTGGCGTCTGATCGCCCTGCGGAAGCGCCTCGATCGCCGCGCGGTCCAGGGCGTAGATATTGGCTCCCTCCTTGGGGAGAAGTTCGCGTTCAAACGGGTTGGCCGGGTCTGCAAAGGGTTGCGGCGCGGATGCCGTCGCGGCGGGAGTCGGCGCGGGCGCGGCGACCTGCATGGCGGCGTGTTTGGCCGCCGCGCCAACCTCGATGGTGGGTAAGGCCTCTTGGGCCGAGGCGCCAACGCTCCAGAGCGCGGCCATGGCGCAAAGGAAATAGCGTCTCCCGTGTTCAGCTTTCATTGGATTTTGCCGGGCATTTCGAAGGCCCGACGTGCGGGCGGATGTTATGTTATAACATTTAAACGCTAGCCCCGGTCAAGTCGCTCGTTACATTTTTCGGCGGTGAAATCGCGCCGTGGGTGACTTGCATGGGAGCGGCGCAATTCAACGCGGCCTCGGTGTCCTCGCAGAATTCAACGGTCTGGGCGGAGGCGGCCCTCACGGTTTGCCTAGCGGCTTTTTTGGCGTCTTTCCCAACGTCCGCGACTATCGCGACGGGCGCTCGCCTGGCGAAGGCTGTCCTCCGGACTGGAAAAAAATCCAATCCGGACGATGGTCGTGTCGCGCAAGCGCTCTATTTCCTCGGCCGTAACGTCGAATTGGAATGGAGGCGGCAATGTTATCGAAATTTGTTCCTGCGCTCGCCGGCGTGGCCATGGCGGCTACCGTCGGCTCGGCCTTTGCGTTCGACGCGGAGATTGTCGCGCCCAAGGCGTTGCGGACCCATCCGTCGCCAAGGGCCGCCGTGATAATGGTCATCCCGGCGCAGTCCGTGATCAACATGGAGCGTTGCGTTCGCGGATGGTGCGAGGCGGCCTACGCGGGCCAATTGGGTTATGTCTATACGCCGGTCCTCGTCAGCGCGACGCCGCCGGGCTCGCCCGCCGACGAAGGCCCGCTGGGACCCTTGACCGCGCCGCTCGCCCTGCCGTTCGAAGCGACCGGCGCCGTTTTCAACGGCGTAGCCGAGTTCCCCGGCGCGGTCGCCGGGGCGGTCCCCTAATGCTCGCCGCCTCCCGTCGGCCTAGCGCGGGCGGGGGGGCGCGAGTTGGGCGCGGCGACGTAATCGCCTTCACTTTCGAACGAATCGTCGCCGACGGTCCGCGGCGCGGGAGGCGCGCGCGGACCTCTCAACGGTTTTAGCGAGAGCAAGGATCATGTCTTTTTCCTCGACGGAAGGAGCGGGGCGTTGGCTCGGACGAACGATGGTCGCGATCGGCTTGACGCTTGTTTCGCCACCTGGTTTCGCGCAGCAGGGCGGCCCGTTCTCGGGTCTTGCCGGTCATTGGTCGGGCGGCGGCGCGATCACATTGTCGGACGGGTCCACGGAACGCATTCATTGCAGGGCGGTCTACGCCGTCGCTTCAACCGGCGCCGCCCTCAACCAGACGCTGAGTTCCGCCAGCGCCAGTTATAATCTGCACGTCACCGCCAATGTCGTGTCGAATGGCGGCGGCCTTTCCGGCAGTTGGAGCGAGGCGACGCATTCCATTTCCGGAAGCATTTCCGGCCGCGCCAATAGTTCCGATATTCAGGCCTATGTGTCCGGCGCGGGCTTTTCCGCCAGCATCGGCATAAGGACGCATGGCGGCGGCCAGTCGGTCACCATACGACCGCAAGCCGGAACCGATGTGAGAACGATGTCGATCACCCTGCGCAAGGGATGAGGCGGACGGAAGCGCAATTTATGGCGAGGCGCTAGACCTGCTCCGGGCGAGGCGGCTCGCCGTCCGGCGCAGGAACATCGTCGTCGGGCGCAGAATCAACAGATCGGCGACCAGGGCCGCGATCATCGCGAAGGCGCTCAGCCACCCGAACAGCCGCAGCGACGGAAGGTTGGAGAACACCGTCACCGCCAGTCCGCAGGCCAGCACCAGCGATGTCAGGATCAAAGCCGGCCCCATCAGAACCGTCGCCCGTTCGATCGCGATGGCGGGGTCGGCGTCGGGATAGTCCTCGATCCGCGCGCGATTGAGGAAATGGATCGTCGCGCTGAGGCCCAATCCGAAAGACACGGTGAGCGCCACGACGCTCGCGAACTGGAGACCTACTCCGGTTATGGTGAGCAAAAGGCCAGAGGCGACAATCGGAAAAATCCCCGGCAGGATCGCCGAAAACATTACGACGACGGAACGAAAAGCCAAGCCGAGGAAAATGGCGACGCCGGCGAACTCGACCGTCAGCCCTCGGTTCAGTTTCGCGATCATATTGGCGCTGTTGCGCGCGGCGATCGCCGAGAGTCCCGTCACCGCTATCGTATAGCCCGGATGCGCGGCGCGAACCCCGGCGAGCGCCTTGTCGAGGCTATCGACAATTGGCAGCAGCCGGCTCGCGTCGAAGTCGGGAACCCGCCCCGATACAACGACGGCGTCCCCTTCGTGGGAAAGAAACCGCCCCCGCAAATGCTCCGGCAGCATGTCGACATATTGCTTGAGAACCGCGACGTCGCTTTTGCGGGCCTTCTCGGCGAGCCAGCGGCGCAATGTCTCGAGCGACCAGACATTGCCGACGCCTTGCTGCTTCTCGAGAAGCGCATGGACGCTGGCGATCACGTTCAGCGTCTCCGGCGCATAGAGCAACGCGCCCGGCGGAAACTCGATCAGCACATCAATCGGATTGGCGCCCGTCAATTTGACATCCAGGCGCTCGCTCGCCGCGACCGCCCGTTGCCGATCCGGAACCTGATCGGCCAGCCGGTATCTCGGCTGGAGGTTGGCGTAGTTCAAACCCAGCCCGACGACGACGACAAGACCCAAGAAACTGTAAAGCCCCGGTCGACTGACCATATGTACCGCGATAAAGGCGCAAAAACGCCGCAACGTTTCGACGCCGAAATCATGTCGCTTGATCCGGGCGACGAACGCCAGGTCGTCGCGCAGAACCAAAACGCCGAGCAGCGGCGTCAACAGCAGGATCGCGATGAGCGCGATGAGCGTCGCGATAAAACCCGCTTCCCCGAATGAGCGGATCAAATCCGAATCGGAAAACTGCAATGCGACGAAGGACAGCGCCGCCGTCGCATGGGTTAAAACACAGGCCGGGCCGACAACCAGCAATGAATTGCGCAACGCCTCATACTTACTTTGTCCCTCGAGCAATCTGTCGCGCGCGGCGAAGGTAAGCTGCATGCTATCGGAAAAGCTGATGACCATGATGAGCGGGGTCATCACATTGAGAAACATGTTAAGGCGGAAACCGAGCCAGCCCAGCGCGCCGAGCGCCAATAGAATGGCCGTCAATGGCGGTCCGGCCGCCATGATCATGAAAGACACATGCCGGAAGAAAAGGATCGCGATGAGGCAGCCGGCGAGGAAACCCACGGTGTTGTAAACGAGCCTGTCGTGTTCGACGGCCTCGCGGATTTCAAGTTGCATCACGGGAACGCCGGAAAGCTCCGCGGTCAGCCCCGAACCGCCGAGATCGGCGGCCACCGTTTTGTGGATGTCGTCGACGGCGGCGCCCAGTTCATTGCCCTCGGCGACCTCTGGCGCGAGAGCGAGAACGACCAGGGTCAGTTGGCCGTCTTGCGACAAAAGCTTGCCGCGAATGATCTCATTGGCCATCACGCGGTCAATCAGTTTGCCGTAGGCGGCGCCTTCCGGCAGCTGATCTGGAAACAGAGGCGCCGGAATCTTGTCTTTTTCCTTGGGCTGGCGCGCCGAGAACATCGAGATCACCCCTCGCGCGCCATCGACCAACTGAAGGTCTATGACGAGGTCTCGCAATTTTTCGACCGAGTCGCGCGCGAGCAGGTCCTTGCCTTCGACGACGACGAGCACGTCGAATTCGCTCGACGGAAATCGCCGCGTCACCTCCTCGTACTGTCTGAACTCGGGCGTATTCGAGCGAAACAGCTGACTGAGCGAATCGTCGACTTTGATTCGCGTGACGCCAAAGGCCGCGGCGATCATCAACCCGATCGCGGCGATGGCGACAATCCAGGGATGCGACAAAGACAGAAGGCCGATGCGCTCGACGCCGAGGGCGATCGGATGCAACTTCCTTTCGTCTCGCGAGGGGCTCTCTGGATTGAGCGGATGCGTCGTTCGATTGGTAGTTTCAACGGACACGACGGCTCTCCGTTTTTTCCACGCAGAACGCGTTAACTAAAGGCCCAGCGGCGCGCGGCCAGTGCTCACATTGCATTCCCTCGTGATCAGGCCGAACAAGCGCGATGCGCGGCGCCCCGGGGAAGAACAGCCAAAACCTTGACAGTAATGGTCAAACTTTCGCCGATAATACTTGCGATGAATCGCATAGGACCAAGATAAACTTTAGCTGAACAGTAGCATCTTGATTGAATGCATTCTCGATGCTACAGCTCCATCAAACAAGCACGAACCCGTCGAAACAATGCAACGACAAAGGCCAAGCCTTTGTCGCCATGACTCGAGTGGCCAATCGAAATGAAGAAGCAAGGCGACTCAAACTTGAGAGGTGGTACACATGAAACTTCCCGCACTGGTCATCGCGTCGATGCTGATTTCATCGACCGCTTATGCAAACAATTTTGTTATCGGCTGCCAACTAATAAACATGTATAGCGAATCCGATGTCAATATGCTCCTTACCAAGGCGCGTTCGGTCATTGGCGACCATGAAGTTAGTCAAATTTATGGTAGATATATTGTCCTAAGGAATGCTTGCCAGACCAATAGCAATGCTTCCAGCGTCGTGCCTGTTTCCGCTACTCTGCGCAACTGGCTTGCCCAGAATGGCGTGAATATCGGCAGGTTTGCAAAGCCGCTGTAATAGCGCCGCGATTCGGATCGCGGATCGCCGCCTTGGACGGGTTTTGACGACGCGGACTATAGCCGCGGCACGGCGGCGCTGCGTTCTCGATGAACTCCTCGATGCGGTGCCGTCTCACTCCCCCGCATAGGCCGCGCGCATTTGCGCGATCCGCGCGAGCTTCGCCTGGAACGGACCCCAGTCGTCGCGCTCGGCGATGGCGCTCCAGATCGCCTCTACTTCGTCGATCAACATCGCGCAGGGCTCCGGCGCCGCGAAATAGGGATGATCCAGCCGCGCCGTCGCGCTCGGCCGATAGCCCGCTAGCGCCTCGCGCAGCGGCGCGAATTGTTCCGCTTCGTAAAACGCGGCGCTGGGAGAGCGGTTCGCCCGCGCCTCGCTCGCCACTCCGCCGCGCCAGTCGAACAATGTCTGCTCGAACGGCGCGCGCGAGCTTATCGCGAAATCGACGAAAGCCTTGGCGAGGCGCGCGTCGCGCTCATCGCCCTCCGACAGCAGGCCGAGGCGCGCGAGCAGCGCCTTGCGAAACGCCGCCTTCGCCAGTTCGGGATAGGCGTCCAGCGCCTTTTCCGCCGCCGCGAGCCCGGTCAGCGGCAGCAGGCATTCGGCCAGCCGCGTCAGATTCCAGGCGAGCGCGCCGGGCTGGCGGCCGAACGAATAGAGCCCGCTGTGGTCGAAATAGGCGGCGGTGAAGCCGGCGTCCCAACTCGGGGCGAAGCGCCAGGGGCCATAGTCGAAGCTTTCGCCGGTGATGTTGATATTGTCCGAATTGAGCACGCCATGGACGAAGCCCGCCGCCATGTAGCTCGCGCCAAGCCTGGCGACGCGCGCGATCACCGCCTCTAGAAACGCCGCCGCGCGCCGCTCCGGCGGCTCCTCGGCGAGTTCGGGGAAATAATTGTCGATCGAATAGCCCAGCAGTTTTTCGATCGCGGCGTTGTCTTCGAGAAAGGCGAGGCGCTGAAAGGTCCCGATGCGGATATGCGAATGCGACAGCCGCAGCAGCACGCTGGAGCGGGTCGGCGAAGGCTCGTCGCCGCGCATAAGCTGTTCGCCGGTTTCGATCAGGCTGAAAGTCTTGGAGGTGTCGACGCCAAGCGCCTCCAGCATTTCCGTGGCGAGAATTTCGCGAACGCCGCCCTTTAGGGTGAGCCGGCCGTCGCCCTGGCGCGACCAGGGCGTGCGCCCGCTTCCCTTCGTGCCGAGATCGAGCAGCCGCCCGTCCTCGGCGTCGCGGAGTTGCGCGAATAGAAAGCCGCGGCCGTCGCCAAGATCGGGATTGTACGAGCGAAACTGATGGCCGTGATAGCGTAGCGCCAGCGGCTTTTCGAATCCGCCCGGCAAGGATTCGAAGCGGCCGAAATGGGCGATCCATTCGGCGTCGGTCAGCGTGTCGAGCCCGACCCGCGCGGCGGCGCGCTGATTGCGATAGCGCAGGATCTGCTGGGGAAAGGCCGCGGGCGCGACCTCATCGAAAAACCCCTCGCCAAGCGTCGCGTGTAAGGTTTCGGCATGGTAACGCTGACTTGGGGGCATTAAGCGGCGCCTCGTTGCGAGATTTTGAAGATCAAGCATGTCGCGCGCCAGAGGCGGCGGGGCAAGGGCTGGCGCCAAATCAAAAGGCGGAGATTGCTCCCCGCCTCGCGCGATGTTTTAGGGGCTTATTCCAAGCGCCCAAACGGCGGGCCGCGCCAGTCTTTTGGCTTGGCGCGAAAACCTCGGCCTTTTGGCGGACCCGCTAATGCAGCGTCTCGCCTTGTCGTAACTTGGAAATTTCGTCCTTCAGCTGTAATTTCTTGCGCTTGAGCTCCAAAAGCTTTTTCTCGTCCAGGCAGTGGTGGTTTCGCTCTTTTTCGATTTCCTTTTCGAGCGCCTCGTGGCGGCGTTGAAGTTCGACAATATGACCTTGTAAGGACATTATGAACCTCCTTGGTTCACCCGGGTGGGAGAGCCGGGGGAGATGAGTGTGACACATTTGTCACGGGTCGCAAGCGTAACTTACGAGCTTGGCGGATCGTTTTTTAGTGCAACTGCTTGTTTTGCGTCGGGATGCCCGTCCAACGCCCGGGGATGCGCGTCCATGCGCGAAAATGCGCGGAATCGGCTCCCTTACCCCCGCTTTTTGCCCTCATAGGGATTGTCGGCCGTCTTCCTGGAGATGCGGAGCGGCACGCCGGGGAAATCGAACGTCTTGCGTAAGCCATTGATTAAAAATCGCTCGTAGCTCGTCGGCAGTTCGTCGAGTTGATTGCCGAACAGCACGAAATGCGGCGGACGGCTTTTGGGCTGCGTCATATAGCGGATTTTGATGCGGCGCCCCGAGACCGCCGGCGGCGGGTTTTGTTCTATGGTATTGATTAACCAACGGTTTAGACGCGCGGTCGAGATGCGCTTGTTCCAGGTCTCGTGAACGGCAATCACCGCCCGCATCAGCTCGTCGAGCCCCTCGCCGGTCGCGCCGGAGACCGGAACAACCGGGCATCCCCGCAGCTGGGCGAGCAGCCGCTCGGCTTCTTCTCTCAACCTTATCAGTGTCTTGCCGCGATCCTCGATCAAATCCCATTTGCCCAGGCCAATGACCACCGCGCGCCCTTCGCTCGCCGCGATATCGGCGATGGTCAAATCCTGCTTCTCAAAGGGAATGGTAGAATCAACCAATAAAACAACAACTTCTGAGAAACGCACGGCCCGCAGCGCGTCGGCGCCGGCGAGTTTTTCCAGCTTGTCGGTGACGCGGGCGCGGCGGCGCAGGCCCGCCGTGTCGAACAATTTCATCTTACGGTCGCGCCATTCGAAGTCGATGCCGATACTGTCGCGGGTGATGCCCGCCTCGGGCCCGACGAGCAGGCGCTCCTCGCCGAGCAGGCGATTGATTAGCGTCGACTTTCCGGCGTTGGGGCGACCGACGACGGTGATCCGCAGCGGCTTGGTGATGTCGAGATCGCTGCCGTCCTCATCGTCGAAACGGCGCGGGGCGGCCGTCTCGTCCTCCTCGATCGGCGCCTCGGTCGCCTCCGGCAGCGCGAGGCGCAACGCGTCGAACAGGTCGATCATGCCCTCGCCATGCTCGGCGGAAAGCGGCACGGGATCGCCGAGCCCCAACGTGTAGGCTTCGAAAAATCCGGCCTCGCCGGCGCGGCCTTCCGCCTTATTGGCGGCGAGCACCACCGGCTTGCCGGCGCGGCGCACGAGGTCGGCGAAATATTTGTCGTCGGGCGTGACGCCGGCGCGCGCATCGATCATGAACAATATGGCGTCGGCCTGCTCGATCGCCGCTTCCGTCTGCTGGCGCATCCGTCCTTCGAGCGAGGCTTCGGCGCCCTCCTCCAGCCCCGCCGTGTCGATGACGGTGAAGGAGAGATCGGCGAGTTTCGCCGCGCCCTCGCGGCGGTCGCGCGTCACGCCCGGGCGGTCGTCGACCAGCGCCAGCTTCTTGCCGACGAGCCGGTTGAACAGCGTCGATTTACCGACATTGGGACGGCCGATGATCGCGAGCGAAAATGACATGGCGTTACGCTAGACTCTTGTTTTGACGCGCGTTCCAAACACGCGCCGGAATCCGCTCCGCCGGGGGAAGCGCCGGGGCGCCGTTCACTTCTTCTCGATGGTGACGGTCGGCGCGTCGGCGGGGTCGGAGCCTTCGGCGGGCTCGATGATCGGCGTCACCGAGGTGATGGCGCCGGCCTCCGGCGTCTTGACGCCGCGCGCGGCGTGCAGCAGGCCCATATAGGCGGAGGCGCGCTGGCGCATGGACTGCGGCGCGTCGCGGTCGTTGAGCAGCAGGTTGAACACGCGCTCCGCCTCGTCGTAATCCTGGTTTTGCAGCGCGTCGAGACCGGTCCATTCCTGGGCGCTGAAGCGGAACACGCCTTTCGAGGTCATCAGCGGCCCGAGCTTTAGCATCGATTTCTCGCTGTCCCCGGCTTCCATCGTGTAGACCGCGCCGCGCATCCGCGCCACTTCCTGCGTCAGATGGTCGACGCTGGCGTCGTCGCCGATCGCGTCGAGCGCGTCGATGGCTTTGGCCTTGTCGGTCTTGCCGAGTTCCTCGGCGGCTCGCAATCTGGCCAGCCCGGCATAGCCCTTGGGCGCGTCCTTCGCCAGGGCGTCGAACGCCGCGATGGCCTCGGCGCTCTTGCCGGCGTCGGCGAGCGTTACGGCGGCCATGAAGCGCACATTGGCGGCCTCGGCGGCCTTGGTCTTCTCGCTGACGTAATAGTTCCAGGCGCCCGTCGCGGCGACGATGAGCCCGGCGATGACGAACACCGGCGTCTGATAGCGCGACCAGAGCGTTTCGACCTTTTCCCGTTGGACCTCTTCATCGACCTCGCGGAAAATATCGGACATGACCGTTTCCTAAACCCTAGTGCCGCCACGGGCGTTGTTTTTGAGGCGCCAGCGCCTGTTGGCTAGCCTGTTAGCACGCTCCCGCGCGATAGGCCAGAACGAGAGAAGCGGACGAAGAAGCCGAGCAAGACAAAAACGGGCGGTTGGACCATTTGAAATTCCGCCAACGGCCTCGAAAAACCGCGCTAGTCCTTCTTGGCTCGAGCCGTCACATATGTCGCCAGTTCGGTTAGCGTTCCGCCGGCGGCGTTCGGCGCGACGCCCAATTCTTCCATCGGGACGCCGAGGCGGTTAACCCAGAAGGTGTCGAAGCCAAATGATCTGGCGCCCGCGGCGTCCCAGCCGCCAAAGGCCGCGAAGGCGATGTTTTCCCGCGGTAGGTTGAAAGCCGTCTCGGCCATTTGATAAGCGCGCGGGTCGGGCTTGAAGGCTTTCACCGCATCCGTGCTCAATTGGTGCTCGAACAGGTCGGCCGCGCCGGCGTTCTCGGTGAGCACCCTCAGCATTGTCGGCGTCATGTTCGACACATATGCGAGTCTGACATTGGCCGCCTTCATCGCCTTCAGCGCGGCGATTGAATCCGGCCAGGGTTTCAGGCGAAGGAAAGCGTCCATCAGCTTGGCGCGCGCTTCCGGCTTCAAGTCGAGTTTCGCGGCCTTGCAAGCGAAGGCCAAAGCGTCTTCCGTGACCCGCGAGAAGTCGGCATAGTTGCGATTGAGGGTTCTCAGCCAGCAATATTCGAACTGCCGGGTCCGCCAGGCGGCGCTTAATTCGGCGCCGCGGCCGGGAAAACTCTCTTCGACCGCGACGGTCACCGAACGTGGATCGAAGATCGTGAACGCGTCGAAACCCACGGCTTTAATCTGGCCGCCCGCCGCCTCCGCTCTCGCCGATGCGCCGCGCGTCGCGTTGATGAAGGTGGTCGCGGTGGTGGTCGCGAGCAATTCGCGGCGGGTCAGTGTCATGGATGATCCCTCGCTCGCCAGCTCGCGCGAATTAACGTCGCGATCGACTGGATTTATCGGGTTTTCGTATGCCGGCCGCTGCCGCCGCGACGGCACCAAGTCACTTCGGCAATCCGACCAGTTAGGGTTTAGCGCCCGATTTCAAACTAAACAGCAAAAAATATGGCTTGGAAGGTTTCCGCCTCCCAAGCCATAAACTATGGCGCCCCAGCGACGGCGCTCGCGCGCCGCCACTGAAACAAGATCAATACGAGTAGTACATATCGTATTCGACCGGATGCGGGGTCTGTTCGAAGCGGTAGACGTCCTGATACTTCAGGTCGATGTAGGAATCGACGAAGTCCTGGCTGAACACGCCGCCCGCCGTGAGGAAGGCGTGATCGGCCTTCAGGCTGTCGAGCGCTTCGCGCAAGCTGCCGCACACGGTCGGGATCGCCTTCAGTTCGGCCGGCGGCAGATCGTAGAGATCCTTGTCGGCGGCCGCGCCCGGATCGATCTTGTTGGCGATGCCGTCGAGGCCGGCCATCAGCATGGCCGAGAAGGCGAGATAGGGATTGGCCGTCGGATCGGGGAAGCGAACCTCTACGCGCTTCGCCTTCGGGCTGGTCACGTAGGGAATGCGGCACGAGGCCGAACGGTTGCGCGAGGAATAGGCCAGCAGCACCGGCGCCTCAAAGCCCGGGACCAGACGCTTATAGGAATTGGTCGACGGGTTGGTGAAGGCGTTGAGGGCCTTGGCGTGCTTGATGATGCCGCCAATATACCACAGGCACTCCTGGCTGAGGCCGGCATATTTGTCGCCCGCGAACACCGGCTGGCCGGCCTTCCAGATCGACTGATGCACATGCATGCCGGAGCCATTGTCGCCATAGACGGGCTTGGGCATGAAGGTCGCCGTCTTGCCGTAGGAATTGGCGACCTGATGGATGGCGTATTTATAGATTTGCAGATGGTCGGCGACGGTGACCAGAGTCGCGAACTTCAGACCGAGTTCGTGCTGGGCCGAGGCGACCTCGTGATGGTGTTTTTCGACCTGGACGCCCATCGCGGCCATGGCGGCGAGCATTTCGCCGCGCATGTCCTGGGCGGAGTCGACCGGCGGCACGGGGAAATAACCGCCCTTGGTGCGCACGCGGTGGCCGAGGTTGCCGCCCTCATAGGCCGTCGAGGAATTGCTGGGAAGCTCCGAACTGTCGACGGAGAAGCCGGTGTTATAGGGGTCGACCGAAAAGCGCACGTCGTCGAATACGAAGAATTCGGCTTCCGGACCAAAGAAGGCGGTGTCGCCGACGCCGGTGGACTTCAAATATTCCTCGGCCTTCCTGGCGATGCCGCGCGGATCGCGGTTATAGCGGGCGCCCGTGGTCGGCTCGACGACGTCGCAAACGAGCACCAGCGTGGACGCCGCGAAAAACGGGTCGAGCGTCGCGGTCGCGAGATCGGGGATCAGCAACATGTCGGATTCGTTGATGGCCTTCCAGCCGGCGATCGAGGAGCCGTCGAAAGCAATGCCCTCGACCAGCGCGTCGGCGTCGACGATCGACACGTCGAAGGTGACATGCTGCCACTTACCGCGCGGATCGGTAAAGCGAAAGTCGACATACTTAATGTCGTTGTCCTTGATCTTCTTGATAACGTCGTTCGCCGTGGTCATTTCCTAGAGCCCCTTGTTGATTTGCTACTAAACGAGACTGGCGTCGGTCGAAGGCGTGTCGGTCTTTTTTTGCCGGCGCGGCTGGTCAGATGGCGTCCGCGCCGGTCTCGCCGGTGCGGATTCTGATCGCGCCCTCCACATTGGAGACGAAGATCTTGCCGTCTCCTATGCGCCCCGTCTGCGCGGCCTTGCGAATCGCCTCCACGGCGCGCTCCACGGCGTCGTCCGCGAGGACGATCTCGATTTTCACCTTGGGAAGGAAATCGACGACATATTCGGCGCCGCGATAGAGTTCCGTATGACCCTTCTGGCGACCAAAACCCTTCGCCTCGGTGACGGTAATGCCTTGCAGTCCAGCCGCCTGCAGAGCCTCCTTCACCTCATCGAGCTTAAATGGCTTGATGATCGCCTCGATTTTTTTCATTCACCTTTTCCCCGCGGCCGCGTCTCGGTTCCCTAGCGCCGAGACGCCTCGGTGTTAAGGAACCGCTGGGCTCATAGCATTTGGCGGAAATTTGCGCCACGGGTAAAATTTTGCCCAACGATTAGGCTTGGCGCCAGGAAGGCCGGACGTTTCCGCGTCATATTGCCGGGGGGTTCCGCCGACGTCGCCGGCTGGACGCCGCATCGCATCCATCGATGATTGAAAGAAGCCCGCGCGCCGTGGATTGGCGCGCGGGCTTTACGTCGGGCGGCTACGAGATCAAGTCGGCACGGTCGAGATCGTCTTCAAGATTTGCGAGGCGATCTGGTAGGGGTCGCCTTGAGAATTGGGGCGGCGGTCTTCCAGATAGCCTTTGTAGCCGTTATTGACGAAGCTGTGGGGCACGCGGATCGACGCGCCGCGGTCCGCGACGCCGTAAGAGAAAGTGTCGATCGACGCGGTTTCGTGCAGGCCCGTGAGGCGCATGTGATTGTCCGGACCATAGACGGCGATGTGATCCACCTTGGCCCCTTCGAACGCCGTCATCAGCTGCTCGAAATATTCCTTTCCGCCCTTTTCCCGAAGATGGGTGGTGGAAAAATTGGCGTGCATCCCCGAGCCGTTCCAGTCCGTGTCGCCGAGCGGCTTGCAGTGATATTCGATGTCGACGCCGTATTTTTCGCCAAGACGCTGAAGAATGTAGCGGGCTGTCCACATTTCGTCGGCCGCCTTTTTCGAACCCTTGCCGAAAATCTGGAACTCCCACTGGCCCTTGGCCACCTCGGCGTTGATGCCTTCATGATTGATGCCGGCCTCGAGACACAGATCGAGATGCTCCTCGACGATCTGGCGCGCGATGTCGCCGACATTCTTATAGCCGACGCCCGTGTAATAGGGTCCTTGCGGCGCGGGAAAACCATGTTCGGGGAAGCCGAGCGGACGTCCGTCCTGAAAGAAGAAATACTCCTGCTCGAAGCCGAACCAGGCGCCGGGATCGTCGAGAATGGTGGCGCGCGCGTTGGACGGATGCGGGGTGACGCCGTCCGGCATCATCACTTCGCACAAAACGAGGGCGCCGTTCTTTCGCGTGGAATCGGGATAGACGGCGACCGGCTTCAGCACGCAGTCGGAGCTGCGCCCCTCGGCCTGCTGGGTGGAGCTGCCGTCGAAGCCCCAAAGCGGCAGCTGCTCAAGCGTCGGAAAGTCGCTGTATTCCTTGATCTGCGTCTTGCCGCGAAGGTTTGGCACTGGTTTATAGCCATCGAGCCAAATGTACTCGAGCTTGTATTTCGCCATATGTTTTGACCTCCGGTCGCGTTGCTGCGTGAATGTCGCGCCGCCGCGGAGACGCTAATCCCGCGAAAGGCGCGCCCGGCCCATGCAGCGCGCATGCCAAGCGCGGCCTTCGCGCGTCAGCGCGGGTCGACGACCACGGGCAAATCCTCGCGCGCGCCCCATTCCGACCAGGAGCCGTCGTAAACCGCCGCCGCGCCATGGCCGCTGGCCGCCAGCGCCAGACTGACGATCGCCGCGGTGAGCCCCGAGCCGCAGCTGGCGATGACGGGGCGTTCCGGGTCGACCCCGGCGGCGCGAAACTCGTTTTCCAGCGCGGCCGCGTCCTTCAATCGGCCGTCTTCAATCAGCCGCCCGAACGGCAGGTTCACAGCGCCGGGCATATGGCCCGAGCGCAAGCCGGGTCGCGGCTCGGGCGCGTGGCCCTTGAACCGCTCCGCCGAGCGCGCGTCGGCGATTTGCGCCGATTTGCCGTCCAGCGCCTTCTTCACGTCGCGGGCGTCGGCGACGAGCGTGTGATCGAGCCTCGCCGTGAAATGGACCTTTGGACGCGGCGTCTTGCGCTGCTGGAGCTTGCGCCCCTCGGCGATCCATCGCGGCAGGCCGCCCTCCAGAATCGCCGCGTCAACGAACCCGAACGCGCGCAGCGTCCACCACAGCCTCGGCGCCGAAAACAGTCCCAGGCTGTCGTAAATGACCGCGCGCATGCCGTCGCCGAGACCAAGATCCCGCATCGCGGCGGAAAAAGCGATCGGGTCCGGCAGCATGTGCGGCAGGTCGGTCTTGGCGTCGGCCACCGCGTCGATGTCGAAAAACACCGCGCTGGGAATATGGCCGGAAAGATATTCCGCGCGGGCGTCGCGCCCCGCCGCCGGCATATGCCAGGAGGCGTCGAACACGACGAGATCGGGCGCGTCGAGATGGTCGGCGAGCCACTGCGTCGAGACGAATAATTTTTCGGGTTCGATGATCTGATGCGGCATGAAGCTCCCCTTGCAACCGGCTTCGTATCCTTGCCCGCGCGCGCCTTGGATTTTGGCGCCGGCCAGCGACGATGGTATTGCTTCCTGGCGGGTTGTCGGCACAATAAGCAGATTCGCTTCCATCTGTCGAAGCCAACAGCCGATCTTCAGGAGCCCGATGTTAGAGATTCCCGGCAAGGCCTGCGGTTCCTGCTCCTTCTGTTGCAAGGTGCTGGAAATCGACGAGTTGAAGAAGACGGCGGGCGACCTGTGCGAACATTGCGCGCGATCGGGCGGTTGCTCGGTTTACGCGACGCGGCCGCAAGTTTGCCGCGACTATATTTGCGACTGGAAGGAGGATCGGGGACTCTCGCTCCAGTTCCGGCCAGACCGCGTGGGGACGCTGTTGATGGACGATCCCGACAGCGACGAATATCACGCCGTTTGCGACCCGGAAAAGCCGTTTTCCTGGCGCAATCCTCTGATATTCAGGCACCTCGTCAGTCTGGCGAAGGAGGGGCGCGTCGTCGTCGCCAAGGCGGGTTTGCGCAGCTGGCGCATCTTCGCGGACGGACGGTCGCAAGAGTCGGCTTGATCGCGTCGATCTTACACGATCAATCGGCTCGAGAGCAGCCTTTGCCCCAAGGTGGTCGCGAACCCGCCGCATCCGGGACCGTCGACAAGTCGCGCTAGCCAACGTGGCGCGAAGGCCGCGAACGTGCTAGGCCGCGAACTCTCGACTGGACGCGAATTTGATTCGAGCCGACATGACCGATTTCAAACGCCCCCCTTCCCCCTCGTTCCGGCGCGTCTCGCGTCTCGCGGCGGTTTGTGGCGCGCTCACGGCGCTGTCGACGGCGCCCGCCTCGGCGGAGACGATCAAGGCGCATTATGCGCTTAGTCTGCTTGGCCTCTCCATCGGCAGCGCGTACGCGTCCGGCGTGATCGAACCGCAGAACTACCGCCTCGACATAGCCATGAAAACGTCGGGCCTCGCCAATCTCGTCAACAATACGAGAGGCGCGGCCACGGCGACCGGCAAACTCAACCCCGAGGGACCCTCGCCAGCCAGTTTCGCCAACACGCTCGCCAATTCATATGAGACGCGGACGATTCGCATGTCGCTCGGCGGCAACGCCGTGCGCCTTCTCGAGGTGAAGCCGGAGCCGTGGGACGCCGCGCAACGCCTGCCGGTGAACGCGGAGCACAAGCAACACATCATCGATCCGGTGAGCGCGTTGATCATGAGCGTGCCGGCCGGACAAGAGTTGGTCGGTCCGACCGCCTGCAACCGCACGATTCGCGTGTTCGACGGCGTGACGCGTTTCGACGTGCAGCTCAGATATGTCGAGACCAGAGAGGCGAAAGCCAAGGGATTCGCGGGGCCGGTGTCGGTCTGCACGGCGCACTACACGCCGATCGCCGGTCACCGCCCGGACAGCTCCGTGACCAAATACATGGCCGAAAATCAGGAAATGAGCGTGTGGCTCGCGCCGCTCCCCGAGGCTCATGTCGTCGCGCCGCTGCGCATAGACATCAAGACGTCGGCGGGCAATTTGTCGATCGAAGCCGTTGAATTCAACATCGCGCGGCGCCAGGCTTCCTCCGCCGGTCAATAGAGTGCTTTTTCGCAAAACTGGACGCCGGTTTTGCCTTCCGAAAGCACGACAAAATAAGGGAATTTAGAGTCGTTCCGGTTCAATTTAAACCGGAACGACTCGAGCGCGGGCCGTCAGTTGAACGGAATCTCGCGTGTCTTCTTGCGGCTCATGCGGTCCGATTCATATTGCAGATAGCGCATCTCCAACGGCTCCGGCGCTTCCTTCGCGGAAGCGCGCAGGCAGAACGACGGCTTTGGATGGAAGCCGCCGTCGGGCGCCTCGAAACAATCGGTGAATTGCGTTTCGCACTGAATTGAATCGCTCAGCCGCGGCGTCGCGCGCACGGCGGCCGCGCGCGCCTTCTCGACGACGGTTTTGCATGTCGCGGCGTCGAAACCCCAACTCACGCATTCGGTTTGCGTCGACATGATCTTGCCGTCGCCGCCACAGGCGGGCGTGCGACGCGTGGCGACGAACGTCCCCAGGGCCGCGGTCGCCAAGATCGCCGCGAATAGAAATTTCTTTGACGGCATGCGGCTCATTGACGCTTATTCTCCATTATGCCGAAACCACCGGCGCGGGGCGCGCGAAGGATAATGCGTCGTCTCATGCAACGGCAAGCGTAAACTGCGCCAAAACCTTGTGGAGCCGAAGCGCAGCCCGCTATTTGAGTCGCTTGACAATGCACAGCCGTTACAATAATTCCGTAAATAACTGCAGACCGGAACCGCAGACATGAGCTGTGGAGTAATATGGTTCATTCCAATAGGATCGGAGCCAAAGGCGAGTATGCAGGAGCGTTCCTGTCTCTTCGAGGGACGGCCCGCGTCGGGCAGCGACGCGGCGGGAACTTAAATTAATGCGATCCACTTAACCGCAGATCGTTAAGACGGGATGTCGCTCTTGAAGAGTGATGTGTTGAAAATGTCGGCAACTGTCCAGGCCCGGCGCAAGGTGTGACTGAAGGAGGAAGTTATGGGCGCGATTCTCGAATTGACAAGCTACGCTGCGACGCCGGTTGGCATGGTCGCCATCATCGTGTTGGGCGCGGCCGCCTATTTCGCCGCTCGTTGGGTTTTCTCCGACTGAGCGACGCGACAAGCGTAATAATGCAAACGCGGCGGATCGGCGAAATGCCGGTCCGTCGCGTTTTCTTTTTGTGCGCGCTCTTTTTTTGAGCGGCGCTCTTGGGCGAAGCAAGTCGCGCTAGCGCTAGCGCAAATTCCCCAAAAGTTGACAGCCGTTTGCGATCAGAACTTGCTCCAGCATTTTGCTCTTGGGCGATTTCTTATCGCTCGGATGATTCCATCCGAGCGGAAAGCGCGCCAATGAGCCCTCCCGGCGCCGCCCCTTTGGATGGGAGCGCTTTTCATCCGCGATAAACATCTATATGGTATTTTCTCGGTTCCAACCTCGGTTTAGAACAGCGAACCGCCAAAACGGGTGGGGACTGTCCGCTCCCCGCGCCGTCCAATAGCCAAGCCAAGTTTTTTCGGCGAAGGCAGTCGCGGGCCCGGCTCGGCTCAGCATTGGAGATCGCCATGCCCCCCAACTCGTCGACCAGATCCGGAGATAAACATGAGGTCGCCGAGGCTGACGAGGCTCCCTCGCCTCACGCGCAAGGCGATCGGCAGCCGCAAACGCGCGCCCAGGGCGCCGCCTTCGGCGCGAGGTCGCAAACCGCCAATGCCCCGGCGATCGACGTGGCGGTGTGCGACAAAAGCCCGTTGATCCTTGCTGGTCTCGACAAATTGCTGACCGACGACCGCCGCTTCAATCTGGTTCTCAAGGTGACCGACGGCGAGGAGTTTTTGGACGCGGCGCGCCAGCCTCGTTTCACTCTGGCGGTGATCGGCTGGCAGTTGCCGACGCTGCATGCGCGCGATGTCCTGCGCGCGCTGTCGCGGCAGGCCTCGGCACCCAAGATCGTCGTCTACAGCGGCACCAACGATCCGGCCGCGCCGGCCGAGACGCTGCAACTGGGCGGAGCCGGCTTCGTCAGCAAGCGCGCGCCGCCGGAGCGCCTGCTCGACGTGCTGTCCGCCGTCGCGGCGGGCGACATGGTCTTTCCCTTTGTCGACATCCGCAAGATGCGCGCCGACCCGCTGGAGAATCTGACGCTGCGGGAGCGCAGCCTGCTGTCGGCCCTCGGTTCGGGACAGACGAACAATCAACTCGCCAAGGAATTCGGGGTGTCGATCAACACGATCAAATTCCATTTGCGCAATTTGTTCGAAAAGCTCGAAGTGCGCAATCGCGCCCAGGCGATCGCGATGTTCCTCGAAATGAAGCATGGCGCATGGCCGCCGAGCGGCGGCCAAGGTCCGCGCGGCCTTGAAACATCGGGGTCGTCGCGGGGT
The DNA here is from genome assembly GCA_003134075.1 of Methylocystaceae bacterium. GTDB lineage: Bacteria > Pseudomonadota > Alphaproteobacteria > Rhizobiales > Beijerinckiaceae > Methylocystis. The sequence goes on along the minus strand of PLAI01000320.1, from coordinate 6,817 downwards.
CGAAAGCCGCAGGGTCGGCCAGACTGAAATCATGTTTCGGGACGGCCTTAGAGTGCTTTCGGCGAAAGTGGGCGCCGGTTTTGCCGCGGAAAGCACGACAAAATAAGGGAACCTAGGGCGCTGGAAACAACGCGTCCGTCTTTCCCGTCAGGCGGTAGGCGATAAGGCCAAGCCATTCGTGCATGGCGTTTTCGACCATTGAGACGGCGGACCCGGTGTCGCCCGGAACGCCCGCGCGCCAAAACGCGCCGTTGGTGCGAAAATCGACGGGATAGGCGATCACGGGAAAGCCGACCTTGCGAAAGACGCCGACGGCGCGCGGCATGTGCATAGCCGAGGTGACGAGCAGCCAGCGTTCGCCCTCCTTCGGCTTCACCAGGTCGCGGGTGAACAGCGCGTTTTCGAATGTGTTGCGGGATCGGTCCTCGTAGACGACATCACCCTGATCGAGCCCCACCGCCCGCCAAAACCGCCGCACCGCCCATGCCTCGGTCAGGGTCGAAGCGCGCAGCGACGCTGAACCGCCGGTGAACACCAGCCGCGCCTTGGGATAGAGCCGCAGCAATTCGAGCGGCGCGGTCACCCGTTCGGCGGCTTGGCTGAAACTGGCGCGGCCGTATTGGGCGCTGAGCGCCTCGTCGATCGAGCCTCCGAGCACGACGATCCCGTCCGGCGGGGCGGCGTCATCCGGCGGCCCCGCGAATCGCGTTTCCAGCGGAACCGCCAGCATGTGCCCCACCGGCCCAAAGGCCATCAGCAGCAACAGCGCCGCGGCCAGGGTCGTCAGCCGCCGGCCCGCTTTAAAATAGCGCGTATAGGCGAGCCCCACCCCGAGCGCGAGGAGCGCCAGCGCCAAATGCGAGGGCGAGCCGATAAACTCAAAAATCTTCGATATGGTGAAGAACATGGGCTTTCAATCTCGGCGCCAGCGCCGCCGTTGCGTGAACCGGCTTCAACGGGCGCGGACCGCCGCCGCGCTTGAGCGTCAGGGTCGCCCAGCCGTCGATGTCGCGCCGCTCGCGCAGCGCATAGCCCTGCGCCCTGTAAGCTGCGAGAATCCCGGGCACATCGCGCGCCAACAGCCCGGAGAGCACAAGTTCGGCCCCCGGCGCCGCCGCGCGGGCGAGGCTCGGCGCGAGCAGTCGCAAGGGCTTGGCCAAGATATTGGCGAAGATCAAATCGGCGCGCCCCTTGCGCAAGGCGCCATGGCGCAAACCCGTCGCGACCACCGGCCGCACCAGGACTCCCACGCCATTCGCCCGCGCATTGGCGCCGGCGGTTTCGACGGCGATCGGGTCTATGTCGCCGCAGGCGACCGGACGATGCAGCAATTTCGCGCCGGCGATGGCCAGAACGCCCGTGCCCGTGCCGACATCGAGCACGCGGGCCGGGCGCCGGCGTTTCAGCACGCGGTCCAGCGCCAGCAGGCAGCCCAGCGTCGTGCCGTGATGGCCCGTGCCGAAAGCCAGCGCCGCCTCGATCTCGATGCCCACGTCATTGCCGCGCAACCTGTTTCGGTCATGCGAGCCATGCACCAGCACGCGCCCGGCGCGAACCGGCTTCAGCCCCGTCAGCGCGCTCGCGACCCAATCCCGCTGGGCGATTTGCGAAAACTCGGCGGCTCTGGCGGCCTCCGCGCCGGCGGAGGCTTCGATCAGCGCGCGCACGCCCGCCTCGTCCGGCGGTTCGCCGAAAAAGACCTCGACCGCCCAACTCGTTCCATCCGCCTCCTCGAAGGCGCAGGCCGCTGTTTCGGCGGGGTCGAATGTTTCGACAATGACGTCCACGATGGCGCGGGCGCGCTGTTCGTCGCAGACGAGACGCAGCACATGGCTGGCGTTATTGGGGGGCAGACCTTCGAGCATGTCGGGCGATTAGCACGCCGCGCCAGCGGCGTCACCTTTCCCCCGGAGCGCCGGGCCTGTATCCTGACCAAGGAAGCGCGAGAAACGCCGGGCGACATGGGGCCAGATGACAGAGAAGCTGACGATTTGTCTCGTGGGACCAAGGAAGGGAGGCAAATCGTCATTGCTCGCCTCGCTCGCCGATTGCGTCGCCCAACGCGCCTTCGGTTATCCCCTTTCGCTGCGCCCGACCCTGCAGGCGATCAGCCACGCGGAGGCGATGGCCGAGGCAGCGGCGGCGTCGCAAAATATTTTCGAGGGGCCGAACGGCGATTACGAAAAGCTTCGGCGCGATTTCGTCGAGGGCGGCGTCGCCACGGACACGCTGGACACCTACGAATATTATTTCCGCCTCACGCTCAATGGCGTCGCGCCGCCGGCGGTGAGCGAGCGCGCGCCCTGGCTGCTCGAGATCGTCGACGCCGCCGGCGAACTCGCCGTGCCGCCCGAGGGCGCGCGGGTCGCCATATTGAACGACGTGAAGGATAAATTCGCCGGCCAGATGCTCGGCGCGCAGGCCATTGTTTTCGTGCTGCCGATGGTGCGGCTGGAGGACAGCGGCTGGATCGCGACGCTCGCGCGGCTAATCGACCGTCTGGCGCAGAGCAAGGACAAGAAACTGCGGCGGCTAATCGTCGCTTTCTCGCAATATGAGCGGCTGTTCATCGGCCTCGGGCCGAGCGCCTTCACCTATGCCTGCGATCCAGCGGTGGCGCTTTACGTGGTCCGCAAATCGCTGCGCGCCGCGCCCTGGATGGACGCGCTGCGCGCGCTGGACCTCGCCGGCGTCTCGATACGTTTCACGGTGACGTCGGCCTATGGCTTCGTCAAGCGCTTCCAAAATCCCAACATCGACCCGCATCAACCCGGCGAACAGCGTTTCCGCCGCCCGGGCCTCGAAGGGGCGCGCGGCTATAGCGAATATTGGCGACCATTCCTGACCGCGGAGCCGATTCTCTACGCGGCTCTCGATCTCGACAGCGCCTTCACCTTCTCCTATCGCCAGATCGACGCCCGGCGCGACGAGGGATGAGCCCAGCCGCGGAACGGCGCTCGGCCTCGCGCCGGCGATCGCGTCACACGAAGGCGACCGTCAAAATCTCGTAGCTTTTGCCGCCGCCGGGAGTCTTCACCTCAACGGTGTCGCCGGCCTTTTTTCCGATCAGCGCGCGAGCGATGGGCGAAGTGATGGAGACGCGGCCGCTCTTCACGTCGGCCTCGGCCTCGCCAACGATCTGGTAGCGTTTTTCCTCTTCCGTGTCCTCGTCGACGACCGTGACGGTCGCGCCGAATTTTACGGTGGCGCCGGAAAGCTTGGACACGTCGATCACCTCGGCGCGCGACAGCTTGTCCTCGAGTTCGGCGATGCGTCCCTCGTTCAGCGACTGCGACTCCTTGGCGGCGTGATATTCGGCGTTTTCCGAAAGATCGCCATGGGCGCGCGCCTCCGAAATCATCTGGATGATGCGCGGACGCTCCTCCTGCTGGCGGCGACGCAACTCCTCTTCGAGGGCGGCGTGGCCGCCGACGGTCATGGGCACCTTCTCGACCATCGTTCCTGCTCTTTCGTTCCTAGGTCCCGTCCAGTCCATGCCGGGAGAAAGTTTTTTACTTCTCCGTCGGGCCAAGGCGCCGGGCGGAGGGCGAATCACGACGAACTTAAGGGGTAAGCCGCTGGGCGGCGGATTTTCAGCGAACGCGCCGACAGGGCGAAGGCCCCGCCGGAGAGCGGCGAGGGCGAGATCCGGAAGTCGCTTCCGCTATGAAAATCAACGGTTTTGCGCTCTCCTGGCTCACGCGAAATAGTCCTGGAGGGCGCGAACTTCGAGGTCTCCCGACATGTAGGCTTTGATCCCTTCGGCGGCGGCCAACGCCCCCGCGAGGGTCGTGTAGTAGGGAACCTTATGCAAGAGCGCCGCCTGACGCAAGGAACGCGAGTCGGCCAGGGCCTGCGCCCCCTCGGTGGTGTTGAACACCAGTTGGATCGACCCGTTCTTGATCGCGTCCACGATATGCGGACGCCCTTCCGACACCTTGTTGATTTTTTGCGTCGGTATGCCGCGCTCGGTCAAAAAGCGCGCTGTGCCGCCCGTCGCCTGCGCGTGGAAGCCGAGCGTCGTCAGCAGCCGAATTGTTTCGACCACCCGCTCCTTATCGGCGTCGCGCACCGAGACGAACACATTGCCGCCCTTGGGCGCTCGCGCGCCCGCGCCGAGCTGGCTCTTGGCGAAGGCCGCCGCGAAAGAGCGATCGAGACCGATGACCTCGCCGGTCGACCGCATTTCCGGCCCCAGCACGGTGTCGACGCCGGGGAAGCGCGCGAAAGGAAACACCGATTCCTTGACGCCCACGTGATCGAGTTCGCCGCCGGGCAGGTCGAAGGACGCCAGCGGCTCGCCGGCCATGACGCGCGCGGCGATCTTGGCGATGGGCTTGCCCATGACCTTGGCCACGAAGGGCACGGTGCGCGACGCGCGCGGATTGACCTCCAGCACATATATCTCGCCGTCCTTGAGGGCATATTGCACGTTCATCAGGCCGATCACGCCGAGCGCCTTGGCGAGGTTCTTGGTCTGTTGCTCCAGCGCGTCGAGCGTCGCCTTCGACAGCGAGCGCGGCGGCAGCGAGCACGCCGAATCGCCGGAGTGAATCCCGGCTTCCTCGATATGCTCCATGATGCCGGCGATGGCGGCGTTCTCGCCGTCCGAAAGACAGTCCACATCGATTTCGATCGCATCGGTCAGATAGCGGTCGAACAGCAGCGGATTTTTGCCAAGGACCATGTTGATCTGGCCGGTCTTGTCGTTGGGGTATCGCGTCTTGATCTCGGAGGGCACCAGCGAGGGCAGCACGCCCAGGAGATAATCGTCGAGCGCGCCCACGTCGCGAATGATCGCCATCGCGCGGCCGCCCAGCACATAGGAGGGCCGCACCACGAGGGGCAGACCGAGTTCGCCGGCGACGATGCGCGACTGCTCGACCGAATAGGCGATGCCGTTCTTGGGCTGTTTCAAGCCGAGCTTGTCGAGCAGCCGCTTGAAGCGGTCGCGGTCCTCGGCGAGGTCGATCGAGTCCACGGGCGTGCCGAGAATGGGCACGCCCGCCTGCGCCAATCCATGCGCGAGTTTGAGCGGCGTCTGGCCGCCAAACTGCACGATGACGCCGACAAGCCTGCCGCTGGCGCGCTCGAGGTCGAGAATTTCAAAGACGTCCTCGCCCGTGAGCGGCTCGAAATAGAGGCGATCCGACGTGTCGTAATCCGTCGATACGGTTTCGGGATTGCAGTTGATCATGATCGTTTCGAAGCCGGCCTCGGCCAGCGCGAAACAGGCGTGACAGCAGCAATAGTCGAATTCAATGCCCTGCCCGATGCGGTTCGGGCCGCCGCCGAGAATCACGATTTTGTCGCGGGACGATGGCGCCGCCTCGCATTGGGGCGCTCCGATGAACGGCGATTCATAGGTCGAATACATATAGGCGGTGGGCGAGAAGAACTCCGCCGCGCAAGTGTCGATGCGCTTATAGACCGGGCGCACGTCCAGCGCATGGCGCGCCGCGCGCACCTCGCTCTCCTCGCGTTTGGCCAGCGTCGCGAGGCGCGCGTCGGAGAAGCCGGCGAATTTCAGCATGCGCAGGTTTTCGGCGTCATTCGGCAAGCCGAATTCGCGCACCTTGTTCTCGAGCGCCACGATCTCGGCGATGCGCGCGATGAACCAGGGGTCGATCTTACAGGCCTCGTGAATTTCCTCGGGGCCAAGGCCGAACCGGAGCGCCTGCCCGACCACCAGCAGCCGGTCGGGCGTCGGCGTGCCGAGCGCGGCGCGCAGCACGTTCATGTCGTCGCCCTTGCCATAGCCCTCGATCTCGATTTCATCGAGCCCCGAAAGTCCGGTTTCCAGCGAACGCAGCGCCTTTTGCAAGGATTCGGCGAAATTGCGACCGATCGCCATGACCTCGCCGACCGATTTCATCGCGGTGGTCAGAATGGGTTCGGCGCCAGGAAATTTCTCGAAGGCGAAGCGCGGAATTTTCGTGACGACGTAATCGATCGTCGGCTCGAAGGAGGCCGGGGTCGCGCCCCCCGTGATGTCATTGGCGATTTCGTCCAGCGTGTAGCCGACCGCGAGCTTGGCGGCGACCTTGGCGATGGGAAAGCCCGTCGCCTTCGAGGCCAGGGCCGACGAGCGCGACACCCGCGGATTCATCTCGATGACGATCATCCGGCCGCTGGCGGGATCGACCGCGAATTGCACGTTGGAGCCGCCGGTCTCGACGCCGATCTCGCGCAGCACCGCCAGCGAGGCATTGCGCATGATCTGATATTCCTTGTCGGTCAGCGTCAGCGCCGGAGCGACGGTGATGCTGTCGCCGGTATGCACGCCCATCGGGTCGATGTTCTCGATCGAGCAGACGATGATGCAATTGTCCGCCTTGTCGCGGACGACCTCCATCTCGTACTCCTTCCAGCCGAGCACGCTCTCCTCGATCAGCACCTCGCTGGTTGGCGACGCGTCCATGCCGCCCTTCACGATGTCGATGAACTCCGCCTCGTTATAGGCGATGCCGCCGCCGGTGCCGCCCAAGGTGAAGGATGGGCGGATGATCGCGGGCAGGCCGATGTCTTCGAGCGCGGCCAGCGCCTTGGTCAGCGTCTTGACATGATGCGAGCGCGGCGTCTCGAGGCCGATCCGGGTCATCGCCTCGCGGAACCGCTCGCGATCCTCGGCCATGTCGATCGCCGCCGCGGAGGCGCCGATCATTTCGATGTCGAATTTCTTCAACACACCCATTTTTTCGAGGCTAAGGGCGCAATTGAGCGCGGTCTGGCCGCCCATGGTGGGAAGCAGCGCGAAGCCGCCGGGAACCTGATAGCGCTCCTTCTCGATGATCTTGGCGACGATTTCCGGCGTGAT
>PLAI01000085.1:2370-2611 GCA_003134075.1 Methylocystaceae bacterium | reverse complement strand
CCGCGCCAGCCGGTCGCGATAGGCGTCGAGGCTTGCGAGCGCATGGCCGTCGCCGGCGTCCGCGCGCGCGGCGATCTCTTCGCCCTTCAGCGACACGCCAGCCCGTGCCTGAAACTCGCGCGAGAGTCCGCCGCCGCACAAAAATGTTTCGATGCAGCCGTCGTGGCCGCAATAGCAACGGCGGCCCGGATATTCGCCTTCGCGCATCAGCGGCAGAGGATTATGGCCCCATTCGCCGGCG
>PLAI01000085.1:1430-2218 GCA_003134075.1 Methylocystaceae bacterium | reverse complement strand
CTATTTCCAGCGCGCGAGTGAGATCGGCGACGGCGCGCGTGATCGCCGCATAATCATGGGCGGGAGTCGCCACGCGGCGGCTGGCCAGAACCTTGCCGTCGGCCCCAAGCGCGATTGCTTCGATCTTGGTGCCGCCAAGGTCGACGCCGATGCGGATGGCGCCCGTCGTCATTTGGCGCGCGCGGGGGCGAGCCCTTTGGCGTCCTTGAGCAGCGCCGCCGCATCGTCGTCGATGCGCGCCGAATCGAGATCGAGCCCCGAAACCTTGGCGCCGTCCCATTTGGCGCCGGTGAAGTCGGCGCCGGCGGCGTCGGCCCCCTGCATGCTGGCGCCGGAAAAATCCGCGCCGGCGGCATGCAGATAGCGCAGATCGGCGCTCATCAGATCGGCGGCGGTGAAGTCGGCGCCTTCGGCGATCGCCGAGGCGAGCACGGCGCGCATCAGGCCCATCGACTGGTTTTTCATGTCAGCCGCCATATTGGCCTCGCGGAATTTCGCGCCGCGCAGGCTGGCGCCCGTGAGATCGCCGGCGATCCGCGCGCGCGAAAAATCGGCGCCGTCGGCGCGCGCGCGCTGCAATTGCGCGGAGAACAAATGCGCGCCGACCAGCGAGGCGCCGGTCAGATCCGCTTCGAGCATCCAGGCCTGATCGAGAATGGCGCCGTCCAGCTTCGCGCCGGAGAGCCGCGTCTTGACCAGCCTCGCGGCGCGCAAATTCACATGGCTGAAGTCGAGCCCGGAGAGATCGGCGCCGTTGAGACTCTTGCCGGAAAGATCGAGCGGGGCGT
>PLAI01000085.1:0-1420 GCA_003134075.1 Methylocystaceae bacterium | reverse complement strand
GCCAGCGCCAGCGCGGCGGCGCCACTCCGGCTCGAGCGCTTCATCGCGACGACTCCCTTGCGGCGACAAGCTCGCGCGCCTGCTGAATCCATTTTCCGCGCTCGACCCGGCCGGGACCGGAGAGCGCCGCGCCAATCCAGCGCGCGTTGTCGATGTTCCAGGCGGCGATCTGATCGAAGTGAAACACGCCGAGCGCATGCAGCTTCTCGACGCTTTTGGGTCCAATGCCCTTGATCCTGGTCAGATCGTCGGGCGAACCGCCGCGCGGCGCCGCTAGGCTTTCGGGCGGATGGCCGGGAAAGTGCTTTTTCCCGGGCGACGCCTTCGCCGTCGATTCCCGCGCGGGGGCTGTCTCGCTCCTGGCGGGCTGCGGCGCTGGGGCGGGGGCGTTGGGGGCTGCGGACTTGGGAGCCGGAGAGGACTTGGGAGCGGCGGGCTCCTCGTCGCGTGGGCGTCCCCGCACGACCACTGGCGTCGGCTTCATCGGCGCGGCCGCTGGCGCCGTCAAAAGGCCTTTGGCGCCGCCGCCAATGGACAGGCCGATAAAATAAGCCAGCGCGGCCAGCAGGCCGATCTCCAGTTGCAGCCCGGCGCGGCCGGGAACCAGCCCAAGCTCCGCGCCGGCGAAGCCNNGGCCGGAGAATTCTCCGCCCCGCCCCGGCGTCGCGGTCGCGAAGCCCACGAGGAGCCCCAGCGCGCCGGCGGCGGCGAACCAAACCCAGCCGAGAGTCAGCACGTAAAGCATTGGCCGTCTCCATCTCGCGCGCATTTCGAGCAGGCTTGTTTCGAAGCGGCGCTCATTTCGCCACGACCTCGATGGCGGCGCCGCCTTCCGCATGCGCGGCGACGCCGACCGGCGCGAGGTTAGCGGGATCGACGCCGAGCGCCGCCAGCCGGTCTATCACCGCCTGCGCCCTTTGCTTGGCGAGGCCGCGGTTGATTTCCTCTATGCCGGGTCCGCCGACGTGGCCGATAATCTCGAAATGCGCGCCGCGACCGCGCGGCAGCNNGCGCCGCCAGCGCGTCGAGCGCCGGCGTCGCGGAGTCGGAGAGCGTCGCGTCCGCGTCGAACACCACCGGCGTTTTGGCCAGCGCGTCGTTGATGGCCTTTTGCAGCTCGGCGGCGTCCAGCGGTGGGCCGGGATCGCGCGCGGTCAGTTGGGCCGCGGAGGCGAAGCCCTGGGGCAAGGCGCGCGACAGACGAGCGCCGATGTCCGCCGCCGCGGTCGCGAAGGGCGCCTCGCCCTTGAGCGCGACCCCATTGTCCGAAAAGGTCAGCGCGCCGCTGGAAAGGCGCTCGAACGCCGGTAGGGCGGCGGCGACCGCCCGCGCGAAATCCTTCGGCGCGCCGCCGGCGAGTTTGAGTTCGTCGGCCACCGCGGCGCCCGGCGCGCTCTTTTTCGCGACCGCGCGAATCTCG
>PLAI01000029.1 GCA_003134075.1 Methylocystaceae bacterium | reverse complement strand
TTCTCCTCGTTGACACTGGACGAACCTTACATTCGATCCGGATAACCAGCTCTTCGAGCCGAATTGGACCACGAATTTCACAACAATCCACCGGAGCTTCGTGCTTGAGTTCAGCCCCCTTTATCTCACCGACCGCTTTACCGGCGGGCCGCTGAACTTAGAGCCCGTGTCGTCGAATTCGCTTTCGACTCGCCGCTAAAGCAAAAGACCAAGGCGACCATCAATCCGAGGCTAGCCTATCAATGGCCGGTTGGCGCGCGGAGGCTATGCGGCGACGCTATTGCGCATTACCGTGGGCGTTACTCTCCTTAACAGAGAACCGAAGCGGAGTAGCGCCTGGCCGAAAGGACGCTGCACGACTTAGATCGCTTACGGTTGGAGAAAACAATCGAAGCCCAATAAGCCACCCGTGAGGGAACCGTCGCGCCCGAAAACCGTCCCCACACGGGTTTAAAGCGAATTTCCAACCTCATGGTTCAGGGACCGAGCGCGAAGCGTGAGGTGCCGGGGGCCGTTTGCAGCCCTAAACCCACACCCGGTCCTCACAATTCCATGCATATTAGAGCCACGACAGACCATCCGTTCTGAGTTGCGATCCGTGGCGCCGTCGCAAGCCCGAAACCGCATCGCTTGACATGCTTGGGTTGTTACCACGGACGATTCGGCGGCGCGCGAACTCGCGCTTTTGCACGCTTCGAACCGGCTCATAAGAGGCGCCGGGGATGGACGAAGTCCCAGGGCGGTGGTCTGCGGCCCATGGGGATGGAGCCTGGGTTCCGAATTTTTGCGAGCTTGGCACCTTCCTCCGCGAATGCGCTTTTCATCACTACAGTTCGGGGGCCAGCCGTCCCCACCGGGGAAGGCGCCGCGCCTCTGCCCACGGCGCCGTCCCGTCATGCGAGAAGCCACAACGTGACGCGAGCCAACGCGATCAGATTGGTGCGAGCTTCTTCGCCAAGGTAGCCGTTTCCACTCATTCGCCAATCCGAATCCGCTCAGCCACAAAAAGGCGCGGAAACTCTCCAAATCCATAATAATTCGGCGTATAGTTTTTTCTGCTAACCGGTTTGCATTTGCTCGGCACGTTGGGATCGTTCATGTGGTATGCGCACTCCCTCCCGGACGATAGTAGCAAGTCTCACTGGCAGTTGCTCGCCTCCCACTTGAAGGGGGTCGAAATATTGTCCGCCGAACGGGGAGCGAAATTCGGCGCAACCAAAGCAGCTGCGCTTGCGGGAGTCTTGCATGATCTTGGCAAATACACCTTAGAGTTTCAAAGGCGATTAGAGGGTGGAGAGCGGGTCGACCACGCGACCGCGGGAGCGCGGGAAATCCTCGGGCTGGCGTCGCAAGCCATCGATCGCTGCATCGCAGAGATTATCGCCCACGCGATCGCCGGCCATCACGGGGGCATGCCCGACAGCATCGGCGAGGCATCGCTCGATTGCCGTTTAAAAAAGCAGCTTCCCGCGCTCGATCCGGTTTGGCGCGAGGACATCGCGCCAATCGCTGAGGGGCTGACGCCCGCTGGCTTTTCATGGCGCGATAATGGTCGCGCCCGTCAGTTGGCGTTTCTTGGACGGATGATTTTTTCTTGTCTCGTCGACGCCGACTATCGCGATACGGAAGCATTTTATGCAGCCGCGAAAGGTGGCAAAGTCGATCGCGATTGGCCGCGTTTGAACGACAATATTGACCACTATATCGAACGCTTCGATCATTACATGACGAAGAAGCCTAAGAAGGACACGCGCGTCAATGCCCTGCGCGCGGAAATTCTCTCTCACGCGCGAGCGCGGGCGCAAGCCACGAAAGGGCTGTTCACGCTCACCGTGCCGACGGGTGGCGGCAAGACGCTTGCCTCGCTCGCCTTCGCGCTAGACCACGCGAAGCTGCATGGGCTGGAGCGCATCGTCTATGCCATACCCTTCACCTCGATCATCGATCAGACAGCGGGGATTTTTCGCGAGGTGCTTGGCGACGGCGTTGTGCTCGAGCATCATTCGTCGATCGACGAAGAGCGCATCGAGAATGAGGACCGAAACCACAAACGTGAAGCGGCCGACAAGCTGAAGCTCGCGATGGAGGATTGGGCGGCGCCAGTGGTGGTGACGACCAATGTGCAGCTTTTCGAGAGCCTGCACTCCAACCGCCCTTCGCGCTGCCGCAAGCTACATAATCTGGCCAATTGCGTGATCGTGCTCGACGAGGCGCAAACGATCCCTCTGCCAGTGCTGCGCCCGTGTCTGGACGCGCTCGACGAACTGGCGCGCAACTATGGCGCTTCCATCGTTCTCTGCACCGCGACGCAGCCGGCGGTCGCCGCACCGGATTTTCCGGGCGGACTTGATTTGGGGCCGGAGCGCGAACTAGCGCCGAATCCGGCACGGCTGCATGAAGACTTGAAGCGCGTTCGGATCGATCAACTGGGCGAGAAGACCGACGACGAGTTAATTGCAGCGCTCGGAGAGACTTCGCAAGGGTTGATGATCGTAAACAGCCGCAAGCACGCGCTGGCACTCTATCGTGAGGCGGTCGAGTGCGGGCTCGATGGCGTCATTCATCTCACCACGCGCCAATATGCAGCGCATCGGCGGCGTATTCTGGAACATGTGCGCCAGAGCTTGAAAGACGACGCGCCCTGCCGATTGATCGCGACATCGCTCGTGGAGGCCGGCGTGGATCTGGATTTTCCGCGTGTGTGGCGGGCCGAGGCAGGGGNNTCGATCAAATCGCCCAGGCGGCGGGCCGCTGCAATCGCGAGGGCCGCCGCCTGCCGGAGGAGAGCGTGGTAGGAGTGTTCCGCAGCGCGGAACACAAGCCGCCGCGCGAGATCGCGCAGCTTGCTGGCGACATGGGCCGCATGATGGGCAAACACGCCGATCTTTTGTCGCCCGACGCGATGCGCGACTATTTCGGCGAGGTCTATTGGCGCAAGGGTGAGGCGTTGGATAGGCACAGGGTCGGGGGATCCTGGCTGCTCTCTCGCAGCGCGCGCGGCCCCTATCCCTCGCCGAGCTTTAATTATCGCACGGTCGCAGAGAAATTCCGCATGATCGAAAGTGGGATGGCGCCGGTAATTGTAGCACGCGAGAACGAACCGCAAGAGGCCCCCGCGCGCGAGGTTCTGGCGGCACTTCGCGGTGGGCTTCCTCCCGGAGCAGCCGCGCGTCGCCTTCAATCTTTCATCGTGCAGGTTCCGCCCAAAGCGCGCGATTTGCTGTTGAGAAATGGGCACGTGCGGTTTGTCGAGGGATTTAGGGATCAGTTCGTTGTGATGGAAAACGGGAGTCTCTATGGAAAAGACACGGGGCTGCTGTGGGAGAACGCGGAGTATCTTGGGATAGAAGGCCCTTCGATCTGATTTTTAGAGTGGGTAAATAACCGTCCTGAAGTGATCGGCCGAATCAGTTAGATTTCTTCTTGACGTCTAAACGCCGAGGGCTTCTCTATGCGATCGCCAGCCTTGAAAGACACCAAATTCTGAAGCGATCTCTTCGGCTATTGTCGCGTGGGGGTCGCTTCAAGGCATGGTGCGCCTTTAGCGGGTAAGGCGGCTCGCTTCCTTGTCGCATCGACTGGCGGGCGGAGCATGGATCGAAACAAGACGCGTTAGTTACCGAAAATTTTGCTGACGAAGAATTGGGGAACGAACGGCCATGCCCTACGGAGTCAAACTACTGGTTTCTGGCGACTACGCCTGCTTCACCCGGCCCGAAATGAAGGTCGAGCGCGTCTCTTATGACGTGATGACGCCTTCCGCCGCGCGCGGGATTCTGGAGGCGATACATTGGAAGCCTGCCATTCGCTGGATCGTCACAGCGATCCATGTGCTAAAGCCGATCCGCTTTCAGTCTATCCGCCGCAACGAAGTGGGCCACAAAACGCCCGTCGCGTCCGTTCGGTCGGCGATGAGATCGGAAAACATCGCCAATCTCGCGCTTGTCGTCGACGAAGACCGCCAGCAGCGCGCCGCCACCGTGCTCGTCGATGTCGCCTATGTGATTGAGGCGCGCTTCGAACTGACGAACAACGCCGGGGCAGAGGACAACGAGGGCAAGCATCTCGACACCTTCAACCGCCGTGCCCGCAAGGGCCAATGCTTTCATCAACCCTGCCTCGGAACGCGCGAGTTTCCCGCGCGCTTTTCGTTGATCGCGGCGGATGCACCGCTACCGGAGACAATCGACGAGACGCGCGATCTCGGTTTTATGCTCTACGACATCGACCACGCGAACGACCGCGCCTCTCTGTTCTTTCGCGCGCGATTGGACAAGGGCGTGCTGTGCGTCCCAGAGCCAAATTCTGCGGAGATTCGCCGATGAGTGCGCTCGCCTCCCTTGTTCGCGCTTATGAGCGCATGGGCAATGACGTCCCGCCCTTCGGTTATTCTGCTGAAAAGATCGGCTTTCTCATTTCGCTGAACGAAGATGGTTCCGTGGCCTGCCCGCCGATTGATCTTCGCGAAGGCGAAGGAAAAAAGAAGACGGTGCCGCTCATGCCTGTGCCCGCATCATTCAAGCGGCCCGGTGTTACGCCCAAATCTTTCTTCCTTTGGGACAATGCCGCATTCGCTCTCGGTGTCTCGGCTTCCGAAGGCAAAGACGGCGCAACGCGTCTTGCTGCGTTTCGAGAGCGCCACCGCCGCGATCTCGCGGACTCCGATGATCCTGGCCTCAGAGCGCTTCTAAACTTCATCAATTGGTGGACGCCCGACGATTTTGTTCGTCTCGGCTGGCCCGAGGAAATGAAGGATCAGAACGTAGTCTTTTCGCTCGAAAGCGACAGGCTGAAAAACATCCGCGTTCACGATCGCCATGCCGCACGGGCGCTTTGGGCGCGACTTGGCTCGGAGGGCGACAAAAGCGAAGCGGCTTGCCTCGTTACGGGTGAGCACGGGCCGATCGCACGCCTGCATCCGGCGATCAAGGGCGTATGGGGCGCGCAATCATCCGGCGCGTCGATTGTCTCCTTCAACCTCGACGCCTTCGCCTCCTATGGCCACGAACAGGGCGAAAATGCCCCAATTTCCGAAGCCGCCGCCTTCGCCTATACGACGGCGCTGAATCGCTTCCTTGAAAAAGGCAGCGCCCACCGCGTGCAGATCGGTGACGCCTCGACCGTATTTTGGGCCGACGCCGCCGACGACGAAGCCGCAGCTTTGGCGGAAGATGTGTTCGGCGGCTTTATCGACGCGCGCGAGATCGCCCGCAACGACGAAAAAGTCGGCGCGGAGAAAGTCCGCGCGATTCTGGAGGCGATTCGACAGGGCAAGCCGCTCACGGAGTTTCGACCCGATCTGCCACCAGGCGTGCGCTTTTACGTGTTGGGCCTGTCGCCCAACGCGGCGCGCCTTTCCGTGCGTTTCTATGTCGAGGATGATTTTGGCAAGATCGCGGAGAACCTCGCCGGGCATGTAGAACGAATGCGTATCGAGCCGCCGCCAAAGAAGGAGGGCCTTTCGGTCTGGCGATTGCTGATCGAAACGGCGGCGCAGCACAAATCGGAGAACATTCCGCCGCAACTTGCGGGCGACTGGCTGCGGGCGATCCTCACTGGTGCCCCCTATCCGCTCACGCTTCTTTCAGCGGTTCTGATGCGTCTGCGCGCCGATCACGACGTGAACGCGTTGCGCGTCTCTATCGTCAAAGCCGTGCTTATCAACAATTTCAAGATGAAAAAGGAGGCTCCGGTGGCGCTCGATCCCAACAACGACGATCCCGGCTATCTGCTTGGCAGACTGTTCGCTGTGCTTGAAAAAACTCAATTGCTGGCGTTGGGCAATGTCAACGCCAGCATCAAGGATCGCTACTATGGCTCCGCGTCGGCGACGCCTCGCAACGTGTTCCCTCTTCTCCTGCGAATGAATGTCCATCACCAAAGCAAAGCGGAGGGCGAATCAAAGGGCCTCGCGGGCTATTTTGCCAAGCAGCTATCTGAAGTCATGGACAAATTGCCTTCCGAGTTTCCGGCGACACTCAATCTCCAGCGCCAGGGCACCTTCGCCCTTGGCTATTTTCATCAAATGAATCGTCGGAAAACGACGGAAAACGACGCAACCGCCGCCGCCGCGCCCAAGGAGTGACTCAAATGACCGCGCTTTCTCATCGCTTCGATTTCGTGTTCCTTTTCGACGTGACGAACGGCAATCCCAACGGCGACCCGGACGCCGGCAATCTGCCGCGTCTCGATCCAGAAACCAATCAAGGCCTCGTCACCGACGTGTGCCTCAAGCGCAAAATCCGAAATTATGCGGAACTCGCCAAGGGCGGCGAGACAGGCTACGCGATCTATGTTCGGGAAGGTGCGATTCTCAACGAACAGCATCGCAAAGCTTATCTGACGCAACGGCCAGACGACAAGAAAGCGGCCACGGACAAGAAACTCAGCCCGCAAAGCGACGACGAAATGAACCGGCTGCGTCAATTCATGTGCGACAATTTCTTTGACGTGCGCACTTTTGGCGCGGTCATGAGCACGGGAATCAATTGCGGACAGGTGCGTGGCCCGGTGCAATTGTCTTTCGCGCGCTCCGTAGAATCCATTGTTCCGTTGGAGATCTCGATCACCCGCATGGCGGCGACGAACGAAGCAGAAAAGAAAAAGAACGAGGACGCTTCCGGCGACGACCAACGCACCGAGAATCGCACCATGGGCCGCAAATATATCGTGCCCTATGGGCTTTATCGCGCGCATGGTTTCGTGTCGGCCAAGCTCTCCGAGCGCACTGGCTTTGGCGACGCCGACATCGCTTTCCTGTGGGATGCGCTGAAAAACATGTTCGAACATGATCGCTCGGCGGCGCGCGGAGAGATGGCGGCGCGCAAACTCGTCGCCTTCGAGCATAGCAGCGCGCTTGGCAACGCGCCGGCGCATGAATTGTTCGAGCGGGTAGTGATTGACCGCGTAAGCGCCGGCGACACCTATCCAATCGGCGACAAGAGGCTCGACAACGCCTCGCCAGCGCGGCGCTTCGGCGACTATCGCGTGACGATCGACCATGAGAATCTGCCGGACGGCGTGACAATCCGCGAACTTTTTTAAGTCTCACGAGGCAGGCGCGGACGATGGACAGCGGCGATTTCGACGAAGCGCCTATCCCCCTCTCAGCACTCCAGCACGCAGTCTACTGCCTGCGGCAGGCCGCGCTGATTCATGTCGAGCGGCTGTGGGAGGAAAACCGTTTTACCGCGGAAGGGCGCGTGCTTCATGCCCGCGTCGATGAGCAGGGCCAACGCTTTTCGCGCGGCGTTCGGCGAGTGAGCGCGTTGCCGCTGTCCTGCCGCCGCCTACAACTCGCCGGTGTCGCCGACCTCGTGGAGTTTCACAAAACGGGGGGCGACGAGACGCCCTATCCCGTCGAATATAAGCGCGGCAAGGCCAAGCTCCACCGCGCCGACGAGGCCCAGCTCTGCGCGCAGGCGCTCTGCCTTGAGGAGATGACCGGCCACGCGGTTCCCGAAGGGGCCTTGTTCTATGCACAGACGCGCCGACGCGTCGTCGTTCCCTTCGACACGGAATTGCGGCGTTTGACGGAAGCGTCGGCGCTCGCGCTAAAAGAGGTGATCGCGAGCGGTCGCACGCCCGCCGCAGTTTACGAACGCCGCAAATGCGACGCCTGCTCGCTGCTTGACTTATGCCGGCCGAAACTTTCCGGCCGCTCCGCGAGGAGCTGGCGGGATCGGCAAGTCCGCATTGCCCTCGACGGCGACGCGGCGGGAGCGGGCGAATGAAAAAACTGCTGAACACGCTTTATGTGACAACGGAAAATGCCAGCCTGCGCAAGGACGGCGAGAACCTCGTCGCGGAAATAGAGGGCGCCGAGCGCGCCCGTGTGCCCCTTCACATGCTGGGATCACTCGTGACCTTCGGCGCGATCTTCCTGTCTCCGCCGCTCATGCAATCTTGCGCGAGTCATGGCGTGGTCATCGTGCTGCTCGATCGCGTGGGGCGATTTCAGGCCCGCATCGAAGGCCCGGTGAGCGGCAATGTGCTGCTGCGCCGCCAGCAATACCGCGCCTCCGAAAGGCCAGACGAAATCGTGCGCGGATTCGTCTGCGGCAAAGTCGCCAATCAGCGGGCGGTTCTGCAACGCGCCTTGCGGGACTATGGCGACGAGTTTGCGCCCGAGGCGAAAAACGCGATCGACGCTGCTGTCACACGTCTTGGCGCCATCCTCCAGCGCGTCGGCTTTGCGGGAGAGGGGGCCGATGTTGTTCGCGGCTCCGAGGGCGAGGCCGCGCAACTCTATTTCGGCGTTTTCAATCATCTCATCCGTGCGCCAGATGCGGAAATCGCCTTTCGCGGGCGCTCACGCCGCCCGCCGCTCGATCCGATGAACGCGCTTCTGTCGTTCCTCTACACGCTTCTGACGCATGACTGCCGGGCCGCCGCAGAGAGTGTCGGACTCGATCCTGCCGTGGGGTTTCTCCACAGAGATCGGCCTGGCCGGCCAAGCTTGGCGCTCGATCTTATGGAGGAGATGCGTCCCGCCCTCGTCGATCGTCTCGCCTTGTCGCTGGTCAATCGGCGTCAAATCCGCTCGAAGGATTTCTCGGTCGCCGACAATGGCGCGGTTTTGCTGACGGACGACGGCCGCAAGACGGTGCTGACGGCTTGGCAGGAGCGCAAGAAGGCGGAACGGAAACACGCGTTTATTGATGAAGTCGCGCCGCTGGGATTGACGCCGTTCCTACAAGCGCAGCTGCTCGCGCGCCATTTGCGGGGCGATCTTGACGCCTATCCGCCGTGGTTCTGGAAGTGAGCCGGGCAAAGCGGAACAAAGCCGATGCTGGTGCTCGTGACCTATGACGTGAACACGACGGGAGCCGGCGGCCCGAAACGGCTGCGGCGCGTGGCGAAAGCCTGCCAGGATTTTGGCCAGCGCGTGCAATATTCCGTTTTTGAAATCGAGGTCGATCCGGCGCAATGGGCGCTGCTGAAGTCGCGCTTAGAGTCGGTCATCGACCAGAAGGTCGATAGCCTGCGCTATTATTATCTCGGCGCCAATTGGCAAAGACGGGTCGAGCATGTCGGGGCAAAGCCGGCGGCCGATCTCAACGGAACGCTGATTGTTTGAAAATGGCCCCGGGATTTTATGGAAGCGGTCGAGCGCGAACCGCAAGCGCGTCCTAAATCCCCGAGAGTTTCGCAATTGGCGCATCACGCTGAATTCACGTCATTTTTTTTGTCGAGGCAGCCAAATCGCGGCTCCGTGGTTCCGGAATCGGGGACTTTCGCGCTGAGACAAGGATTTCGCTCAGTGTGGCAACAAGATAGACCGGGACGGTCGCGCCCCATGCGGGCGCGTGGATCGAAACCTCAGATGTTGATCTGGCCGCCCTCGACGCCCACGTCGCGCCCCATGCGGGCG
>PLAI01000196.1 GCA_003134075.1 Methylocystaceae bacterium | reverse complement strand
ACGTATCTCATCTTCTCGACGGCTTGAACGACGCGCAACGCGACGCCGTGGGCTCGCCGCTCGGCGCCGCCTTGGTGCTGGCCGGCGCCGGCAGCGGCAAGACCCGGGTCCTGGTTCACCGGGTCGCCTGGCTGATCCAGGTCGAGGGCGCCTCCCCGAACAGCATTCTGGCGGTCACCTTCACCAACAAGGCGTCGCGCGAGATGCGCGAGCGCGTCGAGACGCTGGTCGGCCAGGGCGCCGAGGCGATGCAATGGCTCGGCACCTTTCACGCGATCAGCGCGAAAATCCTGCGCCGTCACGCCGAACTCGTCGGGCTGAAATCCAATTTCACCATTCTCGACACGGACGATCAAATCCGCCTGCTCAAACAGGTTTTGAAGGCCGAGAACATCGACGACAAACGCTGGCCGGCGCGCGCGCTGGCGCATCGGATCGACGGTTGGAAGAACCGCGGCCTGACGCCCGCGCAAGTCCCGGCGGGCGAGGCGCACGACTTCGCCGACGGCAAGGGCGCGGCGCTTTACGCGCTGTATCAGGAGCGCCTCAAAATCCTCAACGCTGTCGATTTCGGCGATCTGCTGCTGGAGGCGCTGCGGCTGTTTCGCGACAACCCGGACGTGCTCGCCGATTATCAGCGGCGCTTCAAATATATTCTGGTCGACGAATATCAGGACACCAACACCGCGCAATATCTGTGGCTTCGGCTGATCGCGCAAGGGCGGCGCAACGTCTGCTGCGTCGGCGACGACGACCAGAGCGTCTATGGTTGGCGCGGCGCCGAGGTCGAAAACATCCTGCGCTTCGAGAAGGACTTTCCCGGCGCGAAAACCGTGCGGCTCGAGCGCAATTATCGCTCCACCGGCCATATTCTCGCCGCCGCCTCGCATCTGATCGCCCACAATGAGGGGCGGCTCGGCAAGACGCTGTTCACCGACGGCGGCGACGGCGAAAAACCCAGCGTGACCGGCGTCTGGGACAGCGAGGAGGAAGCGCGGGCGATCGGCGAGGCGATCGAGCAATTGCAGCGGCGCGCGCACGATCTCGAAGAGATCGCCATTCTCGTGCGCGCCTCGTTCCAGATGCGCGAATTCGAGGAACGCTTCATTACGCTCGGCCTGCCTTATCGCGTCATCGGCGGCCCGCGCTTCTATGAGCGCGCCGAAATCCGCGACGCCCTCGCCTATCTGCGCTGCGTCGCGCAGCCCGCCGACGATCTCGCCTTCGAGCGCATCGTCAATACGCCAAAGCGCGGCCTCGGCGACGCCACGCTGCAAATGCTGCACGAATTCGCACGGCGCGAAAACATCCCGCTCATGCAGGGGGCGCGAATCCTCGTCGAGAGCGAGGAGATCAAGGCGAAGCCGCGCGCGACGCTGCGCGCGCTGCTCGGCGATTTCGAGCGCTGGCGGGGGCTGATCGACGCCAAGCCGCATCACGAACTCGCGGAGCTCGTGCTCGACGAGTCCGGCTATACCGAGATGTGGCGGCAGGACAAAACGCCGGAAGCGGCGGGGCGGCTCGAAAACCTCAAGGAACTCGTGCGCGCGATGGAGCAGTTTCCGGATCTCGCTGGATTTCTGGAGCATGTGTCGCTGGTGATGGAGACGGATGAGGCCGCCGGCGCGCGGCGCGTGTCGATCATGACGCTACACGGCGCCAAGGGGCTGGAGTTCGAGACGGTGTTTCTTCCGGGTTGGGAGGAAGGGCTATTTCCGCATCAGCGCTCGCTCGACGACAATGGCCGCGCCGGCCTCGAGGAGGAGCGCCGCCTCGCCTATGTCGGCATAACCCGCGCCAAGCGCCGGGCGAGGATTTTCTTCGCGACCAACAGGCGCATTCACGGTCTGTGGCAGACGACGAGCCCGTCGCGCTTCATCGACAATCTGCCGGCGGCGCATGTCGAGGTCGTCGAGTCGAAGGGCGCTTCGCAATATGGCGCCTATGGCGTCTCGCGCTTCGCCAATCTCGACAGCTATGGCTCCAGCTATACGACGCCCGGCTGGAAGCGCGCCCAAAGCGCGCAAAAGGAATGGGCGCCGCGCGGCGGGCCGGCCCGGGCCAGACAAGCGCCCATCATCGAGGGGCAAGTGCTCGCGAAATCGACTTCCACGTCGCGCTTTTCGCCCGGCGCGCGCGTGCTGCACCTCAAATTCGGACCCGGCACGGTGACGAGCTCCGACGGCTCCAAGCTCACGGTCGATTTCGACAAGGCCGGCCGCAAAATGGTGATGGAGAGTTTTGTAGAGCCGACGTAACGCTCGCGCCTATCGCGCCGCGTAGAGCGAGCAGTCGATCACCGCGACATCGCGAACCTCGCGCGAGACCTTGTGGCCGTCCACGGTCACCTCGACATTTTTGGCGGGAGCACGCCAGAACTGCGCTGCGACGTCCGCCGGCAGCGCGTCCGGCGACTCGACGCCGCCGAGAATCCACGCCGGCGCGTCCGGCCGCGCGCAAATCTTCACGATTTTCTCGCGGGTGATGTCCGGCAGCGGCTTTTCGGGAGAGTCGTTCGACATCCAACGCGTGAACACGCTTGGCTCGATCCAACCGACATCCAGCAGCGCGAGAATGCGATCCCGCCAGATCATCGTGAGCGGACGCGAAAACACGTTGCCGGCGCCATGCAGATAGGACACCCAATTGGGCCGACCCAGCCAAACCCAAGGCGCCTGGCTCTCGCCGACCCACAACACTTCGCCTGGATGCGACGCGACCATGCGCTCCAGCTCCGGCGGATGCTCGTTGGTCGCGAGCGCCCGATTGAACTGCGAACCGCCGTTCCATGTCGCCAGCGCGAGAACGGCCAAGGCCGCCGCCGCGCCAGCAAACGCCGGGCGCCGGACGCGATAATCGGACAACGCCCAAGCCAGGGCCAGCGCGGTCACGGGCGTGCGCAGCATGACGGTCGTCGTGGACGCCGCGACGAGATCGAACAAGCCGCCCCGCGATTCTTTCCACGCGGCGACGGTCGTGTACATGTGCGCCCCCATTTCTCCCGCGGCGGTCAGCGCGGCGATCGTGACGCAGCAAAGGGTCAGAAGCCTCCCGACGTGCGGGGATAGGCTCGCGCGAAGGGCGTGGAGCGCGATGGCCGCGAGGCAAAGCAGCGCGCTCTCCTGCGATTCGGCGCCGATCCAGGCGATCACGAACAGAGCGAGCGACGCGCGGCTCGCGCCGCCCTCCGCCCAAAGGCGCTGGGCGCAAAAACACACGCCGATGGTTCCGAACAACGTCAACAGCCAGATCGCCCGCCACGGCTGCGCCTGAACGATCAGCACGAGCGGATAAATATCGCCGAAAACCACCGTGAGCAGCAGCCCGCCGAGGCTCGCGACGATCACCGACCAAAACAGACGCCCGATCGGGGCCGTCGCGGCTGTCGCCGCGAAGCCCAGCGTCGCCGCGTGGACGGCGAGCGTCGTCCAGGCGGGCTCTCGCCACAGCAGCGGAAACAAAAAGGACGCGCGCAGGCGCAGGACGATCAGCCAGTTCCAGTCGAACCGCTCCAACAGGCGCGAAAACAGCGGCAGGCCGAGCAGCGCCGCGACGATCACGCCCACCGCGCCAAAAAGTCCGAGATAAATCCAGCGGCGATTTTCGAGACACAAATAGACGTAGACGGCGCTAGCGCCAGCCAGCGCCATGATGGGATGAAACAGCGCCGCGAGGCCCAAAAAAAGCGCGGCGAGCGGACGCGATCCCGCGAGCAACGCCGCGAGCGCCGCCAGCACGCCCGCCTCGGCGAAAGGCCGCGGCGTCGCGAAGGCCTCGGCGTATTGCAGCGGAAGCCCGCCATAGGCGCCGCTCGCCGCGACGACGCAAATCAGAATCGCCCATTTCAGCCGCCCGCTCGCGAGCTGGGCGGCGAGAGCCGCCATGGCCGCCAGCCACAGCACAAGCGCGGTCACGGTCAGCAATTGCGCCGAAAGCGCCAGGCCAAAAACGGGGATCAGCGCGTCGACGATCTTCGAAAAGACGCTGAAGGACGACTGGCCGTCGAGCCGATAGAAGTAATCGGCTCCGACGCCGCTGGGATCGAGATCGGCCAGTCCCCGTCCCATGTAGATCATCGAATCGTGCAGCAGCCCATTATATCGGCGCCGCAAGAACCACAGAGCGACCAGCGCGACGGCGCCGACGTACGACACAAGGGAACGCACGTTTAACAGAGCGCCGAACAGTCCCGGCGAAGGCGAGCGCGGCGTCAAGGCGGTCGGATTCGCTTCGGTGGACATATTCGCCCTCGATTGAGGAACAGACGGACGGCGTCCTTTCGCTTCTAGAGCGCTTTCCGTTCGAACGGAATCGTTCGAACGATGAGAAATCGCTCAAAATCAAAACGCTGGAGCAAGCTCTTATCGAAAAAGTCGATCAACTTTTTCGGAGCTTGCTCTAAGCGAAACGAAAGGACGCCATCCACATTGTTCGAGATGTGTGTTCACGCGACCGACCGCGAGCGCGAGCGCGAGCGGCGCCGCGGAGCCCACGCGCACGTTAACTAAAACCCGTGAAGCGCTAATTTGGCGTTAAGCCGCCGCGCCCCGAGAGCGACCAGATCAGCTCAGGCTGGCGCAAAATCGCTGTATCTTGCCGCAGGCGTCCTCGAGCAGAGCGTTCGACGCGGCGTAAGACACGCGGAAATTCGGCCCCGCGCCAAAGGCCGACCCCTGCACAACGGCGACGCCTTCCGCCTCCAGCAGCGCCGTGACGAATTCCGCGTCGTCGGCGATCACATTGCCTTCCGGCGTCTTGCGTCCGATGGCCTCCGCGCAGGACGGGAAGACGTAAAACGCGCCCTCCGGCGTCGGGCAGTCCAGATATTTCGCCTGGTTCAGCATGGACACGACGAGATCACGCCGCTCCTCGAAGGCCGCGCGGAAAGTCGTCAGATGATCCTGCGGCCCCTCCAGCGCCTCGACCGCCGCCCACTGCGCGATCGAGCAGGCGCCCGAGGTCTGCTGGCCCTGCAACAGATCCATCGCCTTGATCAGCGCGCTCGGACCGGCGGCGTAGCCAATGCGCCAACCGGTCATGGCATAAGCCTTGGAGACGCCGTTCATCGTCAAGGTGCGGTCATGGAGATTAGGCTCGACCTGCGCCGGCGTGACGAATTTGAACCCGCCATAGACGAGATGCTCGTAGATGTCGTCGGTCAGCACATGCACTTGCGGATGGCGCAGCAGCACGTCGGTGATTTTTTTCATCTCGTCGAAGCCATAGGCCGCGCCCGACGGGTTGGACGGCGAGTTGAGCACCAGCCATTTGGTCCTTGGCGTGATCGCCCTTTCCAAAATCTCCGGCTGAAGTTTGAAACCATCCTCCATGCGCGTCTCGACCGTGACGGCGGTCCCGCCGCAGATCGCCACCATTTCAGGGTAGCTGACCCAATAGGGCGCGGGAACGATGACCTCGTCGCCAGGATTGAGCGTCGCCAGAAAGGCGTTGAACAGAATGTGCTTGCCGCCCGTGCCGACGATCGTGTCCGACGCCTTGTAGTCGAGGCCGTTTTCGCGCTTGAACTTCTTGGCCACTGCCTCCCGCAGCGGCGGGATGCCGAGCACAGGGGTATAGCGCGTCTCGCCGCGATCGATCGCCGCTTTCGCCGCCTCGCAAATATGCTTTGGCGTGTCGAAATCCGGCTCGCCGACCGAGAGGCTGATCACCTCCCTGCCCTGCGCCTTGAGATCGCGCGCCTTCTGCGTCACGGCGATCGTGGCCGAAGGCTTTACGCGTGACAGGGCGTTGGCGAGAAAGGTCATGTCAGATATCTCCGGGTGTCGGGCGGCGCCTCCACCGGACGTCGTGGCCGGCATGGATATGTGCGCCGCACATAGCTGAGCCGAAACATAAAAGCCCATCGCGCCCGGAGCAATGAAAATCCGTCGCCACGCGGCCGCCGGCCGCGCCTATGATTTACGCGAAGGCGCTCTATTCGCTCGCACATCGCCGCAAGGGCGGACCGATCCGCCGACGTTGGTGATTGTGCGCCGCAACTTAAAGTGCGTTCGGCAAAAACGGACATGGGTCTCACCTCGAAAAGCGAGACAAAACCAGGGAAAGTCGAGCACGAAAGTATTCTCGCCCGACCCCGGATGGCGCGGCCCAGCGTCCTCGCGTGGGCGGATCGTCGGCTTGGCCGCGAATCATCAAATTCACGGGGTTTTTTTAATAAAAGTTAAACAATAATTAAAATTTCAAACCTCGATGCAACTTTCTTTCAGTTCGCGTGTTTATGGAAGTAACAAGCCGACGCTGGCATCGAGACCTGGGCGCGCGAACTAAAGCGCGAGAGGCGGGAGGGTGGCGGACGGCCAGAATGGATCGCCAGGGGGTAGTTATGTCGCTCGCGGACAAGTTCGAAAATCAAATGGAGCCAGGTTTCACGCGCAGTTTCGACCCGGAAAGCGCGCGCAGACAATTGCGGATGTCGATTATGCTGGTTGTCGCCATGGGTTTCGCCGCTTTCGTGCTGGGGTTCGCCTCGCCGATCGACGCGCAAAAACCCCTGAAGCAGACGACCGCCAACCACGATTCCGGTTTTTCGGGCCGTTTGGTCTCGATCGGAGATAAGTAAGAACGCCTCGACCCGGACGAGCTTCCACGAAAAGATTTCGCCTTCCCTCGGCGAAGGCCCGCGCTGAAGCCATGCTCCAGCGCGGGTTTTCTGTTTTCTACTTCCCAGTCGTTCCCGCCGCGGGCGCCGGCATCCCCGGCATCGCATCGTGATGATCGTGGTCGTGCGGCGCGGGCGCTGGCGGCGCTCCGGCGGGGCCGGCGGTGTCCTTGTTATGGGCCTTTTCCCATCTCGCTTGCGCGTCGGCGTCATGGGCGTGAGCGGCGTCGGGGGCTTCGATCGCCGCG
>PLAI01000035.1 GCA_003134075.1 Methylocystaceae bacterium | reverse complement strand
CGAAAAGGCTTCGCAGGTTTTGGAGCCTGCGAAAACCTGCGAAGCCGTCTCTACTGCAACCGACCTTAACCCTCGCTCCCGAAGACGAGCTTATAGGCGTTCACAGCTCCAACGTTCGGCACATAGCGATGATGGATCGTCTCGCCATGATTCGGGCGCTGAAGGATGCCGGCTGCTTCTAGCGCCTTGCGAACCTTCCCTTCGCCGAGCTTCCCGCCAGAGAGTCTGACGAGGCTGTCCTTGCGAACGAAGAACGTCGTCGGCGGTAGCTGCTTGCTCGCCTCTGTGTGCTTCTTGTTATCGCCAAAGGCATTATAGCCCGTGTCGCTGTCGTCGCGGATTGGCTCATACCACGCCAGCGTCGCCTTCGACTTGCGGTCCGCTTGCTCATCAATCGAGTGGACCGTGTTGCCCATGTCGGCGCGAAGGTTTTCCTGGAGGATCGTTATCGCTTGCGCGGTCGGGTCCAGAACCTCGGCGACCTCGCTCGCCTTATAGTCTTCCCAGACGACACGGATGCGGCGCGATACCTCGCCATGCGTCACACCTGCCGGCAGGAGTTTCGCCGCGCCGAGCAGCTCACCGACGACCATGAGAACACCAAAGACACCAGCCGCGCGACGAACGAGCGGTGACGCACCGCTACCCGCCAGTGAGCTGCTATTCGCGAGGATTTCGTCGCGGACGGTCGCCGGGTCGAGCCCGGAGTCGATCATGTGCTTGACGAACGCCGGCCCGGTCCAGCCATAATTCTCTTCGATGATTTTTTTCATCTGGTCATATTCGGCGTCTGGTAGTTGCGCATAGTCATCGACGTTGATGTCCGCCAGACGCGCCGTGAGACCGACGCGGGCACTCTCGCCGGAATTCTCATAGAGCTTGGAGATAGGAATCTCAGACGAGACCATCGCGAACGTGGACCAGCTCTTCAGCTCGCGCTCTTTGATGTCGGCTGTCATGCGCTGCTTGCCGACACCCTCGGCGAGCATGAAGGCGAGCTTCTCCATCTCCTTCGATTCCATGTGCGCCGTCTCGTCTCCGCCGAAGAAAGTCCCGGTTGAGCGCATGGCGATGAATTCGATGGCGTTCGTGGTGAAGCGCAGCGAATGCAAGACGCCACCACGCGACTTGTCTTCCTTCAGGACTTGAGGCCAGCCCCAGCTACCAGCGGCAAGCATCATCGATGTCGTCTTACCGCCAGACGACCCGCCAGTCAGGGCGATGATTGGCGTCGTCCCCAAGCGGCAGAACTGAACGACCGCGCCAGCGACACCGCCGAGACAGCCGATCATGTGGTGCGCGCCGCCATGTTCAAAGGCGATCTTCCATGCCTGGAGCTGCCCTTCCAAAGAACCCGCGCGTTGATCACTGAAGGCGCTTTCGAGAATGATACCCTCGCCGCCATTCGCACCTACCAGCATTCCATCCGGACAGACGAACGTCTTACGATCCGAACGCCATCCCGGCTTGCTGACTAGGATCGAACGCCCCTTGACGTTTTCCGCCAGATGCCACAACAGGCCGTTGAAACCCTTCGCGCCGAGCTTGATGCGAAAGCCTTCGTTCACAAGACGCGAGCGAAGGTCGCTGTTGTGTTTGTGAAGCTCCGACTCGGGGATGCGGGCGATATGCTCGCGCTCGTCACGGTCGTGATATGCGACGCGCAACTCCCACCCATCGCCTTGCTCGTCGCGCACCATGTCGAGAGGATCGAAAGCGCGGCATATTTCCTACGGCTTTGCGTCGCCGTCCTCTTCGCTGCCCTCTTCGTCACCTTTCTTGGGGGCGTATTCGATCCAGCCGTATTTGTTCACGGCATAGGAAGAGCCATTCAAAAGCGCTTTCAGTTTCGCATGAGTCGGCTTGACCTTACCGCCGACCTTCACTTCGTCGGTTTGCGGCAGGGTGACGAAGTTCTCCAAAGCCGGTAGGTCGCCATCGGCTGTCGTTTCGATAACTTCCTCACAAATCATCGTGAGGAAGTCGCGCGTTTCGAAGTGCTGGCAATGGTCGTGACGACACACGATTTGGAATTCCGCGCCATAACCGGAGTTTGGATTGATCGCAACGCAACCCACATCCTCGCCCTGCGTAGGTGAATGCTCTCCTTCGTTCGGGCACTTGACGGTCAGCTTCCCGTTGCGGGCCTCACCATCACCGCGCGTATCCCACGCCAGCGCCTCCAGCCATGCAACACCGTCGAAATCCTCGCCGTGGCGGCGCATGAACGTCGTCGTATCCGGAACGCCTTCCAGCTTCTTGTTGCCGCGACGCACCGCGCGCGCCTCTAGCGCCGCCTTACGCTTCTTGGCGTTCTTGAAGCCGGCGGCTTCGCGCATCTGTTCCGTGACCGGCGGCAACTCAATCGGCTTCGAGCCGCCTATGACGGCGCGATAGGTGCCGAGGCTCTTACAGTTCGGCGCGTAGAAAGCGCGCCCAACCTCGCCGCTTGTCGCGTCGAACCAAAAGCCGAGCTGCTTGCCGATGTGATTGACGACGGCCTGAAAATCTTTACGCGCCTGATCCGCCTCTTCATCGTCGTCAGGAATGATGATGTCATTCTCCAGTGGGAAGATGATGCGGCACTTGTGAATCGGCGCGTGCGACAGTTCGACGTATGGAGACTCTTTCGTCGGCGTGTCCGCGAAGTAGTCGAGATTGACGACTTTCACGATCTCGAACGTATCGATGACTGAAGGGTGCCACTTCAGGTCCACTAGGTAACGCTTGATCACGTCAAGTGTTGGCGCGCCACCCGGCGTCACATAGTCCTTCAGGCTTTTCAGTTCGATCTTCGTGCGGATTTTGGCGTGCGAGTGGCTGCTGTAATAGAGGAAGTGCCAGCCCGTTTTCAGAAGCGCCGGGAAGACCTCGCTTTCGGGCTGCCCCGCGTCCAGGTCCAGCACGACGGCGTTTAGGCGCTTCACGCTCGCCTTGCGGCGCGCGATGCTGGTCTTACCGGCTTCGGGAGCGATCTCGCCGAAGACGAACATGCTGCGGTTTTTGTCCGGCGACACGACGGGCGCATCGAAACGGCGGATAAGGTTGCGCAACGACACGCGCTCGGGCAACCAACCGGCGCGGCCATTATGGACGCCACGCCATTTTGAATCGCCGCCCCATTCTTTCTTCGGCGCGCGCATCAAAGTCATCTCGCGGTCAAGGAAAGCATCCGACCAGTGACCCTTGACCTCGATTGCGCTGTTACCGCGCACCGTTATGGGATAGCCATAGAATGTATCTGTGCCAGACTCGCTCTCGACTGTATTATCATCCGCCGCCACGGCAACGGCAGGATCTGATATAGTCTCGTCATCGATGTTATCGGCGGAGAAAACTTCATCTTCGCTCATAGACAAGAATGGCTCGAACCACTTCAAAGCAGACGCGAGGGCATCTTCGATATTAACTGGCTCCGCATCGACATTTTTCGCGGAGACACTATTGACAGATGGGGTATTCAATGCTAAGTTCCTTTTGCTTGTTGTGGGAGATTTCTTCTCCCGTTGATGTGAGACCTTGGCGCTCGGAAGGCTTCGNNGGCGATGCTCAACGGCCCGCGAGGGCGTCCAAGTTTCGGTCGCTCCAGGAAGCCCGGTCGCTGGAAATAAACGTCCTCATAGGACGCTCCCACCGTCGCGAGGCGGCGCTTCAACTCGGCGACGAACGCGCGGTTGTCGGACGGCTTGGCGTCATCGCGAATCGAGTATTTGAGTCCACGAAGCCCGCGCATTTCCGAAGGAGTCATACTGACTCCAAAACGGCGCTCGGTGCGATGTTCGATGATCAAGCACAGGCCACCGGCTGCGCTATTTTCAATGTGGAATCCAACACCGCGCTCTCGCAACAGCGCGGCGATTGCTGGGAACGCGGATTCGAAGTGTCCGCGCCACGCGTCGAGGGTGTTTGGTTGTGAGCGATTCATTGAACGAACCACGTCGGTTGGTCGCTGCGAAGCTCCCCAAGGACTCGCTCAAGATCGACGCCGCCGACCTCGTTGTAGCGATCAATTTCGAGCGATTCCCCGTGCTCTTCAAAGATCGCGCGAGCGATGGATCGCGCGTAACCCTCGCGGGGACGCAAAGCCACGTCCTCCGCCGCGATGCGCTCAATGTCACGCGCAAGGTAGTCGATGATTGCGCTGCTCATTTGTAACCGAGCCTTTTCGCTTCGATCTCGCTGAGGCGACGCGTTCTTTCTTCAAGACTCAGCTTGTCGGCGTCAGGACCGAGCGCGCTGAGCGGAATCGGCGCGTTTTTCTGACGCCAGCTTTCGATGACCGTTGGTTTGTCGCCGTTGGCGTATCCGAGTTTCACCCCCGGCAGCGCCTTCTCAACCTCGGCGGGCGTGAGGTGATCGTAATTGCTCTTCGGGGCGTCGGCGGCTGGCGTCGGGTCGCGCGCCTCTCGCTGGGCCTCGAACAGATACGACGTGCTCGAATTGTCCTTGAGGCGGACCAGTTCGTCAGCAATCGATCCGCCGCCCGGCATAACCACGCTGCCATTCTCGGCGATGTCGATGATCGATCCATAGTTCGCGGTGATATGCGACGCCAGCGCGTCGATGGCGGCGGGGCTGTAGAGTCGCAGCGCCGGATTGTTCGCCACGGCCTCGCGGATGTCCAAGAGGATGGCGCGTTTAACTTGAGCGTCCATACTGTATTTTACTCCTTACTGAGCGTTTTGCGAAGCAGCGATAAGGTTCTGTCGCCATTCTCGCAGTGATTTGACCGGGAAAAAACGTCTGCGCCCGACCAAGTAACTTGGCGGTGCCGTTCCATCCTTGATTTTTCGGTGAAGCGTGTTGCCGGATAGCCCGATATATGCCGGGACATCCTTGAGCGGTATATCAGCCTCGTCGATTGGTTTGGTGATCATCTGTAACCTTCCTGCTTTCGTGAGCATTTGGAAATTTCCATGACACCTTATAGTCTCATGACATGTTAATTGCCGTCAAGTTTCATAGCATCATGGCTCAGAATCCTGTCGCATATGCCAAACTGGACTCGACACCAGTGTTAGAAAAGCTCTCGCTCGATGCCGAGCAACCCTTTGGATTCCTTGAAAACGGGTGTTAGAAAAGCTAAGGCGAAAATGTGACTTCGATAACTTGACCCGGAATCTTAGTCCGTGTTAACGTGCTTGAAGAAGCGAAAGATGATGAGGGGTTGACACATTTGCACGGCTGCGCTGTAGCACGTTCACACGACCGCACAGATAGTCTGTCGGCGTCACTAGGAGAACGTGTTTTATGAGTCAGGATAACGAACCCGGCAAAGTGCCGGTCGCCATCCGCGCGGCGTTGGCGCGTGTGAAACGCCATTTCGCCGGCATAAAAGGATTGTATGACGGCGGAGACCCGTCAAAGCAAAATGGTCATCGATTAGTGCTGTCAGGAGATGCGCCCCGTATTTCTTTGAGAACAGCGCGCTCGCGCGAGGAACAAAAGCTTGGTGGTTGGTATTTGGTTGACAACAATGTCGTTCGTAAAGGTTTCAATCGCGCCGAGCTGGAAAACTACCTTTGCGAAGGTGGCTTCTTGAAGGAGCATGAATACCTCGCGGCGTAAATCTTTGACCACGCGCGATGCAATACCACGACAAATTCAGTTGTCGTGGTCTTTTATTGTTAATACTGTTCGCGCCACGATGTAAGTAATTATGACATGTCGAGGCCAGATGTCAGTATTCCTGACACTTCAAAACGGCCTTAACTTTAAATATCCGCCAGGGCTTGCGTCGATAACTTGAGCTATGCTACAGGTCCTTCCGTTGAAATCTTGAAAATGACCGTCAGAAATGACTCTCATTGAGGACATCTTAACGCTTAATCGCGCCCACGGCGCGGTGGTGGTGGGAGTCGAATAGGTGCCCTTATGATGGAACGCGACGCGACTAAAGAAACGATCGAATGGCTAATGGGAGCCGCTTCATGGCTTGTTAGTTTGCCGAGAATCTCTAACAAGGGCAGGATGACCACGAAACCCGCAACTATGCACGCGCCGCTATCAACGACCGGCTTAATCATGCCTCCGGATTTTCCTTCGGTGGAACATAATGCCATTCATCAGAAGGTCTTACCGCGCGCCCAAACGTCGAAAGATGTTTACGAACAGTTTGGCGGGGCCTGGAGCGCACAAGCATACCGCTTTTTCGCCATGACTGAATACCAAGGTGCCTTCTGTGACTCTCTCGCCAAAGCGGGCGCAAGTCCGCCACCCTTGGAGCGATATCGCCAGGAGCGGGACTTATTTGGTTTTTTCAGCAACGGCGTTTCTGTCCTCGAAGCAACGTTCTATGGGCTATTCAGTCTTGGAGCTTTTCTTTCCCCGGATGATTTTCCGATCGCCACTGAGAATGATCGAAAAGTGATTGGACCTAGAAAAACTAAGAGCGCAATTGCAAAAGCGTTTTCTGAAGATCCAATTAACCAGGCAATCGACGCCGCAATGAAGGACCCAGCTTATGTGGATTGGCACGAGATACGAAACACCCTGACACATCGAGCCGCCCCAGCACGTGCTTTCCATTACCCCCCCGGGGGTGCAATCCCTGATCAATGGAAGATCAAGAATATTGCGCTTGATGCCGGATTGGTCACATCGCGCCGCGCCGAACTTTCTCGGCTACTCACCACATTGTTACAAGGGATTGATCAATTCACCAAAACTCGGCTTTGATGGGGTGACGTCCTATCATTGACGGTGCGATCACACCTCAAGCCTCAATATGGTGCTGTGTGAAACATTGAGCATCCGGGCAATATCGCACGTCGGCTCGCCCGGCGGCGGATGACCTCTTTCTTCGGGTGCGCCGTGACCTTCGGCGGTCGCCCCCTGTGAACGCCGCGCGAACAATGGGCGTGCGTCGTCGCGGCTACCACTAATCGCCGTGATTGGCACCAAGCCGCCGTTCCCGCCGCCTTTGGCCAAGCGCCAAAATCAATGATCAGTTCTGCACCAAAGTTTTGCACAAAAAATGCTCTTATTTTTCAATCTCTTGGTTTGGGAACGAAATTGTTGAATTCTGCACACCCCCACACCGCTCACACATGGCCTTTGGATGGCGGGTTCGAGATTGATCCGGCGGCGGCAGGCGCTCGGTTAAGGCTAATCCTTTTACGAACTCCCGCGTTTTTTATAAGGAAGCTCCATGCGATTAGTATTACTAAAAATACGCCATTGCTTTTTTCCAGCCTTGTCCCGGTCGAAAACTACGAATTCGCCAATCTGGCGCGCGTTAGCTTTCACAATACGGCTATCGACAACAAGAAATTTTGGTTGGTCGTCTTCAAAGTTAACAAAGACGTAGACGTGATACTTAGAGCTAATGTCATTTGCATGCTTGCCGACATTGAACCAATTCGCTGTTCTTTTTCCCGTAGTTTTGACCTGAATTGTCCACGCTTTACCGCATTGGGCGTCAGTGACAATCAAATCGGCTCCAAATGCCTCTCGCGACGTAGGGGCGACGATGAAACCTCGGCGTATAAATTCGGCGGCGACCAAGTGAACGCCAAGCATCCCGATTTGCTGGGTCTTTAAATTCGCCCCCTTGGGCGTTTGGCGTTTCTTGCTCACTTCCCTCATAGCCGCTGTCAACTTCCTATTCCTTCACGTATGCACGAGGGTTAGGGTCGAAACGTGCGATTTGGCGTTTGAATAAGCGGCCAAACTTTGGAACGAAATTCTTGATACGCGGATACAGCGGTGGGTTAAATTGGATTTGCTGCGCGACGCGATGATCACGCCGTCACCAAGGAAAGCTAAAAAACGATGACATAATTTTCCGAAATATAATTGCTCAGCAAAATTACAATCCAACTTCAACATATAACTTACCGTCGGATGTATATTGCGCCATATAATTAGCCTGACCTTCCGCGCTGCCCCAATCACGCACTGTGACAGCAAATTTAGCTGTGCAACTAACAGCCCTTACGTCAGTATCTTTTGACAGTGCGCGTATCACATCTAAATTATAAATAGCACTTGATATAGCTTTTTGCCACATGCTTTCTAACTTAGCTCGCCTTTCAGTATTTTCCTGAGCTTTCCTCCGAGCTTCTTTATCTGGGAACCTCTGCCGTTCTATAATTATTTGTCCATTTAGAGATTCAATTTTATGTGCAAATTCCGCAACTTGACTCCAAGCTTCCTTATACGCAGTTTTAAGCCCCTCATAATATGTTCTTTGAGCAGCGTCTAAAGATTTTGGAAGCGCGCCGTCGGTTAATAACTGACTGTTTAAATGTATTGTATTTTCGTACAATGCGAACTGCCTAACAACATCGTCGGGCTCCGCCACAACATTCGGAAGCCCGCCGCAATACGCGCTTAGCGCATAAGGAGTAAACGCGTCATTTTTAATGTTCAGTTCATTTTTATAGCATTTTTTCTTCAGTCCAAAATACACTGCTAGTGCGTCGCGTAATTTGGCTTTTGCATTATTACGCTGCTCGTATAACTTTTTAAGATCAGGGTCATCATTAATATTACGTGAAATGAATGGCTCACCAATTGCCATTTTATATTGTTCAGAGTTATCGAAAACATAAACTATTAACCTGTTATTTTTGTGTTCTTTCAAATTTGCTTTGACGGCACTTACAGTTGCATTACTGCCGCAATCAGGTTCTTTGGAACCGCATCCTCCCAGAAAACAGAGCGCCATTCCACTTGCTAGTAGTTTCGTTTTCATCTTAGCCAACGCTCCCCAGATTGCCGCCGGTTCCACTGCTAACCTGCGGAGGTTCGGTGGCCTTGGCAGGCCCGAGTCGTATAATGCCCCAATATGGAATGCGCGGCGACGAGTCCGTGGCCGCCTTTCCGATCCTTCCTTCGCGCACCACGGCGGGGGTCACAAAGTGCACTTTCGCCTTATGCCGTTGGCGTTTCCGAGCGGTGCATCATTTTTGGTTTTTGCACTCCACCATTTTATCGCGCTTTTAGCAATGCCAGTGCAAGCTCATCTTGCGTTGGCGCGGTGGCGCATCCTCAAAAGAGGGCAAGAGCGTTATGGAGAACCGCAGCTAGTTCGGTCAATGATATTCCCCCAGAGATTGCGGCGATCTGATTAGACGAAGTTCCCCGATCCCTCTTGCCATTCTCCACATGAGCGATCTGCGTGGATGACGTTCCTTCAAACACCTTATCTCCTTCAATGCTAGCTATTTGCGCTGAGCTAGTTCCTCGGTAAATTTTGCCGGCATCGACTCGCAAGATCTGCGTGGAATCTGTCCCTTTATATACCTTGTTCCCATCCACCCTTGCAATTTGAGTAGATGAAGTTCCTTCATAAATCCTGCCGGAGTTTACCGTTGCGAGGACAGTCGATGACGTTCCCTGAGTGATGCGCGTTGACATAGTTTGTGGTTCCTTCCCGACGTTGCGAAAGCCTTGAATTATGCAAGGGCGCTACGAGAGCACGTCGCTGACTGATCGTAATTTACGTTACGCCACTAGTCTGGTAAGTAATATCTGTTCTCATCCTCCAACAACTGCTTTTTCTCAACCGCATATTCAAGCGCTTCCAGTACATCGCTCTTCCTCCAATTACGCTGTATTATTTTGTTCAAAATTT
This sequence comes from Methylocystaceae bacterium, assembly GCA_003134075.1. GTDB lineage: Bacteria > Pseudomonadota > Alphaproteobacteria > Rhizobiales > Beijerinckiaceae > Methylocystis. Next base: position 1,490 of record PLAI01000035.1, on the reverse strand, counting down.
CATTTTCCTGACTTCCAGATTTCATGATAAGAACAATTTCTGCTGCTATTTTTGAAATTGTGGGGTCGGGCAACCTTTCGCAGTCACTGAATCTAATTCCGGACATGGCGTAGCCCTCCTTTTCGATTGTGCGCCCTTAAACATTCGTCTCGTTACGCGACCGCCTTCCGCCACGACGGCGGGGTCACAAAGCGGGTTGTCACCTTATCACGCCGGCAAAACGCGGCGTATTCCGGCATTTGCCCTTATATTTGCCCTTATATCAGGGAAGCGCGCCAGTCGCATAAGGGCCATATGTGGAACCTGCCCCGCCCTCCCGTCGGATTCGCGGAACACGTTATATGGAACTTGGTGACCGCCTCTAGCCGCGCGAAGCGAGCGCAGCGACGCCGGCGTCCCGTTGACGGAACTCGATAGGTCCTTAGGGGCCGATTTGGCTGGCGAGGCGTCCACGGAAATCTTGATCGTCGTGGACGCGTCAGCCATTGGTCAAGACCCGTTTTAGGGATGTGGTTGACGGGCAGCCAAGCTTTGGTTAGAGGCTAGGGACGCCGATTCGCTCCGCCACGCAACGCTGCGCGACGCAACGCATCCGCTACGCAACGGCCCCGCCAGTCACGCGACTGAGCGGGGCATTCTTCTTTAGGCGCGTTTGATTTTCGAAAACCAAATCGTTCCATCGGCGCTGGCGTCCGCCTGCTTCAGGACGCTGATAGAACCGTTCGGCGCGAGTTTGACCGTCAGGCCGTGGTATCCCGCCGCAACCGGGCAATCGCTGGTCGTCGCCGGTTGCCCGTCAGTGCGGACGTGGAAGGGCTGGTCGCTCCAGCATCTAACCGTCCATGCCGTCTTCGGCGACTGGACATTCGAGTCCTCGATTCCCTCGTCTGGCGTGAACGTGTAAGGCGTGCTGGTCAGGGCGTGAGACGTGGTGCCGAGAAGGACGATAGGCGCGGACATGGCGTCAGGCTCCCGTCGTCGCGGCGCGTGTTACCTCGTATTGTGCGATTCCATTGATCACGACCGTTGAACTGCGCTTGAGCGAATGTCTGGGAAGGCAGCCGTCGTTCCCCAACTCGAAATTTTTATGTTCCAACTTCGGGAGTGGGGTGACGCGACGCTGAGCGGCCTCCTGCTCATCGAGGGTCCATCCCAGCTTGAGCGCCTCGCGGAGGTGAATTTTGACGATCTCGCGGGGGGCTCCGGATCGGTCATAGGCGCGCACTAAGTTGTGGCGATCATCCGATGACGGCGCGCGAGGGCGTTCGTCTTTCAGGACGGGCAAGGAGTTGAACAGCGGGCGTTTGGAGGCGTTGGACATTTGGCGGCTGAATCCTATTTCAGGCGGCGGTGTTGGAGCTGGCGGACGCGCCGCGCTGGCGCTCGATTATCCAGCTCTTGATCAGCGACGGTGTGGAGAATTTCCTCTTCCCCAAGAGGAACATCTTGGGGCCTTCGCCGCGATCACACATGCGATCAAACGTCAGTCT
>PLAI01000137.1 GCA_003134075.1 Methylocystaceae bacterium | reverse complement strand
GGCCCACTGCGGAGGGATACCGCGAATGCGATGCGCCATGAACCACGCCGTGCGATACGAGCCAAGGCCAAGCGTGCGCATGAGTTGATGCGCCGAATAGCCTTTCTTGCTTGAGCACATGAGATGGATCGCCAGCAGCCACTTATGCAGTGGAATGTGCGAGCGCTCCATAACCGTGCCGGTGCGGCAAGTGAACTTGTCGCGGCAATCGTTGCAAAGGAACATGCCGGCCTGTGTCTTCCCACCCATGCGGCGAACGTTCAGCGATCCGCAATGCGGGCAAACGACGCCGTTTGTCCAACGCGAGGCTTCGATATGCTCGCGGGCGGCGTCTTCATCGTGAAAATGGCGGGCGGTAAGGTCGGTCATTGGTTCTCTCCAGTGAGAAAACCCTACCTTAGCCGCATTGCTAAGTCAAGTGCATAATTGCCCGCGCAGGGCGCGACCATTCGAACGTCTAATCGCGCCGGCCGTTCACGCAAATCGGGTAGATGACAGTCGAGCAAATTGTATTATAGACACCGATCGCTTGTTGTGACGAAGAAGCCTGACATTGTTCGCTTAATTAGGTAAATCCAATGATATAGATGTGGGCGAACGCCCGAATGGGTTTACGAAAACTTTATGTCGCGAGGCTTTTTCCGCATCGCGCCCTTACGCCCATCGGCGGTAAATCCTCGCCGCGGTCCACACACCGGATCGCGTCACCACAGGCGTGAAAATGTCCATTTCCTCGAATGTCGNNCGAAGCTTGGAACACTCCCAACTGGGATACAGGTTTGCAATTCATCGTTGGGCAAGATGAAACGGGCCGTTGGATTGTCGTGGAGAGCCATGGCCGCGGAGGAGGAATTTTCGTCAATCGGCAAGCCGCTTTGAACTACGCGGCTTTCGAGTCGGGGCGACGGACGGACGCCGTGCGGTGTTCGAATGAACCGTTGAGGCTTTGGAGTTAGTTCAATGCAAATGCCTCCATCAATCGCGCCGTCGCGGCCGCGTTCCGATTGGCCGCATCGCTCCGCCGCCAGGGGTTCGCTTTGGCCGGCGGCGGACATAAGCGAGATGACCTTTTCCAAGAGGACGCTGAGCTTCCCGAGATCGCTGACGGCGCTGGCGACGCCTTTCGAACATGACAACCTCGCCGAGAAGGCGTTCGCCGATCTCGTCGCCTGGCAAATCGAGCAGGGAAGCGAAGGCTTGGTCGTTGGCGGCGTCACGGGTGAGGCGCCGACGCTTTCTCCAGAGGAGCGGCGACGCCTGATCGAGATCGCGGTCGAAACGGCGTCGCGCCGCGTTCCGATTGTCGCGGCGACCGGAACGAACTGCACGCGAGAGACCATCGCGCTGACGCAGGCGGCGGAGGCAGCCGGGGCGACGGCGGCTCTCATCGTGACGCCCTATTACAACAAGCCCAATCAGGAGGGGCTTTACAGGCATTTTCGCGAGGTCGCCAATTCGGTCGGCATTCCTCTTATCCTCGAAAACGATCCGTCGAGGACCTGCATGGAAATTCGCTCGGAAACGCTGGCGAAGCTGGCGGCGACGCCAAATATCGTGGGCGTTGAAGACGTGACTTGCGATCTCTCTCGCTTCTCGGCTCATTCGCTCTCGTCGGCCCCCAATTTCATCCGGTGGTCCGGGGACGATTCCGCCAGCCTTTTGTTCCGGATGGCCGGCGGGACATGCTCGGTGTCAGTCGTGGCCAATGTCGTTCCGAGGCTGTGGGCGCACATGCAGCAAGCATGCGCCGCGGGAGATTGGAACCGCGCGAAGTCAATTCAGACAAGGTTGAAGCCGCTGGTGGCGGCGCTTCAACTGGAGACGAACCCAGCTCCGGTCAAATACGCTCTCTCATTGGCGCATCCCTGGTTTAGCCCGACTATGAGACTGCCGCTCACTTCCGTTAGCCGCCAAATAGCTTGCGCGATCGCTTCAGCCCTAAAAGACCTGAATGTCCGTAGCTAGCAGGCCAAGAATGCTAGGCCAAATGCGGGAGATGCCTTAACGGGGGAAGCGCGACGAGGAGGCCCCTCCATAACCAGCGATCGTATCGCCAAAAGTCAGTCGCCAAAGTCAACTTCACCGGGCCCAGGAGGCGGTGGTTGGTTTTCCGCGGGCGAAACTGGACCGGGAGGTGGGGCCTCGCTCCGCGGGGATGGAGCGGCAACAGCCGCGCCGCCCTCGCGCCGGGCGCTCCATGCATGGCTGTGATGGCTCCAATGCTTATGGCGATGATGATGTGACGGTTGTGCTACAGCCGCCTGCCCCACGACCGAAGCGCCCAGGACCCCGAAAAGGATGACTAACGTGAAATATCTTTTCGGCACGAGATGTCCCCTTGCAAGCGAGCCTGCTGACTATTCGATTTTCGCATGTTCGCCCGTATTTGATTTAGGTCTATTATCTCACCAGTCAACTTGGGTTCGCACCAAGAATGTATTCGGATGGGCGCCGTTGAGATAAGCGCGATTCCAGGGCGCGCTCACCAGCATCGATCTCGTCCAATTGGCCATGACGCGAAATCCCACTTCGGGATACCAATTCATGCCAAGGGTCATATCCTCTTCGCGCCCGCCAAGGACACTTGAATTCGCCACGTAAGTCCTCGTCGCCTGGTTAGGCGCCAAGGCGATCAGGTTGACGAAATTGGTTCCCGTATAGGGACCGTTGTTGAGATTGAGCGCGCTAAACCGCAGGCCAAGCTCCCAAGCGCCAAGCCCCCCTTTGCTCAGCGGATTAAGGATCTTGATCTGACCGAAATTGGCGGGATTGAGGGCGTTGACTTTATAGGCCGCCGCGCGCGACTCGCCGGTCAGATACCAAGTGCCGTAAACATAATAGCCGTTGAAGTCGAGCGAAGAGCCGCCCGGCGCGTAATAGCCGAGCGTGCTGGCCTCCAAAACAGATCCCGCGTCACGGTCGTAATGGGAGCCGAAGTATTCGCCCTGAACCGAAACCGGACCATAAGAGCCCATGGCTTCCAGGCCATAGGTGAGAACATCGCGCACGCATTTGCCGGCGACTGCCGGATTGCCGAGCACCCCCACCAGGCCGCACGAGAGATCGGGCGTGCCGAGCAGGTTTTCCTTTAGCACGTTGGATTCGTCCTGGGTGTTGCTGCCTAGCAGCATGACCCTGTTGTCGTTGTTTCCCGTTGAGTCGTTGGGTCGATGGTAACGTCCCGAAACGCCCAGATGCAGCAGGCGATCTTCTTCCTTGATCGGGGCGTAAGTCGCGCGTCCCGCGATATCGAAATATTGGCTGCCGCCGGTCGCCGCCCACCCGGCTTTCGAGGGAACCCAATAAGGAACCTGCGTTCCTTGCGCGGGCGTCAGAGAGTTGTCCAGCGTACTGGTGCTGAAGACGCCTGCCTTGGAGCTCCAATTGTCGCCCGTCGCGAGCACCGCGGCGCCGACATGGTGGCCCGGTCCAAAAGCCTCCGTTGGCAGGGCTTTCTCCATGAAATCCGTGTATTTCGTCGATTTCGACGCCTCAAGGCCGAACGGCTCGAACATTTGCCCGACCTGGAATGTGATGGGATTGAAATAGGTATAGGCGATAAAGGCGTCTCTTACTCCGCCAAGCGCGCCGACCGTCGCGGTGTTGCCCGCCGCGAACTCATATTGAAACCTATACTGCCAATAGCTGAACACTCTGCCTTCGACCTCGAGACGCGCCTGACGGATGTTAGCCAAGCTAGAGTAACCTGTCTCCGGCATGCTTGAGACGCCGCCATCCACATACAGCCGCCCACCAAT
>PLAI01000159.1 GCA_003134075.1 Methylocystaceae bacterium | reverse complement strand
TCGCCCACGGCGCCACCGGCAAGGGCAATGATCAGGTGCGGTTCGAACTCGGCTATTACGCCCTGGAGCCGGATATCACGGTGATCGCGCCCTGGCGCGAATGGGATCTCACCTCGCGCGCCGCGTTGATCGAATTCGCCGAGAAGAATCAAATTCCCATTCAAAAGGACAAGCGCGGCGACGCGCCCTTCTCCACGGACGCCAATCTCCTGCATGTCTCCTCGGAGGGCAAGGTGCTGGAAGACCCGTCGAAGGAAGTGCCTGATTACGTCTATTCGCGCACCAACGACCCGGAAAAGGCGCCCGATCAGCCGCAATATATCACGGTCGATTTCGAGCGCGGCGACGCCGTGGCGATCGACGGCGAGAAGCTTTCGCCAGCGGCGCTGTTGACCAAGCTCAACGAACTTGGCCGCATCCACGGCATTGGCCGGCTCGATCTGGTCGAAAACCGCTTCGTCGGCATGAAGTCGCGCGGCATGTACGAAACGCCGGGCGGCGCGATTCTGCTGGTCGCGCATCGCGGGATCGAGAGCCTGACGCTCGACCGCGGCGCGGCGCATCTGAAGGACGAACTGATGCCGCGCTACGCCGAGCTGATCTACAACGGCTTCTGGTTCGCGCCGGAGCGCGAAATGCTGCAAGTTCTGATCGATAAAAGTCAGGAGTTCGTCACTGGGCGCGTGCGCCTCAAGCTCTACAAGGGCAGCGCGACGCTGGTCGGCCGCGAAAGCCCCTATTCGCTTTATGATCAGGAGCTGGTCACCTTCGAAGAGGGCGCGGTCGCCTATGACCACCGCGACGCCGAGGGCTTCATTAAGCTCAACGCGCTGCGGCTGCGCACCCTGGCCAAGCGCGCGGCGCGTGGGGAGAAGAAATAGCGTGGCCCTTAATCGCCTGCCCTCCGCCATCACCTCGCCGCGATTTTCTCCCTATCTATAAGAATAGGCAGGGAGAACCTAAGGCTTCGCAATGCGGAAAACCATTCTCGCGGTGGTGGCGTCCATACTTGTCGCGCTGGGCGGCGCGGCGGCGGCGCTTTACTTCTACAGCCGGCCGACGGTGCTCGAAGTCGCCGTGCCCCAACTCGCCGAGGACATCCGCGTGATGGCGGCGGCGGCGCACATATTCTCCCATGACCACAATGAAATTCGTTTGCACATGGTCCCGGTCGAGGATTCCGCCGCCGGCGCCGCCTTGCTCGACCAGGGCAAGGCCGACCTCGCGGTCATGCGCGGCGACATCGCGCTGACGGCGAGCGCCCAGACTCTGGCGATCCTGCATCGCAACTCGGTTTTGCTGATCGCGCCTGGCGGCTCGAAGCTGCGCCACGTTCCGGATTTGCGCGGCAAGAAGATCGGCGTCGTGCATGAAGTCGCGAGCATGGACCCGAACGCGCGACTGCTGGAGGACATTCTTTCGCAATACGACCTTCCGCTGAAGGCCGTCACGCTTGTTTCGGTCTCCCCTGGCGAAACGCGCGCCGCCGTCGAGGGCGGCAAGGTCGATGTGATTTTCGCGGCGCCCGCTCCGCAAAGCGGCATGGATCATGACATCGTAGCGGCGATGGCCGGCGTTTCGAAGAAGGCGCCCGTGTTTATCCCCATCAGCGAGGCCAAGGCGATCTCCAAGCGTTTTCCGGCATTGGAGCCGATGGAGATCGTGCAGGGCGCCTTCGGCGGCGATCCGCCCCGGCCGGCCGCCGCCTTCGATAGTTTGAGCGTCAGCGTTTTACTGATGGCGCGCAATACGCTGCGGGATGACGTGGCGGCGGAAGTGACGCGATTGTTTTTCTCTCACCGCGGCGCCATAGCGCTGGCGGCGCCGCTCGCCAATTCGATCGAGGCGCCTTCCACCGACAAGGGCGGCGCGATACCGGTGCATCAGGGCGCGGCCGATTATCTCGACGGGACCGAGCGTGGCTTCTTCGAGCGTTACAGCGATTTATTCTACATCGGCGCCATGCTGTTGTCGCTGGTCGGCTCGGGCGCCGCGGCCTTGGCCAGCCGGCTGAATCCCGATTCGCACGAGCGCACCGAGCAATTGACCGAGAAACTGCTGCAAATCCTGCAGGCGGCGCGGTCGGCGGCGAGCCATGCCGACCTCGACCAACTCGAGTGGGAAGTCGACGACGTGCTTACGGGCGTTCTCGGAGATCGCGGCATGCGCGGCGCCGGAGCGCCGAGCCTGCACCTCGTCATGCTCGCCCTGGACCAGACGCGCCGGGCGATCACGGATCGCCGTCAGTCCCTGTCGCGCGACAATCCGCTGATCGCCTTTCCCGCGCCGCGCCACCTGCCGGCGGCGGAGTAGGGCCGCTCTCTACGAAATTCCCTTCGGCCTGCCGGCGATCGCCACCAAAAGCTTGCCGTCGCCCAGCAGCCGTTGCGCGGCGCGGCGCGCGTCTTCCAGCGTCACGGCGTCGATTTTGGCGTTGCGCTCGTCGAGAAAGGAAGGCTCCAGCCCGTCGAGCTGGATGTTGACGAGCTGACCGGCGATCTTGGTCGAGGTGTCGAAGCGCAGCGCATAGGAGCCGGTGAGGAATTTCCTGGCCTTGTCCAGCTCATCGGGCGAAGGCCCTTCGCTGGACAGCAATCGGCATTGCTCCTCCAGCACGTCGAGCGTCTCGCCCGCGCGCTCGTTCTTGGTCGCGGCGCCGCCAACCATCATCGGACAATGGTCGAACTCGTGG
>PLAI01000353.1 GCA_003134075.1 Methylocystaceae bacterium | reverse complement strand
GTCCATTTGGAGGCCTCGGAGGGAATCGAACCCCCGTACAAGGATTTGCAGTCCTCTGCGTAGCCACTCCGCCACGAGGCCCCACGGCCGCGCGGGCGGCCTTACGGCCCGCACGCGCTAGCGCTGCTCATACAGGAGCCGCGCCGCGCCCGCAAGACGCGAGAGAGCGGCGGCGAAGGCCGTTTCTCCGCGTCGGTTTCCCCGTCGCATTTGACAGCGGGGGCCGGCTTGACCATGTTCCCGCCCGGTCGCCGCATCTGGCGGAGCGGTCCGGCCACGCGTCTTTGGATGAGGCCGCGCAGGCTTATCGACGGATTTGCAAGGGTGGGTTGATATGAACGTCGTCATCGTCGAATCGGCGGCCAAGGCCCAGACGATCAACAAATATCTCGGCCGCGATTTCAACGTGATCGCCTGCTACGGCCATGTCCGCGACTTGCCCCCCAAGGACGGCTCGGTCGACCCGGAAGACGATTTCGCGATGATCTGGGAGATGGACGCCAAGGGCGCCAAGCGCGTCGCCGCCATCGCCGAACTCGTCAAAAAAGCCGACAAAGTTATTCTCGCGACCGATCCGGATCGCGAGGGCGAGGCCATTTCCTGGCATCTGCTCGACATATTGAACAAGAAGCGCGCGCTCAAGGACAAGGCCATCGAGCGCGTGGTGTTCAACGCCGTCACCAAGGACGCGATCAAGGAGGCGATGGCGCATCCGCGCCAGATCGACCAGGCGCTCGTCGACGCCTATCTCGCCCGCCGCGCGCTGGACTATCTCGTCGGCTTCACGCTGTCGCCCGTGCTGTGGCGCAAGCTGCCCGGGGCGCGCTCGGCCGGGCGCGTGCAATCGGTCGCGCTGCGCCTCGTCTGCGACCGCGAGCTGGAGATCGAAAAGTTCGTCAGCCGCGAATATTGGTCGCTGGTCGCGCATCTTAAAACGGCGCGCGACGAGCCGTTCACCGCCCGGCTCGTCGGCGCCGACGGCAGAAAGATCACGCGGCTCGACATCGGCGAGGGCAAGGAGGCCGAGGATTTCAAGAAGGCGCTCGACGCCGCGCAATTCAAGGTGCGCTCCGTAGAAGCCAGGCCCGTCAAGCGCCACCCCTACGCGCCTTTCACGACCTCGACGCTGCAACAGGAAGCCTCGCGAAAGCTCGGGCTGGCGCCGGCGCACACCATGCGCATCGCGCAGCGGCTTTATGAAGGCGTCGACATCGGCGGCGAGACCGCCGGCCCCATCACCTATATGCGAACCGACGGCGTCGACATGGCGCCGGAGGCGATCGGCAGCATACGCACGGTGATCGGCAAGCAATATGGCGAGCGCTTCGTGCCCAAGGCGCCGCGCAAATACACCGCCAAGGCGAAGAACGCGCAGGAAGCGCATGAGGCGATCCGCCCCACCGACGCGAGCCGCCTGCCCAAGGACATGGCGCGCCATCTCGAACCCGAACAGGCCAAGCTGTATGAGCTGATCTGGAATCGCGCCGTCGCCAGCCAGATGGAATCCGCGGAGCTGGAGCGCACCACGGTCGACATCGACGCCAAAGCGGGGGCGCGCGCCTTGGAGCTGCGCGCCACCGGCCAGGTCGTGCGTTTCGCCGGATTTCTCGAACTCTATCAGGAAGGCCGCGACGACGAGGCGGACGAGGACGGCGGCCGCCTGCCCCGCATGGAGGCCGGCGAGCCCGTCACGCGCGAGAAGATCGACGCGACCCAGCATTTCACCGAGCCGCCGCCGCGCTTCACCGAGGCGACGCTGATCAAGCGCATGGAGGAGCTCGGCATCGGCCGGCCCTCGACCTACGCCTCCACGGTCGCCGTGCTCGGCGAGCGCGACTATGTGCGAATCGAGAAAAAGCGCCTCGTGCCGGAGGACAAGGGCCGGCTGGTCGTCGCGTTCCTCGAAAGCTTTTTCACGCGCTATGTCGAATATGATTTCACTGCGGACCTCGAGGAAAAGCTCGATCTCGTCTCCAATAACGAGATCGACTGGAAGACGGTGCTGCGCGACTTCTGGAAGGATTTTTCCGCCGCCGTCGACGGCACCAAGGAGCTACGCACGACACAGGTGCTCGACAGCCTCAACGATCTGCTGGGACCGCATATTTTCCCGGCCAAGGCGGACGGCGGCGATCCGCGCGGCTGCCCCTCCTGCGAAAACGGCAAGCTGTCGCTCAAACTCGGCAAATACGGCGCCTTTATCGGCTGCTCGAACTATCCCGAATGCCGCTTCACCCGCACGCTGTCGCCGCCGACCGGCGACGCCGCCGAGAACGCGCGCCCAGGCGTGAAGGTGCTGGGGCAAGACCCCGAGAGCGGCGCCGAGATCACGCTGCGCGACGGGCGTTTTGGAGTTTATGTGCAAGAGGGCGAGCAGATCGAGGGCGGCGAGAAGCCCAAGCGCTCGTCGCTGCCAAAGACCATCAAGCCGGACGATCTGACGCTGCAACAGGCGATCGCGCTGCTGTCGTTGCCGCGCGAGGTGGCCAGGCACCCGACCTCCGGCGACCCCATCGTCGCCGGCATTGGGCGCTTCGGGCCTTACGTGCAGCACGGCAAGACCTACGCCAATATCGGCCGCGACGACGACGTGCTGACCATCGGCGCCAATCGCGCCATTGATCTCATCGTCGCGAAGGAACAGGGCGGCGGCGGGCGCTTTGGCGCCTCGAACGACCCCGGCCGCGTGATCGGCGACCATCCGGACGGCGGCGCGGTGTCGGTCAAGGCCGGTCGTTACGGGCCTTACGTCAACTGGGGCAAGATCAACGCCACTCTGCCAAAGGGAACCGACGCGGCGGCGGTGACGCTGGAGCAGGCGATCCCGTTGCTGGCGGCGAAGGCCGCGGGCGGCGGCGGAAGCGCCGGCGGGCGCGTGCTCGGCGAACATCCAGAAGGCGGCGTCATCACCGTGCGCGAGGGGCGCTTTGGCCCCTACGTCAACCTCGGCAAGGTCAATGCGACCCTGCCCAAGGGCATGAGCATCGACGAAGTGAACCTCGACGAGGCCATTCGCCTGATCGAGGAAAAGGGCGGCCCGGTGAAGAAAAAGGCGCCAGCCAAGAAGGCGGCGGCGAAGCCCAAGAAGGCGATAGCCGACAGCGAGGAGACGCCGTTCGAGGACGCCACGCCGGTCAAGAAGGCGGCGGCGGCGACCAAGAAAGCGCCCGCGAAAAAGGCGGCGGCGAAGAAGGTCGCGGGGAAGAAGTAAGCGCGGGGCTACCCCGCCCCCGCCGCGCTCGCTATGTGCATCAGCGCGCGCGCCGCCTCCAACCGCGCGACATCTGCGTGCGCCCTCGCTCTTGTTTGCGCCTCGCGCAGTCTCTCGATGGTCGCGGCGAGGCGCGCCGGCGGCCATAGCTTTAGATGCGTTTCTATCGCCGCGTCGGGCACGCCGAAGAAGCCGGCGCGCTTGACCGTCATCGCGCCGCCGCCAACGCGGCCGCGATGCAGCGCCATTGCGTAACGCAGCGCGTTGACGATCAGCATCGTGGGATCGCCGCCGCGCGCCAGCGCATCGTCGAAATCGGCGCCGGCGGCGCGCATGCGGCCGGCGAAGGCGTCGAGCACCACGCCGTCGGTCGCCACGACGGCGGCGTGGGCGACGATTTCGGTCACATCCTCGGCCTCGACCCGCTCCCGCCCGCGCATATAAAGCGCGAGCTTTTGCAGTTCGGCGCGGCTCATCAGTCGGTCCTCGCCAAGCGCCGCCTGCAACAGCGCGCGCGCCTCGTTGGAGATCGCCAGCCGTTCAGCGGCCAGGAACCCGTCGATAAGCGTATTGAGATCGGCGTCGCTGTCCTGCGAGCACTCTATCGCCGCGCCGAGCTTCGCGCCTTCCACCAACTTTCGCAGCGGCGCGTCCTTGCGCAGCGCGCCGGCCGTCAGGATCACGCTGCAATCCTTAGGGGGCGCGGCGAGCAGCATTTCTATCGCCGGCGCGACCGATTTCGCGCCGGTCTCGACCAGCAGCGCGCGGCGCCCGCCGAACAGTCCGACCGTGTTGGCCTCGTCGACGAGCGCCAGCGGATCGGCGGCGATGGCGTCGCCGCTCATCTCGACGAACTGAAAGGGATCGTGGCGGTCGTCGACGCGGCGGGAGACAAGCCGCAGCGCGCGCTCGCGCGCGAGCCCGGCGTCGGCGCCATGCAGCAGAAACAGGAAGACGGGCGCGGGTGGCGCCTCGACGAAGCCCTCGGCGTCGCCCTTTTTGACCGCGGTCATGTTGCTCCCGTTGCTCGCGCGGCCCCGATCAAGCCACGATGTTGACGATGCGGTTGGGCACGAGGATGAACTTCTTCACCGCCCTGCCCTCCAGCGCGCGTTGCACGCCGTCTTGCGCCAGCGCCTCGGCGCGCGCGGTCGCTTCATCCGCGTCCTTCGCGACGAGAATTTCCGCGCGCTTCTTGCCGTTGACCTGCACCGGCAGATTCACCATGTCTTGCGCGACCAGCGCGGGATCCGCGACGGGCCAGGGCGCTTGCGCGACGAGGCCCTCATGGCCGAGATCGGCCCAGCATTCCTCGGCGACATGCGGCGTCATCGGCGCGACCAGCACGATCAGCGTCCGCGCCGCCTCGCGGAAGGCGAAGGCGAGATCGGCCGCGACGCCCTCTTCGGTCACCGCGTCGAGCGCGGTCGTCAGTTCGTTGGCGAATTCGCGGATTCGGGCGATGGCGCTGTTGAAGCGCAGCCGCTCGATATTCTCGGTGACTTGCGCGATGGCGCGATGCGTCGCCTGGCGCAGCTTCAGCGCCTCGCCGACGAACTCAGCTGGCGTAGGCGCGCTCAGAGGCGCGGCGACGCGGCCCAATTCGCCGGTGACGCGCCAAAGGCGCTGCACGAAGCGCCAGGCACCCTGCGCGCCCTCGTCGGACCAGATCACGTCGCGGTCGGGCGGCGAATCCGACAGCACGAACAGCCGCGCCGTGTCGGCGCCATAGCTCGCGATGATGTCGTCGGGGTCGACCGTGTTCTTCTTCGACTTCGACATTTTTTCGATCGGGCCGATAACGATTTCGAGATTGTCCTCGATCAGAAAGGCGCGGCGGCCGTTGTCGCCGGCCTCGATGCGGATGTCGGCGGGAGAGACCCAGCCGTCTGGGCCTTTATAGGTCTCGTGCACCACCATGCCCTGGGTGAAGAGGCCGGCGAAAGGCTCGGCCAGCGCGCCGTGGCCTGAATCCCTCATCGCTCGCGCGAAGAATCGTGAATACAGCAGGTGCAGGATCGCGTGCTCGATGCCGCCGATATATTGATCGACCGGCAGCCAGCGGGCCANNGTCGGTCTCGCGCCGCGCCGGCTTGCCGCAGGTGGGGCAAGCCATGTGTTTCCAGGTCGGATGGCGGTCGAGCGGATTGCCGGGCTGATCGAAAGTCACGTCTTCCGGCAGCTTCACGGGCAAGTCCGNNCCCCAATAGCGCTGGCGCGAGACGCCCCAGTCGCGCAGCTTGTAATTGACCTTGCGGCGACCCTGGGGCGCGCCGAACAGCTCCGTCTGTTCCAGCCGGCTCGCCGCCGCTTCCTTGGCCTCCGCCACGCTGAGCCCGTCGAGAAAGCGCGAGTTGATCAGCCGGCCTTCGCCGTCATGGGCGGTGTCGGTGATCTCGAGCGTCGCGGGATCGACGCCTTCCGGGCAAACCACCGGCGTCGCGCCGAGGCCGTATTTAATGGCGAAGTCGAGGTCGCGCTGGTCATGCGCAGGGCAGCCGAAAATGGCGCCAGTCCCATAATCCATCAACACGAAATTGGCGACATAGACCGGCAGCAGCCATGTGTCGTCGAATGGGTGAACGACCTTGAGTCCGGTGTCGAAACCCTTTTTCTCCGCTGTCTCGATCGCCGCGACCGACGTGCCCATCTGATGGCATTCGTCGATAAACGCCTTTAACGCGGGATTGCTGGCGGCGAGCCCTTGCGCGAGCGGATGATCCGCCGCGACGGCGACGAATTTCGCGCCGAACAGCGTGTCGGCGCGCGTCGTGAACACTTCGNNCGGCCGATCCAGTTGCGCTGCATCAGCCGCACCTTGTCGGGCCAGCGCTCCAGTGTATCGAGCCCGGTCAGCAGTTCCTCGGCGTAATCGGTGATCTTGAAGAACCATTGCGTCAGTTCGCGCTGCTCGACGAGCGCGCCGGAGCGCCAGCCGCGCCCGTCGATCACCTGCTCATTGGCGAGCACGGTGTGATCGACCGGATCCCAATTCACCTTGGACTGTTTGCGAACGACAATCCCGGCCTTGAGGAAATCCAGAAACAACTGCTGCTGGCGACCGTAATAGGCGGGATCGCAGGTCGCGATCTCGCGCGACCAGTCGAGCGAAAGACCCAAGGATTTCAGTTGCGCGCGCATCGCCGCGATATTGGCGTAGGTCCATTCGGCCGGGTGGCGCTTGCCCTGCATGGCCGCGTTCTCGGCGGGAAGACCGAAGGCGTCCCAGCCCATCGGATGCAGCACGTCGGCGCCCTTGGCGCGCATGAAGCGGGCGATCACGTCGCCCATCGAATAGTTGCGCACATGGCCCATGTGGATGCGTCCCGATGGATAGGGAAACATCTCCAGCACGTAATATTTGGGCTTTTCGGGCGCGCCAGCGTCCAAGGTCGCGCCGGCTTTAAAGACCTCCGCGTCCTCCCAGATTTTGCGCCACTTGGGCTCGGTCACGGCGAAATTATAGCGTTCGGCTCTCATGATTCTGGCTTTTATCCGGCATGAAGGGTTTTGTTTGTAATGCCGGGCGGGCGGGAGCTTGTCAAAGGCTGGCGCGGAACTCCGTCGGCCGAATCGAACGATCCCTCGTTTCGCCCGTGGATTTGACCGACCGGCGAAACTCGCGGGAAGCGTTTTCGCGCGCCATCGAGACTTCGTGGAACATGATATGGGCGCCGCCGCCAAGCGCTAGGCGCCTGGCTGCGTAAAAATTACGCTGTTGCCCAGAAAAAGCTTGTCATCGGTCAAAATGCGCGTATTTAAAGAATTGCCCAAATCGCACGTGCCTGTGGTCGTGTGTCGGTTGGTGGGGATCCGGACAAGAGGCCGGTTAACCACCCTTCAGAAAAAACCGGCAGCCGGAGGCGAACCGGCGAACTCCGTTTCAGCGGAGGATCGCGACTTAAAGCAACGACGGACCGGGCTTTTTCGTCTCTGTCGGCCCTCCAAAGGTCGGCTTACCGAAGAGGCTTGTCTTTCTTGCCGGGCGTGCGGACGGGACCAAACCCCCTTCCAAACGATGGCTGTCCAGATGACCGTCATGCGCGTCATGCGCATTTCTGTCTTCATTGGGTCGCCGACGGCGCATCACCGGATCGCGGTCGCGCGACATAGCGCGCGGCGTCGATCTTGAGGATCGCGGACTTACGACGTTCGTCGCGTCTCCAACGCGCGCGGGCGAAGGACGTTTGCTGTCCACCGAAGCCTGTTTCTTGGCGCGGCCTGGCCCGCGCCCTTCGTTGGGGGGATGCCGCGATGACCAATCGTATTCAGGAATTTCTGCGCGCGCGCCGTCTTGAAGGCCGCGACATTGGCCCATGCCTCGTCGTCGATCTCGACGTCGTGCGCGACAATTACCGCGCCTTCGCCAAGGCGCTGCCCGACACGCGCGTCTTCTATGCGGTGAAGGCCAATCCCGCGCCGGAGGTGCTCTCCCTGCTGGCGACGCTGGGCTCGTGCTTCGACACGGCTTCGGTGGCCGAGATCGAAATGTCGCTGGCCGCCGGGGCGAGATCCGATCGAATCAGCTTCGGCAACACCATCAAGAAGGAGCGCGACATCGCCCGCGCCTATGCGCTGGGGGTGCGGCTGTTCGCGGTCGATTGCGAGGCCGAGGTCGAAAAGATCGCCCGGGCGGCGCCCGGCTCCAAGGTGTTCTGCCGCATTTTGTGCGACGGCTCCGGGGCCGAATGGCCGCTGTCGCGCAAATTCGGCTGCGTGCCCGAGATGGCGCCGCGGGTGCTGGAGCACGCCCATGCGCTCGGCCTCGCCGCCCATGGCGTGTCGTTCCATGTCGGCTCGCAGCAGCGCAATCCGCGGATGTGGGACGGCGCGCTGGCGTCCGCGTCGGCCATTTTCCGCGAACTCGCGGAGCGCGGCATTCAGTTGCAGATGGTCAACCTAGGCGGCGGCTTTCCGACCAAATATCTCAATAACGTGCCGGCGGTGAAAACCTACGGCAATGTGATCTTTCGCGCGCTGTCCAAGCATTTCGGCAACCGCATTCCCGAGACGATCATCGAACCGGGGCGCGGCATGGTCGGCAACGCCGGCGTGATCGAGGCGGAAGTGGTGCTGATTTCGAAGAAGTCGCAAGACGACACGCTGCGCTGGGTCTATCTCGACATCGGCAAATTCAACGGCCTCGCCGAGACCACCGACGAAATGATTCGCTATCCGATCCGCACCGAGTTCGACGGCGACGCCGCCGCCCCTTGCGTAATCGCCGGACCAAGCTGCGATTCGATCGACGTGCTTTACGAGAAGGAGCCGTATGCGCTTCCCGTGAGTCTGGAGATCGGCGCCAAGGTGCTGATCGAGGGGACGGGCGCCTATACAACGACCTATTCCTCGATCTGCTTCAATGGCTTCGCGCCGTTGGAATCCTTCGTGATCTGAGCGGTCTTTCTTGCGCGAGCGGGAGAGAGTCTTGAAAAACCCTTCGTTCTTCCTGTCCCGGCCGGCCGGCGCTGATTTGTCCAGCGCGAGGCGCGAGGGTCGCTTGTCTTCCGATGGAGGCAGAGATGACCTTTGATCTTGCCCTTCAGGCCGCGCCCCACGCGGCTTTCGCACCCGCCGGCTTCGTCATCGACGACGAATCGCCGGACGATATTTTCGCGCGCGAAAAGCTGCTCGACGCGAGTTTCGGACCGGCGCGTTTTCTGAAGACTTGCGAGAAGCTGCGCGCCGGGCGTCTTCCCGCGCGGGGCCTGGCGCTCGCGGCGTATGACGGCGCGCGGCTCGTCGCGACCTTGCGGCTATGGCCGATCCAGGCCGGGCCGGGGCGCGCGGCGCTGCTGCTCGGGCCGCTCGCGGTGGCCAGCGATTATCGCTCGCTCGGCCTTGGCGCCGCGATGATCGAGACCAGTCTGGACCGGGCGCGCGCGCGCAATCATCGCGCCGTGCTGCTGGTCGGCGACGAGCCCTATTACCGGCGCTTCGGCTTCGAGCGGGCGCTGACCGAAGGCCTTGTCATGCCCGGATGGGTGGAGGAGGCGCGTTTCCTTGGCAAGGAGCTGGCGCCGGGCGCGCTGCGCGGCGCCCAAGGACGGGTCGGCGCGGCGGGCGCGCGCGCGCCGCTCGGCAATGAGGGACCGCTCGCGCTCAGGGCGGCGGCGTAAGGCGGGCGCGGGAAGCCGCGCGCGGAAGTCGCGCGCGGCAAAATTTCTGCTGCATCGCCGTTCTCCCATGCTATAGAGCGGCGCGACGCGCCGGCCGAAGGGTGTCCTTAGGGGGCGCCCTTTTCTGCTATATGGGTTATTGAAGATGGGCTGTAGCGCGTCCGAACGACGGCCGTCGCGGGC